>JBAZTQ010000090.1:0-13414 GCA_041661845.1 Kiritimatiellales bacterium | reverse complement strand
AAAGCGGACGGCTCGCTGACCGGTGTCGGGCTCGGTACGGCTTGCCTGCCATTCAAACCGGTTCCCGGAAACGTTTATGAACTGAAGATCAACACGGCTCTTACGCCGGGCATCAAGACGCACTGGGTGGCGATTGCGTTTGCAACCGCCCTGCCGGCCGGCGACAAAGGGCTGAATATCACTCAGCGGGGAATGATCCTGTTGCGCGATAACGGGGCCGGGCAGCTGATGTTAGGCGGCGGGACGATAAACGGCGGAGCAACTTCGCTCAACATCACTCCGAACAAGACGACAGCGGAACTTAAGATCGTACTGGATACCCGCCCGGCGCTGTGGACCGTTGACTTTCAAATTGACGGAGTTTCTTTCGGCAAAGGAACTTTTTCCAAGTCAAATCCCGACATTCAATACATCGGATTCGGAAAATACGGCAACGTAACCGGCTCGGTGGATAACTTTACGCTGACAACCAAAACCGGCGACTGATGCCAATGAAAGTAAACATGAAAAAATCTGTCTGGATGATGATCGTGTTGTGTTGCGGTTTGCTGGCTGTTCAGATCCGTGCCGACGAACTGGAAAAAGGTTTTGCCGCGCCGCCGGATTCGGCGCGGCCCTGGGTATATCTGTTTCCGCTCGACGGCAACATTACCAGCAACGGCATCACCGCCGATCTCGAAGCGATGAAACGTGTCGGTATCGGCGGCGTTCTGTATATGGAAACTATGCAAGGCACGCCGAAAGGGCCGGCGGCTTTCGGCGGGCCGCTGTGGCGCGGTCTGTTCAAACATCTTTGCAGTGAGTCCGCCCGGCTCGGTCTGGAAGTGAACATGAACAACGATGCCGGCTGGTGCGGCAGCGGCGGGCCGTGGATCACGCCGGAGCTTTCGATGCAGCGTGCCGTGTGGTCGGAAACGAATGTCACCGGGCCGAAGCGGTCTGATGCCGTACTGCAACAGCCGAAAGCGGTGAAAGATTTTTACCGCGACATCGCGGTGTTCGCTTATCCCGCGCCTGCGCCGGGCTGTGCCGTGGCGCACCTTCGCGGTAAATCAGGTGCCGTGCGGGAAGAAATTCCTTTGCGCACGACGTTCCCCGCGCTGCCGCCGGGAACCGTTGTTGCGCGCGACCGGCTCGTGGAACTTACCGGCAAGCTCGGCAAAGACGGACGGCTCGTGTGGGACGTGCCGGCGGGGAAATGGACGATCCTGCGGATCGGCCACACGACTACCGGCAAAGACAATCATCCCGCGCCGGGCGACGGCCGCGGCCTCGAAAGCGATAAGTTCAGCAAGGAAGCCACGAAAGCGCATTTTGACGGGCTGATGCAGAAGCTGATTGATGACAACAAGCCGCTTGCCGGCAGAACGCTGGTCGCGACGCACATTGACAGCTGGGAAACCGGCACACAGAACTGGACGCCGAAATTCCGCGAGGAATTCCAGCGCCTGCGCGGCTACGATCCGCTGCCGCTGCTGCCGGTGATGGCGGGCCGCATCGTGGACAGTCCGGAAATTTCAGAGCGGTTCCTCTGGGATATGCGGATGACTGCGAACGACCTGCTGAAGGAAAATTACGCCGGATATTTCCGCGAACTTGCGCATCAGCGCGGCCTGCGCCTTTCGATTGAAGCCTACGGCAACGGTCCGTATGACGACCTGACGTTCGCGGGGCAGGCCGACGAGCCGATGTCTGAGTTCTGGGCGTGGAATAAAGCGGGGAAAGCGCAGAAAAATTTTATCGGTGCCTCTTCCACCTGCACCGAGATGGCCTCGGCGGCGCATGTGTACGGCCGGCCGGTTCTCGGCGCGGAGGCGTTTACCGCCGCCGACAGCGAGAAATGGCAGAGTCATCCCGCCGGCATCAAGGCAATCGGTGACTGGGCGTTTTGCGAAGGGATCAACCGCTTCGTCTTTCACCGTTATGCGCTGCAGCCGTGGACGAATCCCGACCGTGCGCCGGGCGTGAGCATGGGTCCGTGGGGCTTGCACTACGAGCGCACGCAAACGTGGTGGGAGCAGTCGAAGGCGTGGCACGAATATCTGGCGCGCTGCCAGTTTCTCTTGCAGCAGGGACTGTTCGTCGCCGACCTTTGCTTCCTTTCGCCGGAAACTTCGCCGCAAGCGTTTAAGTCGCCGGTGAAGTCCGGCCTTGACCGTCCCGGTTACAATTTCGACGGATGTCCGCCGGAAGTAGTGCTCACACGCATGACCGTGAAGGACGGCCGTCTTGTACTGCCTGACGGCATGAATTACCGGATGCTGGTATTGCCGCAGGTGCGGACGATGACGCCGCAACTCCTGCGGAAAATCCGCGATCTCGTCAAGGATGGCGCCACGGTACTCGGTATGCCGCCAGTCCAATCGCCGGGACTGAGCGGCTATCCCGAATGCGACGCGGAAGTGAAGGCGCTGGCGCATGAACTGTGGGGCGACGGTGAAGCGCCCGTTGAACTCACAACCCGTCCTTTCGGAAAAGGCCGTGTGACCTGGGGCAGGGAACTTCAACCCAAACCCGATGCGGATTATGAAACCGGCAAGGCGCTGTCCGGTGCAAAATGGATCTGGTTCAACGAGGGACATCCCGGCGTTTCCGCCTTGCCGGGAGCCTGTTATTTCCGGCGCACCGTGAAAGTGGACGGCGACGTCGAGTCCGCGCGGCTGGTGATGACAGCCGATAATAATTTTGAAGTCTGGGTGAATGGCAAACGCATCGGCAGCGGAGACAAATGGGAGAGCGGCTGCGTTATGAGTATCGGCGCGCAGCTTAAGCCGGGCGAGAATATCATTGCCGTGGAAGCCGACAACACGACCGGCGACCCCAGCCCGGCCGGGCTGATTGCCGCCGTGAAGATCAAATACCGCGACGGACGGACGCAGGAACTTTGCACCGATGCCGCGTGGGAAGCGGCCAAGACGGTTTCCGGGAATTGGAAAACCGGCACCGCTTCCGCGCCGGAATGGATCGCAGCACGCGAACTCGGTGCGCTCGGCATCGCACCATGGGGCGAAGTAGAGGAAATGCCGGCAGGAGCGCAGGATGTAATTACTGACATCAGCATTCCAAGCCGCGTGCTCGCGCAATCCGGCCTGCCGCCGGATTTCAAGGCGGAGCCGAATCTGCGCTACATTCACAAGAAGCTTGGCGACACGGACATTTATTTTGTGGCTAATCCGGAGACTAATGCCGTCGAGTCGCTTTGCGCGTTTCGCATCACCGGTAAACAGCCGGAGCTGTGGTGGCCTGATACCGGACGGATGGAAACGGCGGCGGTTTATGAGGAAAAGGCTGGCGTCACACAAGTGCCGCTGCGTTTCGATCCAAGCGGGTCGATGTTCGTGGTGTTCCGGAAAAAATCGGAAATCGGAAATCGGAAATCGGAAATTAAGAACTGGCTTGAGTTTAAACCGGTGCAGGAGATTGCCGGTCCGTGGGAAGTCAGTTTCGACCCGGAACGGGGCCCGTTCGACTCCGCTCAGGGCAGGCGGCCCGGCGAATTCATCTTTGAGAAACTCGAAGATTGGAGTAAACGCCCCGAACCCGGCATCAGGTATTATTCCGGCACGGCGACGTATCGCAAGACGTTCCAATCCGCAATCGACAATCCGCAATCTGAAATTTTCCTGGATCTCGGCAATGTTGCCGTGATGGCCGAAGTGAAGCTGAACGGCAAAGACCTCGGCATTCTGTGGAAGCCGCCGTTCCGTATAGATATTACCGACGCGGTGAAGAAGGGCGGCAACGAGCTGGAAGTGAAAGTGGTCAACCTCTGGATTAACCGCATGATCGGCGACGAACAGTTGCCGGAGGACAGCGACCGTAATCCAAATGGCACGCTCAAGTCATGGCCGTCGTGGTTGAATGAAGGCAAACCGAGCCCGACAGGCCGCTTCACTTTCACCAGCTGGCGGCTGTGGAAGAAAGACGACGCACTGGCGGAGTCCGGACTGCTCGGCCCGGTGACGTTGCAGACGGCCGGAATCAGATAAAGAATTAAACCCAAGGAGGAACCTGACTATGAAGAAATATATCCGGATGATGATCGCTCTGTCGTTTTTGCTGGCGGCAACCGTGAACGCGGACAGCGTAATGAACTATTACGATAACTTCAACGGACCGGGTTCAACGGATCTTGAGAGTCAGATGCCGGCTATCGGGCCGGTCGATCAGGTCTGGAAGGCTCACGCATCATTGAGTGCCGATGGTTCTTTTACCGGCGGGATGACGGGCTGTCGGAATGGATTTCTGGCTTTTACACCGGAATCCGGAAAAATCTATATGTTCAGTACGGATGCGGCTATCAGCAATCCAGATAAGACCAATAAAAATTGGGTGGCAATCGCATTGACCGGTTCCGCAGACATTAGCGGGGCAAAAAGTATTGCCCCTGTCGGCAATAGTGCCGGTGCGGCGACTCTATTGTTGTCAAGAAACGGGCAAGGTCAGGCATTGCTTAAAAACGGAATGAAGCTGGTAACTTTTAATCCCGCAAAAACATCGGCAACCCTCGCACTGGAGCTGAACACCCGGAAGGATCTTTGGTCTGTGCGCTTTCTCGTCGATGGAAGTGAAGTGGCCTCCGGAACATTTACTGCCAATCCGGTGATTAGCCACATCGCAATCGGTCAAAGCGGAACCTCGTCAGGAAAGTTCAGCAATCTGTCTCTGACGGTCAGTCCTTAGGCCGGTGGTACTTTAAACATGGGAGAGGGGTTTAATATGGGAGCAAATATGAAGAAGTATATCTGTATGATGATTGCGCTGTGTTGCGGAATGCTGGCCGGTGCTCAACCGTCGAAAGACAGCCCGCCGGACTTGGAACAGCGCTTTGCGCACCCGCCGGCTGAAGCGAAGCCGTGGGTTTACTGGTTCTGGATGAATGGCAATGTGACCAAAGAAGGCATCACCGCCGATCTGGAAGCGATGAACCGCATCGGAATCGGCGGCGCGCTGATGATGGGCGTCGGTCTCGGTACGCCGCCCGGTGATGTGGATTTTAATTCGCCGCTTTACCGTGAGATGTATGCTCACGCGGCGAAGGAATGCGTCCGCCTTGGCATGAAGCTGACGCTTCATCAGTGTGACGGCTGGGCGACAGCAGGCGGACCGTGGATTACGCCGGACCGTTCGATGAAAATGCTGGTCTGGACGACTAAAGAAATCGCCGGGCCCGTGTCCGGCCCGGTCAAGCTGGATCAACCGCTGACCAAAGAAAATTTTTATGAAGAGGTTTCTTTGCTGGCCGTGCCGCTGGGCGCGAAAACCGCGCTGTCCGCTCCGGTTGCGACGGTGGACGGCAAGCCGGCACCGGCGCTGACGGATGGTAACTATGCGAAGGGACAGAAGATCGGCAAGCAGACCGAGCTGCGTTTCGATGCTCCGCGCACGGTCAGTACGCTGGTGTTTCAGTTGCCGGATTACAAGCACGGCATGGGCGCGAATACACCTGCCATGATCGAAGTCTCCGCGGACGGTGAATCGTTTCGGCAGGCAGCGATGATTGATCTCGGCGCAAGTCTCGATGGAAGAGACCGGGAGTCGATGACCGTTTCGTTCGCACCTGAAACGGCGCGGGCTGTCCGTATCCTGATTAATAATCCGCCGCCGTCTGAAGTGGACGAGATCGAAGTGCTGGCTGAACCGCGTGTCAATTTATGGGAAGTGAAGTCCGGCTGGGCCCGCAAGCGGGAGCATGGCGGAGAGACCAAATGGCTGGACGCCGCGCCGACACCGCCGGATATCGCCGGTATTGACCTGAACCAAATTATTGATCTGAGCGGAAAACTTTCTGCGGACGGTACGCTGGACTGGGTGCCGCCGGCCGGGCGCTGGCTGATTGTGCGTGCCGGAATGACCAGTACTGCGAAACATGTGGCACCGCGCACGAATGCCGGAGAAGGACTGGAAGCTGACAAGATGAGCGGTGAAGCCATCCGCTTCCACTTCGACTCGTTCGCCAAAGGAATGATCGCGGACAACAATGCGGCGAAAGGCAATCCGGTTTACTCGGTACATACCGACAGCTGGGAATCGAATATTCACACCTGGAGTTCGCACTTTCGGGAAGAGTTTGAAAAACGGCGCGGCTATTCCATGACGAAGTGGATGCCCGTGCTGACTTCGGGGCTGGTTATCGGCAGTGCCGGGGAATCCGACCGGTTTCTCTGGGATGTGCGCCGCACGATGGCCGATCTGATTCGCGACAATTTTTACGGCGAAATGCGCAGGATGTGCCATGAAAACGGTGTGCTGTTCCAGAGCGAGGCGGCCGGGCGGCAGATGTTCATGTACGATCCGATCAACTACAATTCGATGACCGACATTTCTGTCGGCGAGTTCTGGATGCCGAATGCCGTCCGTACTGATTGCAAAGTCGCGGCGTCGGTTTCGCATATTTACAACCGTCCGATTGCCGCTGCGGAATCGTTTACTTCGGGTAACGGCGGGTTCAACGATGATCCGTTTGCGCTGAAGGTTTTGGGCGACCAGGCTTTCTGCACCGGCATCAACCGTTACATCATTCACCGCTACTGCATGCAGCCGTTCAGCAACGTCGAACCGGGTATGACGTTCGGTCCGTGGGGGATCAACTTTGAACGCACCCAGACGTGGTGGGAAAACGGCGGCAAAGCGTGGGTCGGGTATGTCACCCGCTGCCAGTCGCTTCTGCAATCCGGCAGGTTTGTTGCCGATGTGATTCATTACATCGGCGACGACGCGCCCAACTCTCTAGGCCACCGCGAAGATGTCTGGAGTCCGGTTCCGGCGGGTTATGACTTTGACGGGTGCAATCTGGAAATCCTTAAACAGCTTTCCGTGGATAAAAACGGGAATCTCGTTCTGCCGCACGGAATGAGCTACCGCGTTCTGCTGCTTCCCGATCGTGATCACATGGCGCTTGAAGCGGTGCAGAAAATCGAAGCGCTGGTTAAAGACGGCGCGACGGTGATCGGTCTGAAGCCGCTGCGCACGCCGGGGCTGAAAGATGCGGCGAAAAATGACGCGGCGCTTCGCGAAATCGCCGGACGGGTCTGGGGCAAGATCGACGGGAAAACTGTGACCGAAAACCGCTGCGGCAAGGGCCGTATGATTTACGGCCCTTCGCTGGAAACCGTTCTGGCGGGAATTGCTCCGGCTGATTTCGACTATTCAACGGATAAAAAAGATTCCACCTTGCGCTATATCCACCGCAAAACCGACAAAGCCGACTTTTACTTTGTCGCCAGCGCTGACAGCGGAAGCGCTCTTGATGCAACCGTCCGCTTCCGTGTGACCGGCAAGGCGCCGGAACTGTGGGACGCTTCCACCGGCAGGATTGTTAAACCGGCGGTCTATCGGGTGGTGAACGGTGTCACCGAACTGCCGATGCATTTCGATCCGGCCGGTTCGGTTTTTGTGGTTTTCCGCGAGCCGTCGAATCCGCAGGCGCTGGTGTCAGTATCCTGTGACGGGCAGTCACTTTTCCCGAAGGAAAAAATCCAGACCTTGGAAGCGCAGATTGAAACAAATGCCGCGGACAACTTCACCATGGCGCTCTGGCTGAAATCGGATGCGGAAATGCAGATTCCTGAAGAAGGCCTCAACGTCAAACCCGGCGGATGGAATTTTGCGGTTTATCCCGCGCCGGGGCATGAGATTTTCGGCGAACCCGATTTAGGAATCGGCATCGCGGCGGGCCGCAACGGGCTGGTTGTTTTGGCTCACGGCTCACGGCTGTTTGCGACGGTATCGGCCTATGAAGGTGATCTGAGTCAGTGGACACATGTCGCGGTGGTTTTCCGTGACCGGGTTCCGCAACTTTATGTGAACGGGAAGCCGGTGAAAGCCGGGAAAGCGTTTTCGCGCCCGGTTCATCCTTCCATCGGCGTGAAGAGTAAACGCAGTGTGGTTGCTTTCAACGGCGAAACCGCAGGATGGGCTCAGCGCGCCGGTGCGCTGGAAGCTGCCGCGGTTGCTGCGGTCATGAACCAGACAAGACCGGCAGGCACGAAACAATCGGCGGGTGTTCCCGACGTTGTTTTCAACGGGACTGCCCTGGACGTCCGCGCGGGTGCTCCGGGAGTTTATCAGGCACGCAACGCCGCCGGACAGAACGCTGCGCTGACGGCGGCCGAGCCGGTTCAGCTGGATCTGGCAGGCCCGTGGGATATTTCTTTCCCGCCCGGAAAACAGGCGCCGGCCGGCATCACGCTGCCTCAACTTATTTCATGGTCTGAGTCGACGGATGACGGAGTGAAATATTTTTCCGGCACGGCTACGTATCGAACGGAGTTCGATTGGAAACCTGATGCCGGTGAAACGGTCTTAAACCTTGGAACGGTGAAGAATGTCGCCGAGGTCTCGCTGAACGGGCAGCCGCTCGGCACACTTTGGAAACCTCCGTATCAGGTGGACGTGACCGGTGTACTGAAACCGGGTAAAAACAATCTGGAGATCAAAGTGACCAATCTCTGGCCGAACCGTCTGATCGGCGACGAAAAACTGCATCCCGATCCGTCGCTTGATTACAGCAGGCAATGTCCGGCATGGTCGGCCGGCGGGCCGATTAAAACTATTCCGAAGTGGGTTAAAACGGGCGGAATAAGCCCGGTCGGCCGCACGACATTCCTGCTCTGGAAATTTTACGGCGGCAGCGAGCCGCTTCTGGAATCCGGTCTGCTCGGGCCGGTGACATTGATTATCTCCAGATAATTTGATGTGACCACCCTTCATCTCCTGCCGGGGACCGTCCGGTTCTTGAATTTGCGGAGGTGTCAGGAAGCAGTCCAATAACAGGAAGAATTCAGTGCAATTAATATAGGCGATCTCTATGAAATATACGCTGAAGAATACGACGCTTGAAATCCGCTATGCTGCGTTTATCAGCCTGGCCGTCGGCTGGAAACGCCCGGTGGAAGATTTTGCGCCCGGTGCGCGCTGCCGGATAGAACTGAATGTGATAACCGACGGGTGCTACCGGCTGGAAAGCGCGGACGGGATTGTTCACGACATCCGCGCAGGCTCGCTTTTTATGGATCGGCTCATGGACCGGAGGTGCAGTTCCAACGGAGGAGACGGGCCGCTGGAATTCATCGGCATGCGCTTTTCGATGCACGAAAAGTCCGGCAGGGAAATCACCTACCAGTTCGATCCGCCGTTTCCGGTTGTTTATGGTAATCCCGCGCAGTCATTATTAATCCGGCAGACGGCTGAAACCGCCGTGCGGTTTTTTCATAACAAGCAGCCGGAAGCGGCGGCTCATTGTGTCGAGACCATTCTGTATCTGGTACAGGCCGGATCGAATGCAGAGTCGTTGGACAGCCTGAAACAGAAAACACACATCCGGCAGATAGCCGGATATATGGCCGATCATTCAGGGGATAAACTTTCAGTCGAAGAACTGGCTCACCGGCTGGGATATTCCCGGGCTCATTTTTCAAAAATGTTCAAACGAATTATGGGGGCGAGTCCCAGAGAATACATCTGCAACCTGCGGGTCGAGCGGGCCCGGGAGCTGTTGCAGAATACCGCGCTGAGTATCAAGGAAATAGCCTGCACGACGGGGTACGGAGATGATCTGCGGCTGTTCTACCGTGTTTTCAAAAAGCGAACCGGTTTCTGCCCCTGCACCTGCCGCACAAAAAGCCGGTCATAATACCACATAAAGCCACTATACATATCGGCCTGATGCGCAGAGAATCGCTTCACCGGCCACCGGTATGGATTAAAGAGAGCCGGCTAAACAGAAAGGATGCAGGATGAAGATTCGATCGAAATGCAGTCATGTATCAATAGGCGGGGACAGCGGTTCTCTTGAAATGCGGGAAAGATGTTTTTTGAGAATTCCGTTTGTCAGGTATGCACTCGTGCTGCTCACGGCAGCCATGATGAGCCCGCTTCAAGGTTTGGCGGTAACAGGCCGGTCGGTGAGTGCACAAGAATTCGGTGCAATTCCCAACGATGATAAAGATGATACGGCCGCGCTGCAAAGAGCGCTCAATTATCTGTCCGGGAAATTAATCGCCGATGCCGGAGTTTGTTTATATCTGCCGACAGGAACGTATTTGATTACAAACAGGCTTCATTTTGCTTCACTGTCTCCCCGCGGCTCTCAGCAGGGAATTACGATTCGCGGAGACAATACAGGCTACCCCAACGCAACAATTATATCTTCATCAAATCTGAACGGCGCATTGTTATTTACTATCAACGATACGAATACTCCTTACAATTTTTCGGTTGGACTTCAGGATCTGCAATTCAGAGCAGAGGTGGCGAATGCCGGCGCAGCCATAGAGATCATTAAATCAACAGGCACGGAGGTCAGTGTTCGTACAACACCTTTGCTGCACAACGTGAAAATAACCCGTGCTGATATACATTGCTATTTCACCTACGGCTTTAAGGCGAAAGATGTAACACGCCCGGTATTTCAAAATATGGATGTGCTTGGGAACCGTCCGGGAATGCTCGCATGCATTTCACTTGACGAACACTACGGGTGCGAGGTTGCCAACTGTTCTTTTAATGCCGCAAATGCGGCTATTGACACCACACGCGGGGGTGAGGGGAACAGTACGGCTTATACCACCATTACCAATGTCAATATCGGCATACGGATGACCGTTGACGATGCGTTAATGTCATCTTCCGGCGGAACGATACGTGATAATACGATCAGTGCGTGTCAAACTGGAATCAGCATAGATAAAAAGAATTTTTCTACTATTAATAATAATGTGTTTACCCGATCCGGCACTGGGACCGGAGCGTACACGAACATTTATGTTAATCGATTGCGGCAATCCATTATCTCCGAGAATATCTTTACCGGCGGTGCCAATCAGTACGGTATTGTACTGGAGGAATCCCGCGCGAATACAGACAACCAGAACACCATTGCCTATAATACCTTTGGTTCGTTTTCAAAAAGTATCTTGATCGGTGCCAATGTTTCGCTTACCAAAATCATTGATAACGGCAATATTCAGACAAATATATTCGATAGCGGCATCGATACCTATATTGTCCACGGCGCTATGCGAACGTTCCTTGACAGTCCGGCGAGACATAAAACGGATGAAGATCTCCGGTGGAGTACGCTGAACTGCTCTCCGATAGTCAACGTGACTAATTATAATGCCATAGGCGATGGCATAACGGACGACACGACGGCTATTACGCAAGCCGTGGCGCAGTTGCTGGTCAAGCTGAATACCCTCGGGCAGGGATCGCTCTATTTTCCGGCGGGCCGATATAAATTATCCAAGCAGATCACGTTGCCGCAAAACGCCGGAAATTGGCAGAAAATAACAATTTTCGGAGACGGGAACGGAGTTTCCGACATTATGGCAACCGGCACAGGCGGGGTGTTCAAGATCGTGTGTACGAATCAGGTGCTGACCACAATCCACGACCTGCGGATGACGGGCTGCCATACAAACTCCGGAACCGCGATCGAGTTGATACAGAAAAAAGGCACCAACAATGGCGCTCGATCTCTTATTCTTCATGATGTGACCATTGAATCTCTTAGTACTAACCGGTTGTTTAAGATCGGGGTAAAAGGGCAGGGACTTGTGCGTCCACTTTTCCAAGGGGTCTGGATAAATCTCCGTTCCCTGCCCTCTTTACCCGCTTATGTCGGAGCCACCGGAATTAAATTAGACGGCGGCTATGGCTTTGACTGGTGGCATGGCGGACTGATAAATAATGTGGAAACAGCCGCTGCGATTAACAGTCTCGGCGGAGCGATCGTCTTGCAGAGCCCCGGTGCTTTCGCTGTTGGTTCGATAAGTACCGGATTAACCGTAAATGCGGGAGGCGGGACGTTTGCGCTGAACGGCCCACATATCAGCGTGCTGAACAATCTGATTGTTGCTAATGCGAGCACCGTTTCGGTTATGAACGTAGAAACCCTGTGGTCAGGTATGCCGAACGATGTTCAAAGCAGCACCCTGCGCTTTTCCAGTTGCACTAATATATATGTCAGAGATTGTTTTCTTTACAGTGCGGGATTGACAAACCGCCCTCTGAACACCTTCGTTCTGCTGGAGGGTAACAAGAACCGGAATGTAGACATTTCGGGCAATATGCTTCGCTTCTGCGATTATGAAGGAACCGGGATTAATATTTCCCGGGGCACCGTCAATGCCTCGGTATACGACAATCGATTCTTCACTTTTCCTTTGGTAGACATCGTGAACAGCGAACCCACGGCGGCGATTTCCATGCTGCCGGTGGAAGCGCGTCCGGAACTGGCCGGTTATTGGGGTCTGGAAGAGGGCTCCGGCAGCACGGCTTACGGCAGATGCTATGTGCAAAACGGGACGGTCAGCGGCGCGACCTGGGTTGCCGGGAAATATGGAACAGGACTTTATTTTCACGGAACGAACGACAGCGTCACCACCGCCGCCATACCGCAGTTTAAAGAAATTATGTCCAATTTTACAATGATGGCCTGGGTGAAGCCGGCGAAAGGAATCAGCGGAAGTGCCCGAACTGCGACTCAAAGTTATGTGTTTACGCTCCTTAACGGGGACGAGCTTTCTCCGAACGGCGTGACGAATATACACAGAGGTGTCGCCCTGTCGGTCGGAACCAACGGAATGCAGGTGGTGGAGCACGGTACAATCCCTGCCGGATGGGATACCCCGGTCAAAATCACACTGGCGGCCAGCTTATCCTCAACGGCATGGACGCATGTTGCGGTAACGTACAGCAACTGCGTTCCCCGCTTGTATACCAATGGCGTATTGGTGGCAACCGGAACCGCCACAGCAGGGAAAATTCCGCATCCCGGATGTAATTTCGGAGGGAATTTTTCATGGGGGCCTTATAAAGGATCTATGGATGAAATGCGGGTACTGAACCGGGCGCTTAGTGCGGCCGAGATTGTCGCAGAAAAGGCAAAATCGGATATTTAGAGCGGGTCGGGAAAAGCTGTAGCCGCCATATAAATTCCGGGCTGCCGGCCTCGCGGTTCATAGCCGCCGGGGCCGGCAGCTGTTTTTTTAATAGAGCGTCACCAATACAATCTTCCCGCGGCCGATCTTTGGATGAGCACCTCGCTGGTCTGCTTGATCCAACCGAGTTGATGCAACTGGAATAAAGGCTCTGCAGCGCAGGGAAACCCTTCAAGACGGGCGCACCGGTTTTTCTGACGAGCGCCACTCAAGAGGGGTTTTCCCGGTGTTGAGTTTGAAGGTTTTGAAAAAATGTTTTTCACTGCCGAACCCGGCGGCACCGGATATGCAGGCCGCTTTGTAAGGCGTACTGACGAGCAGTTCTTTGGCGCGGGCGAGTTTGATTTGTGTCAGGTAACTGTTTGCCGGCATGTGCAGCTGTTTTAAACAGGCCTTCCTCAAAGTGTCCGGGCACACATTTAATTCTGCGGCAATGTTTGCTATGGAGAGCTGCTGATAATCTCTCTGTT
>JBAZTQ010000089.1:0-13535 GCA_041661845.1 Kiritimatiellales bacterium | reverse complement strand
AAGGACACCTACGGCGACTGGTGCGTACCGCCGGAAGACGCGGCGCTGATTCACTCGCAGAACCCCGCCAGCAAGACCGCTCCGGCCATTCTCGCCACCTGCTATTTTCACCACTGCCTCAAGCTGATGGCCGGTTATGCGAACCTGCTGGATAACCCTGCCGACAGCGTCCGCTTCGCTGCGCTGGCCGAACAGCTCAAGGTTGCGCTAAACGCAAAATTCTACGATCAGGAAAAAGGATTCTACGGCAACGGCACGCAGACTTCGTGCGTGCTGCCGCTCGCGTTCGACATGGTGCCGCCGGATCAGCGCGCCCGCGTATTTAACCGGCTGGTCAAAAAAATAACGGAAGAAAGCCGGGGACACATCGGCACGGGAATCATTGGCGGGCAGTGGCTCAATCGTGTCCTTACCGAAGGCGGGCGGCCCGATCTGGTTTGCGGATTTGCCGCGAGCACCGACTATCCGGGCTGGGGATACATGGTTGAGCAAGGTGCCACTACGATTTGGGAACTGTGGAACGGCAACACCGCTGATCCGGCGATGAACTCCGGCAATCACGTCATGCTCGTCGGCGACCTGGTTATCTGGTTGTACGAAAACCTCGCGGGCATCAAACCCGATCCCGCGCAGCCGGGCTTTAAACACATTCTCATGCGCCCTCAACCGGCGGGCGGCCTGAGCTGGGTGAAGGCCGCGCACCATTCTCCTTACGGACGGATTGTCAGCGAGTGGCGGATTGAGGATGAAAAATTCCGTTGGAAAATCACCGTGCCTGCCAACACCAGCGCGACCGTGTGGCTGCCCGCTGACGATGCAGCGACGGCGCGTGAAAGCGGCAAGTCATTGGACGCTGCCGGAGTGCAGGTGCTTCGCGCCGAATCCGGAGCCGTCGTCTGCGAAGTGGCTTCGGGCTCTTACGAATTTGAACTCCCATGGCAGCAGGCATCAAGGGAAAGGTAACGCCTACTATGAATCCGCGTTTTTTCTTTCTGTTCATGCTGCTGTCGGCTTTGCCTTTTTTTTCAAAGGCAGCGGAAAAAGAGCTGGCGTATTACGGCCTGTTTGACATTGAACGCAAACCCGAGCTGATTTGCAGCCATGCGGGTGCAGGATTACCCGACCTCCGGTTTGTTGCCGAGCCGAAACGCACAGGCAGTGCCAGTCTGGCCTTGGACATTAATTTGCCGGACAGGAAGGCCTCCGGAAGATTTCTGTTTCCCGTTCCGCATGTGCGCTTTCAGGAAATTTCCTTCTGGCTGAACACCGATCAGCTGGGCAGAGCAAAGCTTGAAATCACTCCGCAGCTGATGCTGGATAATCTCCAGCTTTGGCAGCTGGGGGATAATCTCGAATTCTACAAGTTCCGCCCGGTTATTATTTCCGGCGGCAACGGCTGGCAGCAGGTTCGTCTGAAAATACCGGAAGATATAATCAATTTGAAAAATGATACGAAACAGCCGGATGAACGGGCGTTCCTGATGTTTGAATTCAAAATCAACCTTGCCAAGGAAAGCGCGGACGGAGCGTGGAAGGGATCAGTTTTTCTCGACCAGCTTGAGTTTCTCGGCCCGAACCGCGGCGCTGTTCTTCCGGCAGTCCGCGCCGCCCGAACAGCAGATTCCGGCACCGTCGGGGCTGATCTTAAGCTGCGCATGCAATTTGTTCATCGCAGCAATGAGATGGCCTATTTTATTCTCGATGACGGAGAAGGTCGCTGGATCACCACCGCGCAGGGCATCTCGACGTATCCGCTCGAACTGACCCACAGCTACTGCACTCCGGGGGAAAAGGCGCGGCAATGGCAATCGGTCAGCATTACCGGAAACCGTTCGCCGTGGAATGCCGCGCCGGTCAAAGTTACCGGAGAATCTTTACCCGAACCTGTGGCGGTTCCGGCGGTTTACACCACATCAGCTGACCCGTCGAAATCCGTAAAGTTTCCAGACCGTGTCAATGGAACCGCGGAATATGACAAGCTCTGGATCGCCTCACATTTTGAAAAGCTGATGTCCCTCGATCAAGTTCAGCTCCATGCGGGAACCGATGGAAAGTTTCCTGCCGATTTTGAAATCGAAACGACGCTGGATGGCGGTCAAACTTGGCAGACGGTTCCGTGCGCCCGGTTTCTCAAGTTCCCCAATCCGGGCGACCGGGCGGTCACGATTCCATTAAACGGTGTCGTGGCCAACGGCCTGCGCGTGGTCAGCTTCCGCCGCGATGCAGACGCTGCCGGTAAATACGCGCTCGCGCTGGGAAGCATTCAGACTTTCCGCAAGGACGGCATGCGTTTTGAAGCCGCAGGGATAGACCAGCAGCGCATGGCCGCTTGGAATAATCTCTGGCTGACTTTCGGATCGGCGAAAAACGAAATCCACGATCACAACGAATCCGTCTGGATGAGCGGACGTCCCTACAGCGGCGGAATGCTCGCCTGGTGGTCCACCGAGTGGGCGCTTTGGAACGCGATGAAAATGATCTGGTTCAATTCCGAATATCTCCCCGCCATGGAGAGCATGCTCGCCGGGATTCCGGTCGAAACAGACGGCTACGTCTGGGTCGCCGAGCATGAAGAAAAGCACCTTGGACACACCCGTCACTATGACATCGCCCCGATCTACATATCCGCTGTTTCGTATTACGTTCTGATGACGAGGGATCTCGCCTTCCTTGATCGCAAGGATCCAAAAACCGGCGAGCCGATCCGCTCAAAAATCCGGCGCGCCATGCGCATGCTCACCGACGACCTCGGCGGAGCCTCCGGACTGATCACGCTCAAAGATCCCGAATTGCAGGGAACGTCGGACTCCAAGAGCAGCAATTACTGGGACTCCTGGGTTTTCGGACACCAGGATGCCGACATGAACGCGCACTATTACGAAGCCGTCGGATACTATGCCGATCTTCTCGAAGCGCTCGGCGATAACGCCGAAGCAGCCCGCTTCCGCACGCTGCGCGCCACCATCAAAGACGAGTTCAACAAGGCGTTCTGGGATGATGCCAAGGGACGCTATATCGGCTGGATTGACAAAAACGGCAAGCGGGTTGACTTCGGATTTGTGTTCGTAAATCTGAAAGCTCTGGCCGTCGGGCTGGCGACTTCCGAACGCGCCGGAAAAGTCATGGACTGGATCGACGGCCGGCGCACGGTTGCCGGCGACACCGCCACCGGTGCCGACATCTACCATTACAAATTTTCCCCGCGCCTGACGACCCTTGCGGCTGAGTCGGGCAAGGACAATTATTTCAAACTGTTTTTTGGCGGGGACACCAACACCGTTGGCAAAGGCGGAGCTGCTTCGTGGGGCCTGAGCGCCCAGAACGGCGGGACGATTTTTTTCATCTCCTACTACGACCTCCATGCGAGACAGCAAACCCTCGGAACCGACAGTGCGATCAAGCGGATGGATGTGATTCTTGATGAGGCGAAAAAGGACGATCTCCGCCGGATGCCGAAAAATCCGGTAATCGGAGTCGGAACGCCCGTGGGAATCATACGCGAGTTTCCGGAGAGCGGACTTGTGCCGTTCTATTTTGTGGACGGCGTGATGGGATTGAAGCCTGCGCCCGAAGGTCTGCGCATCGCTCCGGCATTTCCGAAGGAATGGAAGCAGGCCACCATCCGGGATTTCTATTTTGCGGGCAAGCCATGGACGATCACGGCGGACTGCGCGGTGGACAAACCGCAGAAGGAAATAGACGGCGACGGACGGACGCACTTGATTGTCCCCGCCGGAAAAAATTTCCTGCTCGCCCCTGACGGAACTCTCACCGCAACCGATACGGACACTAAGCCATAAAGGAACTTGTTATGAAAATTGCTATGCAGCTCTGGTTGATTCCGGGCAAGACCGTCGCCGACAAACAAAAGTGGGCGGCAGACAATGGCGTGGACGGTATCGAGATCAGCGCGAATGACTATCCGGTTAACCAGTTCGATCAGGCCCGCCGGGATTTTGAAAACTCGCCGGTTTCCGTCTCATCGATCTGCGGAAATCCATCTATCGACTTCCTTGATCCCGATCCCGCCAAACGGCGGGCCAGTATCGAAGAGTCCAAACACTATTTAAAGCTGGCCGGTGAATTCAAAGCGGCCGGACAAATCGTTCCGCCGATTCTCGGCGGGCCGCGCCTTCCGGATTTGTCTCCGCTGAAAAGTGTCATTGAGCTGGAGAACGATTTGCTGGTGGAGACTTGTAAGGAACTCGGAGACGTCGCCGGCGCGGCCGGCACGCTGCTGCTGCTGGAACCGCTCAACCGCTACGAAGAGCACCTGTTGCGGACTCAGGCGAACGGGGTTGAAATTATTAGGCGCTGCGGCCACCCCGCCGTCGCATTGATTTCGGATTTATTCCACATGAACATCGAGGAGACTTCATCGCCCGAGGCGCTGCGTCAGGCGGGGCGGCATGTCCGGCATGTTCATTTGGCCGACAATACGCGCATGGAGCCCGGAACGGGTACGATCAACTTTGTTGAAGCCTTCAAGGCGCTGAACGAAATAAGATTTTCCGGCTGTCTGGCGTTCGAGTGCATTGTGGCCAATCCGGATCCGGATGCCGCGCTGAAGAAGAGTCTGGCGTACATCCGCGACTGCATGAGCAAGGCCGGCTGCCGATGAAGCCTGCGCTCCAGACATCCGGCAGCTTGACGGATCGCGTCCCGTGGCCGAATAAAATCGGCTATGCCTGCGGAGCGATGGCGGACAACCTGATCATGTGCGCGTTTTCGTCGCTGGTTCTGCCGGTCTATAACATTGCTCTTTTTATTGATCCGATCCTGCTGGGCTGGGCGGTTACGATTCCGAGGGCTTTCGATGCGGTCATTGATCCCGTCATGGGAAATATTTCCGACAACACGCGGTCGCGCTGGGGACGGCGAAGACCCTATATCTTTGCCGGAGCGATCGCCTGCGCACTTCTTCTCCCGTTGCTGTGGCTGGCGCCGGTTCAGAATGACTGGGGCGTTTTCTGGTGGCTGACGTTTCTTGGAACCATTTACTTCATCGCCTATACGGTTTTCATCATTCCTTATCAGGCTTTGGGTTTCGAGATGACCACCGATTATGATGAACGCACCCGTTTGATGGCCTGGCCGAATTACCTCGGACTGACCATGTCCTTTCTTCTGCCGTGGCTTCCGCGGCTGATCGAATATAAAGGGTTTGGAAGCACGGTGGCAGGGGCCGTCTGCGTCAGTATCGGCGTCAGTGTGATTGTGCTGGTGACGGGCATCATGCCCGCCGTTTTCGGGCGGGAAATCGCCAGCGCCGAAATGCAGAAGAAAACCAGGTTTGCCGATGCGCTCAAGCAGGCCGCAGGCAACCGGGCCTTTCTGGTCGTGGCCCTGTCGAATGTGATCGTGGTGACGGCGCTGGGAACAATGGTCGGCCTGGGCCTCTATGTGAACATCTTCATCATCTACGGCGGCGACCGCGCCGCCGGCCTCGCCCTGTGCGGTCTGGGCGGTTCGGTCTATGCCGCCGTCTCCTATATCAGCGTGATTTTTGCCGTCTGGATGCACCGCCGTCTGGGAAAAAAGATCTCCGCCCAGATTCTGCTTTGTCTGACCTTGCTTGGCATAGCCAGCCTCTGGTTCACCCTGTGTCCGGATATGCCTTACCTGCAGCTGGTCTCTACCGTGATTATCGGTCTCGGTCTGCAAGGCACCTGGATGACCTATGTCACGATGGTCGGCGATATTTGCGAGGAAGATGAGCTGGAAACCGGCCTGCGCCGTGAAGGCATTTTCAGCGCGGTCGGTTCGCTCGCGCGGAAGATGGCGGTTGCCATCACTTCAATTCTGAGCGGACTTGTGCTCAGCGCCGTCGGCTTCGATGCAGAGGTTGCCGCTAAATGCGGAATGCCGGAAGCCGTGGGTTTTAACCTGAAGCTTGTCTATGTGATTGGTCAGGCGCTGGGAGTCGTTCTTGGGCTGATCCTCATCAGTTTTTATCCGATCACGCGCAAGCGGGCGATCGAGACGCAGAAAATTCTGACTGAACGGCGGGCCGCCGCGGCGACTCCCCACGGATTCATTTAATTATTACGGAACTAAATCAAAGGAACACGATGAATAAAAAACTGACCTCCGCAATGTGCCTCGCAGCGGTGCTGCCGGCCTCCCCGGTGCTTTCCGCCGAGGCGGCCGCCCGTCCGAACATACTCCTGATCATCGACGATGATATGGGGTTCTCTGATCTCGGCTGTTACGGCGGCGAAATTAAAACGCCGAACATCGACCGGCTCGCCGCAGAGGGGTTGCGGTTTACGCAGTTTTACAACTGCGCGCGCTGCTGGCCGACGCGCAGTTCCATCATGACCGGTTATTACGCGCCGCAAACCGGTTCCGATCCGAACCGCGGTGAAGGCACTTATGTGTCCTGGGCCAAGCCCATTCCGCAAATGCTCAAGCCGCTGGGCTACCGCACCTACCAGTCCGGCAAATGGCACGCTTATATAACCGGCTGCCACTCGGCGCATGCCGCCGGGTTCGACCGGGCCTATGACAGCGCCCAGGGCTGGCTTCTTTACACGCCGTTCTATCACGCGCTGGACGGCAAAATGCTCCCGAGGGCGAAGCCGGAAGACGGGTACTTCGTGGATCAGGCGGTCGGCAATTACATGGTCGATTTTCTCAATGAGCATTATGCGCAGCATGCGGATCAGCCGTTCTTTGCCTATCTGGCATTCCTCGGCCCGCACTATCCGCTGAAGGCTCCGCAGGAATTCATTGATAAATATAACGGCGTGTATGACGCGGGCTGGGATGTGATCCGCCGGCGGCGGTATGAAAAGATGATGGCGCTCGGTTTCCCGTCCAGCTGGAAGCTTTCCGCACCGGAGCCGGATGTAATTTCCCGTCATTCGCCGCAGACCGAAGAAGCCCGCAAGGTGCGGAATGAACAGATGGGTTTTGAGGATGTGTACCAATACACACCTTGGGAAACACTCAGCGACAAGCAGAAAAAAGAGCAGGCCAAAAAAATGGAAATCCACGCCGCGATGGTGGATATCATCGACCAGCAGGTCGGCCGGGTGCTTGCGCTGCTCAAAGAAAAAGGCCAGCTCGACAACACGCTCATCCTGTTTCTTTCCGATAACGGCGCCGACTGCACGCAGATGATTCCGAACGAGCAGCTTCAGGATTTTCTGAAATATCAGCATGACAACACCGCACGCTGGGGCAGTGAAAACACGGCATTGGCACTCGGCCCGGCCTGGACTACGGTTTGCAACACTCCGTTCCGCCGTCACAAAATCTGGACGCACGAGGGCGGTCCCTCTACGCCGCTGATTGCCCGCTGGCCGAAAGGCATCACGCAGAAACCGGGAGGCTTCGTTTATACCTGCGGCCATGTGATCGACTTTATGCCGACGTTTCTTGAGCTGGCCGGCGGCGAGATCAAACCGATGTTGCCGGACGCTCCGCCGTTCCCCGGCAAGAGTCTTGTTCCGGCGCTGCAAGGAAAGGACATCGCGCGCGATTACATCTACTTCAAGCACGATTCGAACCGTGCGTTGATTAAAGGAAAATGGAAAATCTCTTCTGCCTTCATGGACGGGAATAAGTGGGAACTTTACAACATCGAAGACGACCGCACCGAAATGCACAATCTGGCGGCGGAAAATCCGGAGACGCTGGACGAACTGACCCGTTTCTGGGCCCGGCTTGATAACGAATACAGAAAACAGGGCGGATATACGAAGTAAGAGGTGAGACATGGCCGGAGTCAAAAGCATCATTGTGGGGGCGGGCGACGTCGCGCGCTACCATATCAGCGTCATGATAAGCATGGGGCGAACCACGGGCATTGCCGGTTTGGTGGAGCCCGGTGAAGCACCTCGGGCCGCGACGGCAGCATTGTTTTCAGAGAGGGGTCTCGCGTGCCCGCCGTTCTATACGACGATCCGGGAATTAATCAAGGCTCAGGGCGCCGCCGATGCCGCTGTGATTTGTTCCCCGCACAAATTCCATTTCGAGCACGCGCGGGACTGTCTGCAGAACGGCATGGACGTGCTGATCGAAAAACCGATGGTGATGAATGGCGCGGAAGCCCGGCGGCTGATTAAGCTCCGCAATAAAACCGGACGGCTCGTCATGGTGGCGCTTCCCGGAAGTCTGTCGCCGGCCATCTGGAAAGCCAAACAGCTGCTGGCGCAGGGAGCGATCGGAAAGGTAACCGCCATCTCCGCTTTCGCGCATCAGGACTGGAAAAGAAAGTCCGCCGGAACCTGGCGGATGGTTCCGGAAATTTCCGGCGGAGGCTTCCTCTTCGATACCGGCTCTCACATGATCAATACGGCGGTTGATCTTCTGGGCGCGGATGTCGCCTGTGTCACCGCCTTGCTGGACAACCGGAATACGCCCGTTGAAATCAATTCCTCGGTGAGCGGCCTGTCCGCAAACGGGGTTATGCTTTCGCTGGCCGGGGTGGGCGATTCGGTGCAATGCTGTTCACAGATACTGGTGTTCGGTGACCGAGGCATACTCAGAACCGGCATGTGGGGGGACTGTCTGTTCATCAAGAAGGCCGGTGAAACCGGATTCAAGCCGGTGCCGTACCGCAAGTCGCGCGGCCCGTGGGAGCAGTTTCTGCGGGTGCGCTCCGGCAGGATAGAGAATCCCTGCCCGCCGGAAATCGGTCTCCGCTTCGCGAACCTGATGGACATGATCCGGCGAAGCGCGGAAACGGGCCGGACGGTTATGAAATAATGCCGGATCGGGACGCTCCCTGCGGAACGCACGGCTCAGTTTGAGATCCGTCAATATTTTACGCAGAATCCAATGGGTGGGAAATTGAACCTGCCGTGCCGAGACCTGGCGGATGCGGTCACTTTCCGGGTTTCGCAGGTTGCGGTTCTGTACAGGGATCATGCTCGCCGTACTGCTGCCGCAGGGTTTCGATTTCCGTTTTCAGATTCTCCACCACGTCGGCGTATTCCGGATCCGCATAAACACTGCGCATTTGTGCCGGATCTTTTTTCAGGTCGAACAGATCCCATTCATCCGCTTCAAGATAATGCACCGGCATGCAGTCCTTGATCCGCACGCCGTTGTGCCGGGCCACGCCCCATCCATGGTCGTAGTAGCGGTAATAAACGCTTGTGCGCCAGTCCGGCGGCGTCTCCCCGTGCAGGATGGGAAGGAATGTCCGTGCAGACCGGAAGGAACTTCGCCTCCGGCAATCTCAACGAGCGTCGGTGCGTAATCAATGTTCTGGATCATGGCATCGGGACGGCTGCCCGGCTTGACGGCGCCGGGCCAGCGGATGATGAACGGCATGTGGATGGATTCCTCGGAGATCCAGTGCTTGTCGAGCCAGCCGTGTTCGCCGAGATAAAAGCTCTGGTCGGAGGAATAGATCACCGCAGTGTTATCCGCCAGATTATGCTTTTCCAGATAATCCATCACTCTGCCGACGCTGTCATCGACCGACTTCACGCAGCGCAGGCAGTCCTTCACATACGTCTGGTATTTCCAATGGATCAGATCGGCGCCTTGAGGATTCAGTTTGCGGAATTCTTCGTTGCGCGCACGATACATCTCCGGAATCTGCCCGACAGATTTTGCGGGCCAGATCTTCAGGTCGCCGGGAAGACTCATATCCTTGGCGACGGTCAGTTTCTGGCTCTTGAGCGGCGAGGCGCGGTTGGCGTAGTCGTCAAACAGGGTATCTGGCTCCGGTACTGTTACGCCGTCGGGCAGCGCGGCGCAGCGTTCCGGCGGAGTCCAGTCGCGATGCGGCGGCTTCCGCCGCTGACAGTCCTGAAACCGCAGCTCCAAGGGCGAAAAACTTCAAAACAGGATGCTTAGTGCGGTACAGCATAACCGGATACCTCCTGTATTTCATAATCTGTTGAGCCTGCCCCCGTTGGGCATTTTCTGTCTGGAAACCGGCGGCAGCTCATTTCCTTTGCTGTCCCACGTCCGGTAATTGTCGAATACGGCGCCGCTGCCGAGGGCGCGCGGATCGCCGGTTTTCGTGAGATGCGCCATCAGACGGTCAGCCAGTTTCTTTTTGATGTCCGCGTATTCCGGAGCGGCTGCCAGATTCGTGAGTTCGTACGGATCTTTTTGCAGATCGTAGAGTTCTTCCTCCGGCCGCGGACCGAACGACGCCGCGTAGAGCCGCTTCAGCTCCGCACTGCCGTCCTTGTGCGCGATCATGTATTCCATGGCCGGGCCGCCCCGTCCGTAAAGATTCGGGTCGCGATCCGCGGCGAAATTCCGGATGTAGGAAAATTCTTTCGTGCGGATGGCGCGCATCGGATAACTTCCCGCATGCCGTTCCAGCCCGGCAAAAGCCGCGTCGCGCTGCGGCTCAATCTGTCCCGACTTTCCGGAGAGCAGCAGCGGAAGCAGGCTCTTTCCGGTCATCTCTTCCGGTGCAGAAAGTCCCGCCGCTTCGAGAATCGTCGGCGCGAAATCGGTAAAGCCGGTGTAGTCGTCCACGGTCCGGCCTCCGGCAAAGCGGCCTTTCCAGCAGATAGCCAGCGGCTGATGTACGCCGTACTCGTAGATCTGTGTCTTGGCGTGCGGGAACGGCATCCCGTTATCTCCGGTGATGATGATCAGCGTGTTATCGTAGCGTCCTGATTTTTCAAGCACAGCGATGGTCTTCATGACGTCGTCGTTGAACTTCTGCACCATGAGATAATAATCACAGAGGTCGCTGCGCACTTCCGGTGTATCGGGCAGAAAGCCCGGCACTTGAACATCCCTCAGTTTCATGCCGGAGGCCACGCCCGAACCTTTTTTGTAAACCCGGTGCGGATCGCGGCTGCCGAACCAGAAACAAAACGGCTTGTCCTCCGGCACCTTCTTGATGAACCGTTCGAATTGACCCGCGTTCACCGCCGGGCCTTCGGACGGGCCGGAGGGATTCTCTGTCCGGCCGCCGGCCGTAAGATTGGCCGGAGAGTAGCCTTTTCCTGCCGAACCGATCACATAACCGGACTGGGCGAGCAGATCGTTATAAACCGGAATTTTTTTGGGCAGAGTACCGAGCAGATTGGCGCCTTCTTCCAGCCGCCAGAAATCCTGTCCTGTAAATAATGCAGCCCGCGACGGCGCACACGACGGCGCACTGCAATAAGCATGGGTGAACAATACTCCGTCTTTCGCGATGCGTTCCAGCGCCGGTGTCTTCACGGCATGGTCGCCGTAAAGCGGTGAAGAGGGCCAGCCCCAGTCGTCGGCCATGAAAATGAGGATATTCGGCCGCGCCGCCGCCGGCGCTTCCGCTTTTCCAAGCATTGGGAAAATACATGCGGCCATTCCGAGGCCGGCCAGTCGCATGATGTTCTGCTGTCTGTTTTGCATAACGGCTCCCGGTGTTATTCCGCGCTGCTCCGTGTTTTCACCGGCTTGGGATCCATAATCGGCGGAACCGCCTCTTTGGTATAGATATCCAGCCGGGTGCGAAGATCCTGCACTTTTTCAGGCAGGCTTGCGGCCAGATTGTTTTTTTCAAACGGATCCTGCGCCAAATTGAAAAGCTCGTAGACGTCAGCAGCCTCACGGATGGCCTGCCGCTTTTTCTGTTTCTCTTCTTTCGCCAGTTTCGTGTCGCCCTCTTCATCATCTTCCGTTTGGCCGTTACGTACCAGTTTCCAGCTTCCTGTGCGGAGGGCTCCTTCGCGTCCGACGGTGTTAAGAAGGATGTCATGGTGCGGCGAAGGCTTGCTCTGTGTAATGGCGGGCCAGGCATCGCGGCCGTCCGGCGGAAGTTTCTGGTCGAGAGATGCCCCGGCCAGTTTCAGCAGCGTGGGATACCAGTCCACCATGTGCAGCGGTTCGGTGACAACCGAACCCGCCGGAATATGGCCGTCCCATGCGGCGCAGGCAACCACGCGCGTGCCGCCGTCATAAAGCGACCCTTTTCCTCCGCGCAGCGGGCCGTTGCTGGCGAACTCTCCCTTTGTGACCAGCCCGCCGTTATCGCTGCCGAAAATGAAGAGCGTGTCTTTGCGCATTCCCTGCCGCTCAATGGCGGACACAATCTGTCCGACCGCCTCATCCATTTCCGCGACCATTCCGGCGTAAACACTGCGGGTGGGGCCCAGATGCGCATAGGGTGCCGAGTATTCCGGAGCGCACAGCACCGGCGTGTGCGGCGAGTGAAAAGCGACGTAGAGAAAAAGCGGCTTGCCGGTGTCGCGCTGTTCAATCAGGCGGACGGCTTCTTTGGCGAACAGCGGTGCAAGGTACCCCTTGTCCGAACAGAGCGTCTGATCCCGTATCATTGCGTTATCCGCGGTTACCAGATGGGAAAACTTTTTATCCGGTTCGGCCAGACGGTACTGATGGTCGAAGCCGCGCTGCAGCGGCTGGTACGCAGGCTGGAACTCGCCGAGATGCCACTTGCCGCAGATCGCCGTCTCGTAGCCGGCGTCGTGCAGAGCCTGCGGCAGCAGACGTTCGCCGAGCGACAGTCCGACCTGAGAGCCCGGGCGCAGCACATTATATTGCCGTCCGTAGCGGATCGGATAACGTCCGGTCATCAGAGCGGAACGTGAAGGCGTGCAGACCGGCATCGCGTAGAAGGCCTCCAGCTTGACGCCTTCGGCGGCGAGCCTGTCTATATTCGGCGTCTTGATGTCCGGCCCGTGAAAACCTACGTCCGCCCAGCCGAGATCGTCGGCCAGAATAAAAACGATATTCGGCCGCGCCGCCGCCGGCGCTTCCGCTTTTCCAAACATTGGAAAAACCAATGTCATTACGCCAAGACCGGCAGCGTTTATAAATCCCTGTCGTTTAACCGGCATGGTGACTCCTTATTACTTCACGGTTTCTGTAGATATTCTTAATGTTACCGGGCCGAGCAGGCCGGACGGCAGGCGGTCGTTTTTATTGCTCCGCTTGTGGTTCTGCAATGTTTCCCAGCTTTTGCAATCCTTGTTCCATGCGGTGCCGTAGTGCGCCTGCAGTTCTTCGGGAATCGGCGTGGGTTTTTCTAAACCCATCGTGTAATTCCACACAAGGTTGGCTGCACGAACCTGAATTTTATTTTTACCAACTTTGAGCAGTCCGCTCACCTCGACCCGGTAGGGCTGCATCCAGACCTTTCCGGCCTCTGTTCCGTTAATCAGCACCTGCGCGACTTCATGAACCTCGCCGAGATCCAGAAATACCGCCGAGGTCTTGCCCGCAAATTCCGCCGGAAGATCGACGTCGATGGTGTACAGCGCGCTGCCGGAGAAATCCTTGAGTTCCGGAACTGTGATCCAGTCAACCAGTTTGCTCATATCCATCCGATGCTGCGTGCCGCCGATACCGCTGAATTCCACCGACCAGGTTCCCTCCACGGCGCGCAATGTTTCCGGTCCGAACCGGCGGACCGGCGGCAAGGTGCCTTCCGGCTGTGCCGTTAACAGCACAAAGCAGGAATCCCAAGGCTGGAGATCGACAGCCAGCGCCAGCCGGCCGTCAGCGGTCACGCGGGGAGCCGGTGCGGATTTTATCTGTCCGGTCATCGGATCCCAGATTTGCGGGAACCGTTTTTCTGTATTCAGGATAACGTCCGTGCGCTG
>JBAZTQ010000088.1:0-13548 GCA_041661845.1 Kiritimatiellales bacterium | reverse complement strand
ATCGCCGGAACCAACCCGACCAATCCGGCTTCTGTTCTCCGGATCACCAGCGGTAGTATGAATTCTCAAAGCGTCGTCATTCGGTGGTCGAGCGTATCGAACCGTTTTTACAATCTCAGCCGGACCACCAATCTGATGGCGGCCTTTACCGGTCTCACAGGCGCGAGCAATCTGCCCTCCACCCCGCCGGAAAATGTTTATACTAATTCGCAGAACGACGGAGCCGCATCCTTCTACCGGATCAGCGTTCACGAGTAGAAATCCAGATGGAGTAAGGAGAAACAATGAATTCACTGAATCTTAAACCGGCAGAAAAGTGCCGGTACGATATTGTATCGCTGGGCGAAGTGATGCTTCGTTTGGATCCCGGCGAAGGACGTATCCGCACGGCGCGGCATTTCCAGGCATGGGAAGGCGGCGGCGAATACAATGTGGCGCGCGGCCTGCGCCGCTGTTTCGGCCGGCGCGCGGCGGTGGTCACGGCCTTTGCGAAAAATGAAGTCGGGTTGCTGATGGAGGATTTCATTCTGCAGGGCGGCGTGGACACTTCCCTGATCAAGTGGGTCGAAACCGACGGTATCGGGCGCACCGTCCGCAACGGTCTGAACTTCACGGAACGCGGTTTTGGTATTCGCGGCGCGGTCGGCTGCTCTGACCGCGGCAACACCGCGGCGTCGCAACTGAAGGTTGGCGATATCGACTGGGAATACATCTTCGGAACGCTCGGCGTACGCTGGTTTCATACCGGCGGAATTTTCGCCGCGCTGTCGGAAACTGCCGGCCCGCTGGTGATCGAGGCCGCCCGGACGGCCAAGAAATACGGCACGATGGTTTCGTATGACCTTAATTACCGCCCGTCGCTCTGGAAAGGATTCGGCGGGCTGGATAAATGCCGCGAGATCAACCGCGAGATCGCGAAGTATGTCGATGTGATGATCGGCAACGAAGAGGACTTCACCGCCTGCCTCGGCTTCGAAATCGAAGGGGCCGATCACAACCTGACCGATCTGGAAGTCGGTGCTTTCCGGAAGATGATCACCAACGCGGTCAAAGAGTTTCCGAATTTCAAAGCAACCGCCACCACGATGCGCGGCGTGAAAAGCGCGACCGTAAACGACTGGGGAGCCATGTGCTGGTGTGACGGAAAATTCTACACCGCGACGCAGCGTCCGAACCTTGAAATCATGGATCGCGTCGGCGGCGGCGACAGCTTTGCCTCCGGCTTTATTTATGGACTGATGGAGCTGGGTGATCCGCAGTTGGCGGTTGAATACGGCGCGGCGCACGGCGCGCTGGCGATGACCACGCCCGGCGATACCACGATGGCTTCACTCTCCGAGGTGAAAAAACTGGTCGGCGGCGGCGGAGCCCGCGTAGATCGCTAGGGAGGACAAGTATGCTGAACGAACTTTTAAAACGCCCGGTGATTCCGGTGATTGTGATCGACGATGCCAATGACGCCGAGCCGTTGGCTGAAGCGCTGCTCAAGGGCGGTATGGATGTGATTGAAGTGACCTGCCGCACTCCCGCCGCTTCCGAAGCGCTCCGGCGCATCAAAAAAGCGTTTCCGGCAATGCTGGTTGGAGCCGGAACGGTGGTGACGTCCGATCAGGCTGAAATGTGTGTTGATATCGGCGTCGACTTCGGTCTTGCGCCGGGGCTCAATCCGCAGATCGTGAAATTTTTCCAAACCTCGGAAACGCTGTTTGTTCCCGGTGTCATGACGCCGTCAGAAATCGAGCAGGGGCTTGTGCTCGGTTGCAAGATGCTCAAGTTTTTTCCTGCCGGCGCGGCAGGCGGCATTAATATGCTGAAAAATATGGCGGCACCCTATGTGTCGCTGGGTGTCAAGTTCTGTCCGACCGGCGGCATCAGTCTCGAAAATATGAATGACTGGCTTGCGCTGCCGATTGTCAGCGCCGTCGGCGGTTCATGGCTGGCCACCCGGCAGCAGATTGCGGGTAAAGAGTGGGGCGTGATTACAGCGAATGTGAAAGCCGCGCTGTCCAATTTAGACGGCAGACGGCCGGGTTGACTGGCGGATAATCAGTTCGCCTTTCAAAGAGATACGCCGGGGCGAACGGGCAGGATTTTTGAGCCGTTCGAGCATCGTCGCGGCGGCGGTCATTCCGATTTCACCGCAGGGCTGACGGTAGGTTGTGAGCGGTACGCTGAGCAGGGCCGCGTAGCGAACATCATCAAAGGCCGCGATTTGCAACTGATCAGGAACCGCAGTTCCTTTGTCGATAAGACTGCGCATCAAGGTAGCCGCGGTGGCATCATTTGCGCAGATGAGAGCGTCGGGCTGTAAATCGCGGATCATGTCCGCCGCCGCGCCGGGATTTGTAATGTCGGTTTCCGAAGTTTTCAGACTGTCCGGAGAAAATCCCGACTGAAGCAGCGCTTCGCGGCAGCCCATGATGCGGAGTTTAACCGTTGTCGCCGGAGTCGGCCGGGTAATGAAGAGCAGGGTTTTGCATCCGTTTTCAATCAAGTGCCTGGCGACGACAAATCCGGCCTGGACATTGTCGATGCCGACCAGATCCTGCGGGGTCTGCTGCGGCCAGGGAAGTACATCGCGATCCAGTAAAACGGTTTGAATGCGGGCCTCGTTAAGCTGCCGGAGAATCTGCCGATTGACCGGTTCTGCATCTTCCACATGTTCAAGCGGAGTAAAGAAGACGCCGTCCAGTTTCTGTTCGATGCAGCTGCGGCACAATTGGAGCGCAGCTTCTTTTTTATCGGTAGAGTCTCCGGATGCCGCAGTCCAGTGAAATTTGACATCCTCCCGGTCGAAAAACTCTGCAATCTTAGAACAGATCGGTGCAAAAATTTCTGTTTCGCCCAGATCGGGGATAATCAGTCCGACGTTCCAGTGAAAACGGCGGGGGACTTTTTTTATAACGGTTCCGTATCCGGCCTTGCGTCCGATCAGCCCCTCGGCAACCAGCATGGCGAAGGCCCGGGCAACAGTCGGGCGGGAGACGCCGAATTCCGCGGCGATCTGCAAATCGGTCGGCAGCAGTTCGCCGGTGCGGTAATCGCCGCGCTGAATCTGTTTCAGAAGCTGATCGTAGATTTTTTTATACGAATTTTTTTTCATCACACTCCTGCTTAAAAATGTAATCAAAATGTAATGCGAAAAGTTGAAATATCAATTGTTATGCGCAAATTAGCGGTTAATAACGCCAAGTTAATGTAAATCAAATGACAACATGTTTGAGCCGTGCTGTCGCAAAAATTCTTTACGGATGGATTTGATCCGGCTAGCTTGAGCCGTTTTCCAGATGTGCCGGAGAGTGTTTTATGTCGTTTCAAACCATCGGAATCGGCGAGGTTGTGTGGGATCTGTTTCCTTCGTATAAACGGCTGGGCGGGGCTCCGTATAATTATGCGTTTCATTGCGCCCAGCTTTCCGCCCGGGCCAAAATTATAAGCGGCATCGGCAGAGACGATTTGGGTCTGGAAATAAAAGCGGCGGCGGCCGCTGCAAAACTGGACATATCCTGTTTGCAGGAAAGCGCCCCGGCGTCCACAGGAGTCGTGAAGGTGAGTCTGAACGCTTCCCTGAAACCTTCCTACGAAATCTGCGCGGACCGGGCGTGGGATTATCTGGATTTTCTTCCGGAACTTTCTCCGCTGGCGCTGACAACGGATGCCGTCTGTTTCGGAACGCTGGGACAGCGCAGTGAAAAATCGCGGCAGACCGTTCAGATGTTTGTGAGAGCCTGTCCCGATGCGGCGCTGAAAATTTTCGATATCAATCTGCGGCAGAATTTCTTTTCAAAACCGCTGATCGAGGATTCGTTGCGCCTTTCCAATATTCTGAAAATAAGTGACGAAGAACTGCCGGTGCTGACCGGGATGTTCGGTTTGTCCGGCAGCGTTCAGGCTCAACTGCAGCAATTGCGCCGGCGTTTTGAACTGCGTCTGATCGCCTATACACGGGGTCCGGCGGGCAGTTTACTGCTGTCAGAAGAGCAGCTGTCGGAACACGGCGGGTGTGCCGGTAAAGTGGTGGACACGGTGGGTGCCGGCGATTCATTTACCGCGACGCTGTGCATGGGACTGCTGTGGAAATGGCCGCTCGACCGGATCAACGAATATGCCAATCGCGTGGCGACCTTTGTCTGTTCACAAAACGGGGCAACTCCGGTGCTGCCGGACGAAATAATCAAAGGAGTATTCTATGCATAATAAAAAGTTGTTTTTCTGGGCGCTGACTTCAGCGCTGGCCGGGTTCCTGTTCGGATTTGATACGGTGGTGATTTCCGGTGCGGAACAAACGATCCAAAACTTGTGGGGATTGAACAGCACGCTGCATGGTCTGGCCATCAGCATGGCGCTGTGGGGGACGGTGCTCGGGTCTTTGGTCGGCGGCTGGCCGACGGAACGGTGGGGCCGGAAGAAAACGCTGCTTTCAATCGGAATTCTCTATTTTGTCCACGCCATCGGTTCGGCCTGCGCGCCGGGAGTTTATTCCTTTATGATCGCCCGTTTCGTCGGCGGTCTGGGCGTAGGGATCTCTACTATCGCGGCCCCGCTCTATATTTCTGAAATTGCGCCGCCCAAATACCGCGGGCGGCTGACCGGGATGTTCCAGTTCAATATCGTTTTCGGTATCCTGATGGCCTTTCTGTCCAATGCGCTGCTCAGCGGAATCGGCGCAGACGCCTGGCGCTGGATGCTGGGCGTGGAAGCGGTTCCCGCACTTATTTACACCGTTATGTGCTTCGGCATTCCCGAAAGTCCGCGCTGGCTGATAACTCACGGCGGCGACCGTGCGGGCGGCCTGCGCGTTTTCCGCAGCATCAGTCCGGAGGCTTCCGATAAGGAGCTGAACATTCTGGCCGATGAAGTCGCGGCTTCCGTCAGCCATACCGGACGGCCCGGGAAGTTTTTTTCCGGCCGTTTAATCAAGCCGATCTCGCTGGCCTTTCTGATCGCCTTTTTCAATCAGCTCTCCGGTATCAATGCGATACTCTATTTTGCGCCGCGTATTTTTGAAATGACCGGACTCGGCGCAAAAGCCGCTCTGCTGCAGTCGGTCGGTATCGGCATAACCAACCTGATCTTTACCTATGCGGGTCTGTGGCTGATCGACCGGCTGGGACGGCGCACCCTGCTGTATATCGGCTCCTTCGGCTACATCGGTTCGCTCGGCCTGTGCGCATGGGCTTTCTATACCGGAACCGTTGCCATTGTTCCGGCCTGTATCTTTGCGTTCATCGCCGCACATGCCATCGGACAAGGTGCGGTGATCTGGGTTTTCATCAGCGAAATTTTTCCGAACCGCAACCGGGCCGCAGGCCAGTCTTTGGGTAGTTTCACCCACTGGATATTCGCCGCACTGCTGACCCTTTTCTTCCCGAAAATGGTCGAGAGTTTCGCTCCCGGAACCATCTTCGCCTTTTTCTGCTTCATGATGTTTCTCCAGCTGATCTGGGTGAAGTTCATGGTGCCGGAAACAAAAGGCATTCCGCTGGAAGAAATGCAGAGGAAGCTGGGAATCAGATAAACAAACCGCAGCCGGCCTTTGGCGGCGCTGGTTATGCGCTTGGTTTGAATCATGGCGGTCTTGACAGCTGCACGATCGTTGCCGGCTGTTTCTGTTTCGTCGAATGCCGGGGCGGTCACACATGACGCGGCCGGCAGATTTCCGGCGTATACAGCTGTTTGAACCGGATCATGAAGATTGCCGGGAAGCCCCGCTGTTTGGAAAACATTAAAAAATATGCGGGATACATTATACTTAATAGTTTTTCTGCTGATACCATGTTCATAATTGAATCCTTGCTGCGCCTTGGCAGCATCTCTGCAGTAAAGCCATATAACAGGAGTGAAAGATGGAAAATAAATCACGAGTAAATATAAGTACAGTGATTGCCGCATTGGGCGGCCTGCTGTTTGGATTCGATACCGCCGTGATTTCCGGAACGACGGCGGCGTTGCAGTCTTATTTCGGACTGAGTGAGGCAATGCTCGGTTTTACGGTTGTAACGGGATTGATCGGCACGATTTTCGGTTCGCTGGCAGTCAGCCGTCCGGCGGACCGCTGGGGACGCAAACCGGTTCTCACCGTGCTGGCGGTGCTATATATCGTTTCAGCCATCGGCAGCGGCGCGGCGTGGAATTTATATTCATTCTGGTTTTTCCGGTTTATCGGCGGGCTGGCCATCGGCGGGGCTTCGGTGGTTTCGCCGATGTATATTGCAGAGATCGCGCCGGCCGAAAAACGCGGCCGGCTGGTCGGCTGGCAGCAGTTCAACGTCTGTTTCGGTATCTGCCTGGCCTATATCTCAAACTTTTTTGTCGCCAGCGTTCCGCTGTTTACCGATTCCATTTACGGAGCAATGTCCGAATGGCGCTGGATGTTCCTGATGGCAACGTTCCCGTCGGTCGCCTTCTTTTTTCTGCTGGCGCTCATTCCGGAGAGCCCGCGCTGGCTGGTGGAGCAGAAACGGATGGACGATGCGCTTGGCGTACTGAAATCCATCGGCGCATCGAACCCGCAGGCCGTCCTTAATGAAATTATCGAATCCATGCATCAGAAGTTTGATGCCGTGCATGCGAAATTCTGGCAGGCAAAATACGCGCTGCCGATCTCGGCGGCCGTTATGCTGGCGATGTTTAATCAGTTGTCCGGCATTAATGCGCTGCTCTACTACGCGCCAAAAGTGTTCGGCATGGGCGGCAGTGACGGTAATCTGGCCCTTCTCCAATCCATTCCCGTCGGTATCATGCTGGTGATTTCAACGGCGATTGGTTTGGCGCTGATCGATAAGCTGGGGCGCAAAAAGCTTCTCATCATCGGATCGCTCGGCATGGCGGGTTTTCTCGCGCTGGTCGGATTCAAATTCATCGGCATGGCAGAGGGCGCACAGGTGTCGAATTCTGTGATGTGGCTCTTTATCGGCTATCTGTTCTTTTTCGGACCCTCCACGGGTGCGGTGATCTGGGTTTATATTTCTGAAATTTTTCCGAACCGCATTCGGGCCAAAGGGCAGTCGCTGGGCAGTTTCACGCACTGGCTTATGGCCGCCGTTGTTTCGCAGGCCTTCCCGGTTGCCGCCGCCTCTAAAGCAATCGGTCCCGGCAGCAGCTTTCTGTTTTTTGCAGTCTGCATGGTGGCCCAGGCTGTTTTAGTATGGAAAATTCTGCCTGAAACCAAGGGCGTTTCGCTCGAAGCTCTCCAGAAAAAACTGAAGATCGACTAGCCGGATCTTCGATATGAATAAATCCTAATGATGGAAGTAAAAAGGAGCCCCGATGAGACTGATAACTAAATACTTTGTGATGATAGCAATTGCCGCCGGTTCGGCCCTGGCGGAGCCGGTTTTACAGGATAAAACGCTTGTCGCCTGGGTCGCCCCGGCCAACCTCACACAGCGCGGCGGCAGCGTACTGACAATAAACGCAAAAGCGGATTTCTCTGCGCCTTTTGATGGCATTATTTTTGGAGAGGTGTCGCCGGCAAAATGGATGGCCGGCAGCGATTACTACCGCCGAACTGAAAAGCAACAGGCGGCATGGCCTGCGGAGACCGCCGGGGCGAACACTTCCGTACAACTCGCTGTCGTCTATCAAGGCAACGAAGTGACGACCTACCGCGACGGCAAGGAATATTCCAGTTACACGATCAAAGCGCAGCAGCCGTTTGGGCCGGAGAGCGTGGTTGTCATCGGGCCTCGCCATACAGGCGCTACGGCCTTTTTTGCCGGAGCGATAGACGATGCGCGCATTTATGACAGTGCACTTACGGCGGAACAGCTCGCGGAACTGAAGCCAAACGAGCCATCGGAGCTAAAGCCGTGGGCTTGGTGGACGTTTGACGATGCTGTATGCGCCGACCGGGCCGGACGCTTCGCCAGTTCGCAACTTGCTGGCGGTGCAAAAGTTGAGGACGGACGGTTATTGCTCGACGGCAAGAAAGCCGCTTTTTATGCCGCGCGTTCGGTCAGTGCGACCATCGTTCCTGTCCCGGCAAAGGCTACGACCGCGGTGATCGCGAAACCAAGCCTGCCGGAAGACATCGCCGTTGTGCGGCGCTTCCGCAATCACTTGCTTTCCGATCCGTATCGTCCGGCCTATCACTTTGCCATACCGGAGGACTATGCCAGCCCGTTCGATCCAAACGGCGCGATCTACTGGCGCGGGCAATATCATCTTTTCTATATCTACCAGGAAAACCGGGTTCATTTCTTCGGGCATATCTCCAGTGTGGATCTTGTGCATTGGCGGCAACATCCGGCCCCGCTTTACCCGACGGCGGACAGTCCTGATCGCGGCATGTTCAGCGGTAACTGCTTTATTAACAAAGATGGTGAGGCGACGATGATTTTCCACGGCGTCGGCGCGGGCAACTGCATCGCCACCAGCAGCGACGACAATCTCGACCATTGGACAAAGCTGCCGGCGAATCCGATCATACCGAACCCGACAGGCAGTGAGCCGTACACTTCGTGGGATCCGTTCGGCTGGCTGGAAGGCGACACGTACTATGCGATTTTTGGCGGTGCCCCGAGAAGCGGGAAGCCGCCGACGGTATTCAAAGCGGACAAACTGGACGCCTGGAAATACGTCGGGCCGTTCCTGCATCACAACATGCCGGATGTGGCGACGAATGAAGACATTTCCTGCGCAAATTTTTTCAAACTCGGCGGCAAACGCGTGCTGGTGTGCATCGCCCATAACCGCGGCGCCCGCTACTATGTCGGCGAGTGGAAGGACGAACAGTTCTATCCCGAAGTCCACGAGCGCATGAGCTGGGTGGATAACGGTTATTTCGCACCCAGAACACTCGCCGCACCTGACGGACGGCAGATTTTGTGGGCCTGGATATTTGATCGGCGCAGCAACGCAACGAAGATCGCCAGCGGCTGGTCCGGCGAAATGGCACTGCCGCGCGAACTTTCGCTGGGCGACGACAACCGGTTGCGGATCCGCCCTGTCGAGGAACTCAAACGGCTGCGCTATAACGAGCAGACTCTTCCGGAAATGACGGTAGCCGCCGGGCGGGATACCGTTCTCGATAAAATCACCGGCAACACCATCGAACTGGAAATCCAGATCGATCCGCAGGATGCCAAGCAAGTCGGCGTCAAAGTCTGCCGCTCGCCCGGCGGGGAAGAAGAAACGCCAATTTTCTATGATGTCACCGAACAGATGCTGAAAATCGACACCACGAAGTCCGGCCTCCGCGAAGGATCTAAGAAAACGGAAGCCGGGCCGTTCGCGCTCAAGTCGGGCGAACTGCTGACGCTGCGCATCTTCGTTGACCGCTCGGTCGTCGAAGCTTTCGCCAACGACCGTCAGGCGGTGTTGCGGCGCATATATCCGAGCCGAACCGACAGCATCAAAGTTTCAGTTTTTGCCAACGGCGGTACCGCCAGAGTGAAGCAGGTGAAGGCTTGGCAGATGGCGCCAAGTAATCCGTATTGAAACAGTAAGGAACCGTGTGAGCTATTTACTGGGAATTGATGTCGGCAGCTCGTCGGTCAAGGCCGCGCTGCTGGATGCGCAATCGGGCCGCTGCGCGGGCGGCGCATTTTATCCGAAGACCGAGCAGAAAATCAATTCACCGCAACCCGGCTTTGCCGAACAGGATCCGCAGTGCTGGTATGATTGTGCGAAAGATGCCGTGCGCACGGTGCTGCGCGCGGCGAAGGCCGATCCCGCAGAGGTGAAGGCCGTCGGCATCGCCTACCAGATGCACGGTCTCGTCTGTGCGGACAAAGAGCAGAACGTGCTGCGTCCGGCGATTATCTGGTGTGACAGCCGCGCGGTGCCGTACGGCAACGCCGCGTTTGCCGCCCTCGGCGCGGAGAAATGTCTGAGTCATTTGATGAACTCGCCGGGCAACTTTACGGCCGCCAAGCTGGCCTGGGTGAAAGAGCACCAGCCGGAACTGTACGCGAAGATCGACAAGATCATGCTGCCGGGCGACTGGCTGGCGATGAAGCTGACCGGTGAAACGCGCACCACCGTGTCCGGTCTGTCGGAAGGAATTTTCTGGGATTTCAAAAATGAAAAACCGGCCGGCTTTCTGCTCGACCGTTTCGGCTTCGATAAAAATCTCCTTCCGGAGACCGTTTCAACCTTTGGAATCCAGGGACATCTTTCCGCCGCCGCTGCGGCCGACTTCGGACTGAAGACGGGGACGCCGGTTTCGTATCGCGCCGGCGACCAGCCGAACAACGCACTTTCGCTCAACGTGCTGAATCCCGGCGAGATCGCCGCCACCGCCGGAACTTCCGGCGTGGTTTACGGAGTGACTGATAAAAAGCAATACGATCCGCTGTCGCGGGTAAATACCTTTGCGCACGTCAATCATTCGGAAGAAAATCCGCGACTCGGTGTTCTGCTGTGCATCAACGGAACGGGCATTCTGAAGGCTTGGGTCAAACGGCTGCTGGGCGATGTTTCCTATGACGAAATGAACCGGCTGGCCGAATCGGTTCCGGCCGGCTCCGACGGTTTGACGATTCTGCCGTTCGGGAACGGCGCCGAACGGGTGCTCGGCAACCGCAATATCGGTGCGCAGATCGGCGGACTCGATTTCAACCGCCACAGCCGCGCGCACCTCTGCCGCGCCGTGCAGGAAGGCGTCGTCTTTTCATTCATGTACGGCATGGAGGTGATGAAAGCGGCCGGCATCGAAATCAAAACCATCCGCGCCGGGCATGCCAATATGTTTATGAGCGATGTGTTCTGTCAGACGCTGGCGGGCGTGAGCGGCGCGACGATTGAACTTTACGATACCGACGGAGCGCTCGGCGCTGCACGCGGTGCGGGTCTTGGCGCCGGCATCTACCGCTCGTTCGGCGAGGCCTTTCAAACTCTGGAAAAACAGAATGAGTTTTTTCCGGATAATGGAAATTATGCAGAAATCTATGCGCTATGGAAAAAACATTTAGATAGGGCTTTAAAGTAGAGGATAGAGAAAGAATGTGCCGGCAGCCGATCCGGCCGAAGTTGTGACAGAAGCTGCCGCGAAAGGACTGCCCGCCAATGCGAATCAGAAGGACTCTCGGCTCGAAAACGTTGCCTTTATTCCTGAGCGCGGGCCGCCGTTCCGGTTCAAATAGAAGAGTAAAAAACAGGAAGTCCCTGTATAAAACAAGAAGAGGATCGCTATGAAAAAATGTCTCGTCGGTATGTTGATTTTAACCTGTGCGCTGATCGGCACCGCCGAGGATCTTCTGATCGCGGACTTTGAGGGCGCAAGTTACGGACAATGGAAAGCCACCGGTGACGCCTTTGGTGCCGGGCCTGTACCTGCGACAGCTTCGGAAAACAAAGTGACCGGCCATCAAGGGGCAAGGCTGGTGAATTCATACCTCAAGGGTTCCGGCGACAAAGCCGCCGGAACGCTCACCTCGCCGCGATTCACTATCGAGCGCAACCACATCAACTTTCTTATCGGCGGGGGCGATCACGAAGGGGAAACCTGCGTCAATCTCGTGATCGATGGAGAAACCGTTCGCACGGTGGCCGGGCCGGCGGCGAAGGACGGGGCGAATCGCGAAATACTCCATTGGGTATCGTGGGATGTCTCCGGATTATCGGGCAAAGAAGCGCGTATCCGCATCGTGGACAATTATTCCGGCGGCTGGGGGCACATCAATGTTGATCAGATGGTTCAATCGGACACGCCGCGGACACAGGAAATTACGAAGCAAGTCACGCGCGAGCGGACTCTTGAACTCAGCAAGCGCTACCTGCTGCTGCCGGTTAAGACCCGCCCGCCGGAAGAACCAAAGCAGGTCGTCACGGTAATCGTAGACGGCACGCCTGTCCGCAGGTTCAATATAGAGCTGGATGACCAGCCCGGCTGGTTTGCGCATCTCGACGTGAGCGATTGGAAGGGCAAGCCGGCCATACTTCGTATTGAAAACATGCCCGAGAATTCAAAGGCGCTCGACTTGGTCTCGATCTCCGCCGATGTTTGGAACGCCGGCAAACTTTACAGCGAGCCGCTGCGTCCGCAGCTTCAGTTCTCATCCCGGGTCGGATGGATGAACGATCCCAACGGTCTCGTATTTTATAACGGTGAATATCATCTTTTCTTCCAGCACACGCCTTATTGCTGGGCAGGAGGCAATGCTCACTGGGGCCACGCGATAAGCCGCGATCTTGTGCATTGGCAGGAACTCGGCGAGGCGATTTATCCGGACAACCTCGGCGGGCCGTGGAGCGGCAGCGCGGTCGTCGATTGGAAGAACACCAGCGGTTTCGGGAAAGACGGCAAACCGCCCCTCGTGCTGTTCTACACCTACGTCGGCGACCCCGCGACGCAGTGCATCGCCTACAGCACGGACGGGCGCACATTCACGAAGTTCGCGGGCAATCCCGTATTGAAAAACATCAGCAACCTCAATCGTGACCCGAAAGTTTTCCGGCATGAGCCGACCCAGCAGTGGGTGATGGTGCTCTATGTGGGGCTGCCGAATGCAGACACGCCCAACGCGACCGGACTGATGCCGAATCATACTCTTCAATTTTTTACATCGCCGAATCTCCGGGACTGGACGCTCGCCAGCGTGACGAAGGGCGGCGGAGGTTATGATTTTTTCCTCTATGAATGTCCGGACTTCTTCGAGCTGCCGGTTGATGGTGATGCTTCAAATAAAAAGTGGGTGCTCAGTGCCGGGAACAGCGAATACGCCATCGGTTCGTTCGACGGAAAAAAATTCACTTCTGAAGAGGTGCGGATTCCCGGGCAGACCCGCCGGGGATGTTTCTATGCGCCGCAGACTTTCAACGATACGCCGGACGGACGGCGCATTCAGATCGGCTGGGGGCAGGCGCCGGCACCGGGAATGCCCTTCAACCAGCTCCAGACGTTTCCGTGTGAACTCACACTGCGCAGCACATCGGCGGGCCCGCGGTTGCGCTGGCAGCCCGTCAAGGAACTTGAAACCCTGCGCGGAAAATCTTGGAATTATGGCAAGCCTTCTCTCGCCGAGGGTGATGCGAATCCGCTCGCGGATGTTCATGGCGAGCTGCTGGAAATCCGGGCTGACTTCACGCCCGCCGCCGACAGCGAAGTGGTTTTCAACGTGCGCGGTGTCGAAATCCGCTATAACGCGGCGAAGCAGGAAATCTCCGGCACCGACGTGCGCGCACCCGCGCCGCTGCAGAACGGCCGGCAGCGCATCACGATTTTTGCCGACCGGAACTACTTTACTGTTTTTGCCGGCGACGGCCTGACCTATATGCCGTTTCCCGTGATTCCCGAGTCCGGCAATCTCGGTGTCGAAGTGAAAGTGAAGGGCGGAGCGATGGCGGTTCACCAGCTCGAAGTGTTCAACCTGAAATCAATCTGGGAGAAACAACCCGGCGCAACAGACGCTCGCTGATTCCATTAAACTTTATACGGTTTTCATTATTCCCGAAAACAAACGGATGCCTATACTGATTCCGGCTGATGAAATTATTCGGGAATATATGATGAAGAATTTCGGCAAGACATTGCTGACGGCCGGGTTGAATATACCTTTGATATGAGCTCTGACACACACGTCTGGAATGGAGAAATCACACAGT
>JBAZTQ010000087.1:0-13557 GCA_041661845.1 Kiritimatiellales bacterium | reverse complement strand
CAGACAGTTATCATAATTCTCCCAGCGCTCAACGGTGCGCAAGGTCTGCCGGGCTGAAATCATAAACGCCCCGGCCACCAGCGACCCGATCAGCAGCAGCAGCAACACGGCTGCCAGAACAAAGCCTTCGTTGTTATTTTTTCTGACTCTTTTCATAGAATACCTCCATTACCGATGACTCAGAGCTGATTGCTCAGAAAAGCCCTCACCGTACACGGCTGAGTATTTGTTTTCCCCATTAATGAAGTCCGCAACTGATAAGTGACCTCCAGCATTTTGTTTGTTACCGGTTTGGGTTTAAACAGTTCCACATGCACATTTGCCTGCACATTCATGGCGTAATTAGTACCGGCCACATTCTGACCCAACAGCCAGACCGAAGCTGCGGATCGCAACCGCAGGTCTTTACCGTCAGCAGAAGAGGACCATCCGTAGGCGCGAAAGGCTCCGCCCGCCGCCAATGGATAATACTGAATATAAGCCTCGGCACCGGTGACTACAGCCGCATTAGCGGCATAGGATGCCAGCAGACCTGTTCCCGGACCAAACCCGCCGTCCAGCAATCGCGTCCGTGAAACCCGTGCGTGCTGCGCAAGCTTCCAGTTCGCCATGGCATCCATCCAGAGAGTGAAAGAACGGGTAAGCAGCGCGCCCATGGCGACAAACACCATAACGGAAATCACCGTCGCCAGCATGATCTCCACCAGCGTGAATCCGCTGTTTTCTTTCTCATTTTTCATGATCAAAGAACTCCGTCGTCGTACCGTAACACCATATATTCCGCCAAGGGGTGAAGATAGGCCGCCGTCACTGTACCATTGGTGGCAACAACAGAAAAAAGCGGACTGTTGCTGGGTGCCCATACCCTCACGGTAATTGTCCAATAGTCAATCTGGGCAGCTGGCGGGTTCGTCTCCGGAACAACCGCCCATTGCACAGACCCGTTCGTCGAGAAAACGCTGTTAGGCGGTGTTGACGTAATCACCGCGCCGGTCCATCCTCCCCAGTTCCGGATCATATCGGTTCTCTGATTATAAATTTCCATGATTTTGTCAAAAGCAATGCCTTGAGCATCCAGCCGTGCACGGGAGCGCATGACGGTCTTATATGAATAAAAAATACCTTCGTAGATAATCGCGGCGGCGGCGGCCATCAGCACAACCGAAATCAGCACTTCCACCAGCGTCATACCTGTTCTGTAATCTGCTCTCTTCACGGTGTTACTCCTGAATGATGTAATAATAATGCTTATCTCCGTCGTAGCGGAATTTTCCGGTATTCAGATTGCCATCGTCAATCAACCGGTCAAACTCCGTCATCTGACCTGTTGATCTGGTCGGCGCGACAATAGCAACGGTGGCCGTTGCACCAAGCTGGTTATGACCCCAATCCCACTGTCCGCCCAATTCAGTGACATCGTCCCACCAGTCGATCTTGTAATACGGAAAATAATATTCCGCCATTTCCGGCGGGATAATGCCGCGATTCACATCTGCGGGATAATCACCCCGTTCAGAGGCATAAAGTTCAAGAGCTTCCACGGCGGTCTGCAACTTGCGGGCCGCTTGTCCATTCTCACGACTGCGGGTGGCCAGATTAACTGCCGGAACAATGAAAGCAGCCAGCAACGCAATAATTGTTACCGCCAGTACGGCTTCCACCAGCGTAAACCCGCATCTGTGTGCTTTCTCCATCATAATACTTCGCTCTTATAATATAACGCCGGCATCCAAGACGACGCTGAAATACGCCCGTTTCAAAATCATTGTCCCGTATTTAACCACCTTTGTGTCGCGTTTTTTCTATAATCAACCCGGTAATATTAAGCATTGTATATGCCATGATTCGTCTGCTTTTCGAAGATTATACTGAATACTTCGATAGAAAAGTCCGACCGTTGGAAATGGCCTATGCCAATCCATCGGTACCGTCAATGGTGATTTGACTTTTGGTGCCATGGTTATAAAAAGTGTTCGCTTTCAAGGACGAAGAGAGTATTGGTTTCCGGCAATTGAGAAAGGAAATGTTATGAATTCCGATTTTGCGGAAAAAAAATCTGCCGAAAATTCTCCGGCGCGGTTCCGGCGGCCCCTGATCATTCTTCTTTTTGTCCTGTCGATCTCCGGGTTCGCCAGCACTTTCCTGTTTAAAACATCTGCAAGCCCGCTTTCTGCAACGCTTATTAAACCGTTCAAACTCAACGCGATGGATTCGAGCAGCTTTTCGAATTTTATCAAAAAGCCTGACGTTGGCCTCTGGAACCATTCTGAAGACACCGTTGTCTGCCAAGGCACAGTAATCAGGGAAAACAGCAAAGCACTGGCTCTGGTCAACGGAAAAACGGTCGCCGTGGGCGGTACCGTCAACGGCATTCGGATACTCGAAATAACGGACGGCAGTGTGCTGGTTGAATGCAACGGAGAAATCCGCCGGCTCGTGCCGGGTAAAAGTTTCACTCCCGGAAAAAAATAGCGAAAAGTGTAACTGCGATCTCTGATTGAACATAGTCTCATTGAGAATCACTTATTCAGCGCCTGTTTAATCTGCGCCAGCCGTTGATCATATTCTTGAGGAGTTACCAGATAGGCGTGGCAGCGGCGTCCGGCAAGTTCGCCCGCACGTCGGAGCAGATCTTTGTCGAGAGGATTGAGCACTGCCAGCAGCAGGTCGCTGCCAATCTGTGCAAACGGCAGCGCACCATGATGACTAATGAACTCCAAGGGAAACACCTCGCGCAATTCTTCGCGCTCATCAAACTGGCTCAGCACCATAATCGGCACTCCGCTCTTCTGGCACAGATAGGTCAGGAGCCGTTCAAACCGGCTGAAATTGCGGTCATGCAGGATATGCAGCACGGTTATCGGAACGCTTAATTCACGCGACGACATCTCCGTCAAATCGTGCAACACATTGGAATATTCCTCTTGCGAAAGCAGCTCGTCCTGAAACAGTTCCCAAGCCAGCGCCATTTCAGACTCAAGGCCGTTTTTTTTCTCGGTCACCGGTTTTTCCACCGTCTCACCAGCCATCAGATCTGTCACCATCTGCAGTTCTTGCAGCCGCTCTATTCGCTTTTGCACTTCCGGAACTTCGTCAACAATTGATGTGTACTGATTGAGCACAAAGGCGATCATCTCCGCGTTTTGCGAAGCACGCGCACCGTGATCCAGCCGCTTCAGACAATCAAAGGCTTTTTCAGGCTGTTCGAGTTTCAGAGAAGTTTCGTAAAGCGCGCGCAACGTAAACAGATCGTCAGGCATCACCTCGAGAATCTGTTCAAGCATAGCACTGGTCTGCTGTAGTTCCTCGCGGGCATTGATTGATCTGCTCATGGCATCTCCTGAAATAGTAACCGCCGTAATTAAGCACAATTTGTGCCGCAGATGCACGGACTGTTTTTCAATCTATGGTGAAATTTTACCGCAAGGAATTCCTGACTTTAAAACGGAACTTTCTAAAAGCTCCCGCTACCCGTATATCCCGGCTTGTTTCCGGCCTTTGGAAAGTTTAGCGTTAATTTGTTATTGGCACCGTTTGTGCTTAAAATCGGGGCAACAGTGAAATTTATGAGCGATAAAGCCTACAGAACTCTGACAGATATTCTTTTCGCCCGCTTTCCGGTTTCGGAAGAAGCAATGGCGGCGGCACGCTCAGAAGCCGAAAAAAGCGGAACTCCGCTGGAAGATATGCTGGTCACACAAGGCGCAGTGCCGGCTTCCGTACTGTTGCTGGCCAAGGCCGAATATCTGGAGATGACACCGGTCAGTCTGGACGGATTCCAACTTGACCCTTCGCTGGTGGAAATGCTTCCGCGCTCTACCTGGGCGCAACTGAAGATGCTTCCGCTGTGCAAGACCGGCAAGTTACTCACCGTCGCTGTTGCAGATCCTTTCAACATTATGGGGATCGAAAATCTCAAAACGCTGGTTGATTACCATATCTTTCCGGTGATTGCCGACCCCAAGGATGTGCTTAGCGCACTGGAAGGCTCAAATAAAAGCGGATCGATCGGGCTTGAGGATATCCTCAAGGATATCGAAGACGACAGCGAGCTGGAAATCGGCCGCGACGCCACCAGCGCGGAAAATCTTGATGAAATGCTCGAAAGCGCTGCGGATGCGCCGGTGGTGCGTATCGTCAATTCGATCCTGATCGAAGCCCTTCGCAAGCACGCAAGCGATATTCATATCGAGCCGATGGAAAAGAAAATCCGCCTGCGTTACCGGGTGGACGGTGTACTTTACGAAAACCCCAGTCCGCCAAAAAGCGTGCAGTCGGCGCTTTCGTCGCGCATCAAAATCATGGCAAATCTCGATATTGCTGAACGGCGCATTCCGCAGGACGGACGCTTTAAAATCAAGGCCTTGGGCAAAGAAGTGGATCTGCGCATAAGTTATCTGCCGACCGTGCACGGCGAAAAGATTGTAATGCGTATTCTGGATAAAACCGCGCTGGCCCCCAATCTGGAGTCGCTGGGGTTGGAACAGAAGGCGCTGGATGATCTGAAATTTGCCATTGCCAAACCGCACGGAATGCTGCTGGTGACAGGCCCCACCGGTTCGGGTAAAACAACTACGCTCTATTCGGCACTGCAGGAACTGAATACTGAAGATGTGAATATCATCACGGTAGAAGATCCGGTTGAATATCAGCTCGGCGGAATCAATCAGGTACAGGCAAAACCCGAAGTCGGACTGACCTTCGCATCAGGGTTGCGATCCATTCTGCGTCAAGACCCCGACATCGTGATGATCGGTGAAATCCGCGACAACGAAACCGCATCCATCGCGGTGCAGGCGGCGCTGACCGGACATCTGGTGCTCAGCACACTGCACACCAACGATGCCGCCGGTGCGATTGCCCGTATGGCTTATATGGGCATTGAGCCGTTCCTGCTTTCATCATCGCTTGTAATGACGCAGGCGCAGCGGCTTTATCGTAAACTTTGCCCCTTCTGTAAGCAGCAGATTGATCTGCCGGAAAAAACATTGCGGCTGAACCATATGGATCCCGATAAGTTCAGAGATGTAACCTTTTTTAACGCCAAGGGATGCCCGAAGTGCAGCGGACTGGGCTACAAGGGCCGCGGCGCACTTATGGAAATTCTGCTGCTTAACGATGAAATCAAGGCAAAGATTCTGGAAACGGCTGAAGCCAGCGCGTTGCGGGAAGTAGCCGTTCGCAACGGCATGAGAACGTTGCGCGACACCGGACTGCTCAAAGTGAGCGAAGGGCTGACGACGATTGATGAAGTTTTGAGAGTGACCACCGGATAACAAGGAAAATATTTATGGCAACAGCAAAGAAAACTGCAAAAAAACGGGTAAGCGGCGCACGAAGCATTCGGCTCAAAGAACTTCCGATGTACACCCGCCAAATGGCCGCCATGCTTTCATCAGGGATGCCGCTGGTGCAGTCAATCGTCGCGCTTGAGGAACAGACCGGAAATAAAAATTTCCGGACGGTGCTCGCAGGTGTGCGGGTTAATGTCGAAGGCGGATCTATGTATTCCGACGCCCTGAATGAGTATCCGCAGGTGTTTGATGAACTTTACGTAAACATGATGCGTGCCGGGGAAACCGGCGGGATGCTGGCCGAAACATCAGAACGGGTCGCTACATTTCTGGAATCATCGAACCGCCTGCGCGCCAAGGTAAAATCCGCCATGATGTACCCGACAGTCGTTATGTGCGTTGCACTTATTATTTCGACCGGACTGATTGTGTTTATCGTACCGACATTTGCCACCATGTTTGCCGGGTTCGGCGCCCAACTGCCGGCGCCAACACAAATGCTGCTGAATGTCAGTAATTTCATTCGCGACTACTGGTATATCGTGATTGCCGGTGCCGCCACCGCGATCTACGGCCTGCGCCGCTACGTCCGAACCGACAAAGGCGGCTATGCGCTGGATATGTTTCGGCTGCGTTTTCCGCTGATTGGAAAACTGGTCCGCAAGATTGCCATCACCCGGTTCGCCTCAACCTTCGCCCAGCTCATGGCCAGCGGCGTGCCGATTATTCAGGCGATGAGTATTGTGGGGCTGGCCACCGGCAACAAGGTGATCGGCAAGGCCATTCTCGATGCCCGTGCCAGTGTCGAACAGGGGAAAACAGTTTCCGACACACTCAAAGGCAATAAGGAATTTCCCAGCATGCTCATTCATATGCTCTCCGCCGGAGAACAGACCGGCAAGATGGAGGAAATGCTCAGCAAACTGTCTGAGTTTTATCAGGAAGAAGTAGACACGATGCTCGAAGGTCTCACATCCATGCTTGAACCGTTGCTGATGGTAGTAATCGGGGTGATGATCGGCGGAATTGTGCTGGCTATGTTTATGCCTATTTTCAAGATGACCGAAGTGGTGATGTAAGAAAGACGTAATCTATGCCCGAAAAAAGAACAACCGAAGGAGATCGCGATATATCATGGACTACCATGATGGGTCTCCTCGGCGGGCGGCTCACCGCCATTAGTGTATTCCTAATTGTTCTCTCCTTTGTATTGAAACAGGACAGCATCGCGTTTTACGCTTTCATCGCCTTTGCATATATTATCACCATCCCCTACTCGCTTTGGATGCGGAATCAGGATCGGATGCGGCGACTGGCTCCATTGCAGTTCTTAGTCGACCTTGTTTTCGTCTCCGGGCTCGTTTATTTCGCCGGTGAAACACAGAACGATTTTTTGATTCTGCTCTATCCGCTGATTATTCTTTCCGCCGGCATAATTCTGCCGCTCAAACAAACAGTGCAGATCACAGTGCTGGCCATTATTTCCTACACGCTGGTCATCCTGCTGATGTCACAAAACATCTTGGTACAGTATCCCTCCGTATCGGCCGCTAAAGGACTGATCGACACCTCCGGCGCCATGGCACTGCGTATTGCCATTTTCGTCGCTTTCGGCATCGCCAGCGCCTATGTCTCGCGCCGATGCGATTACATCAGTAAAAAAGAAAAACAGTTCCGCGACATTACCAAACTCGTTTTTGAGAATGTCAAAACCGGATTGTTACTGCTTAATGCCGATGACCGTATTCTTATGGCCAATGACCGAGCCTGCGTTCTGCTGGGCCGCGATGAGCCTGAACTGGTCAATAAAACGTTCGCATCCATCCATCTAAAACCTTCTGAAATTAAAAGCGGAGACACCGGTCTGCGCGGTGCTTCCGACTATTTCCGCCGTTCCGATGGCACCATTTTCCCTGTCAGCATCGAAGATGCGCGCATCACCCTGCCCTCCGAAGCAGTTCCGCATGCCAATACACGGGCTCACGGGCTTGTGGATGCCCGTATTCTCAACTTTAATGACCTCTCACATTTTCTGCGGTTGCAAAGCCAGACACGCCAGCTGGAACGCATCAAGGCTGCCGCCAACATGGCCAAAGAAATGGCCCACCAGATCCGCACCCCGCTTACAGGAATTTCCGGCGCCGTTCAACTGCTTCAGATCAATATAAAAAATGACACCAACGGCGAATCCATGGATAAAGAACGCCAAGAGCTCTGCCAGCAAATCGTTATGGAATCCATCCGAATGGACAAAGTAATTCAAAACTTCCTCGACTATGCTGAATTTTCGCCCAAAGACATCCGTGATCTCATTCAGATGGACATCGATCAGGAAGCGAAGCTGCATTAATCATTACGATCAACCTGTGACGCAGCCGGATATGGCCAATACAAACTTACCGCTACTATATTTACCTATAGACGGACATTCTCGAAAATGATAACTTCTAATTGTTTCTAATTTTAACAGAGAGATGACACGGAATATGCCGCGGATACTCATTGTAGACGACGAACCGACCATTTTAAACCTGCTCAACAAAATTCTCATAGGGCAGGGATACGATGCCACTCCCGCCAGTAATGGTGAAAAAGCACTCCAGCTCCTTCAGACCGAAAAGTTTGATCTGATGGTTTCTGATATCAACATGACCCCCATAAACGGCATGGAACTGCTTCGCAAAGCCGCCAAAACATGGCCGGATATGGGTGTCATCATGCTCACGGCCTACGGCACAGTTGCTACCGCTGTCGAGGCTATGAAGGAAGGTGCGTTTGACTATATAACAAAGCCCTTTAAGCTTGATGAATTAGTACTGACGGTACAAAGGGCTTTAGCATATCAAAATGCCATCACGGAAAACAAAGACCTTAAAGCCCGCCTTGAGTACAAAGAGCATCTTGACGGCATTGTCGCCGAAAGTGCCGGCATGCGAAAAGTGTGTGAAATGATAGAACGGGTAGCTCCGACATCTACTACCGTACTCATCTACGGTGAAAGCGGTACCGGCAAGGAACTCGTTGCCCGCGCTCTGCACCATTACAGTCCGCGCAAAGATGCAACTTTTATGGCTATTAATTGCGCCGCCCTGCCGGCCCAATTAATGGAATCCGAAATGTTTGGATATGTCAAAGGCGCGTTCACCGGAGCCAACGCGACTAAGCAAGGACTTTTCGAAACCGCGCACGGCGGAACGCTTTTCCTCGATGAAATCGGTTCCATGCCGATGGAAATCCAATCGAAACTCCTGCGCGTCTTGCAGGATAAAAAAATACGCAAAGTCGGCGGTTCGGATCATACCGAAGTGGATGTCCGCATTATTGCTGCTTCTAACGAAAAATTGGAAAAACTGATCGAACAAGGCAGATTCCGTGAAGACCTTTACTACCGCCTCAGCGTTATCAGCATCGACATCCCGGCCTTGCGCAACCGTCCCGAAGATATTTTACCGCTTGTAGATCATGTTCTTCGGCGAGCGCTCGGCCCCGATGCGGAACTTCCGATGATCGATCACGAAACGCAAAGTATTATCGACAATTACAACTGGCCTGGAAACGTGCGTGAACTTGAAAATGCCATTCAGCACGCCCTTACGTTCGCTCAAAACGGCAGTATCACCAAAGACACTCTGCCCGCAAAGATTGTTAATATCGTTGAAGAAGGCCTGAAGTCCGGCGTAATCGCCAGTCGCCACGACCAGTTTAAGGGGAAATCCCTCAAAGCTTTCCTGCACGACAAAGAGAAAGAATTCCTTCAGCGAACGATTGAAAGCATGCACGGGGACAAGGAAAAAGCAGCAAATGAACTGGGTATCAGCCTTGCTACCCTCTACCGCAAACTGCCTTCCGACTTAAAAAAATAATTTTCGGTGTGGTTGTTCTAACAGAAACCGATCGGGAATTCACAAATTGCTCCATTATACCTGTAGTCAAAACCCTGACACAAATTTACATATAAGCTTATTGTAATGAGTGAATTATAGACTAAACTGCATTCATCGAATGAGCCATAGATAATCTGCTTATTGAGAATTTAACCTGGTACACAAAATAGATTCTGACCAGTCACAAAATGGAAAACCGGGAATAAAAAACAAAAACAAAAATAAGGAAATAAAAATGAAAAAAATGAACAAGAAGGGTTTTACCCTCGTTGAAATCATGATCGTCGTAGCGATCATCGGTCTCTTGGCCGCTATCGGTATCCCGTCCATTCTGAATGCTTACGCCACATCGCAGGTCAATGCCAAAGCCCGCAATGTCGCGGAAGTCGAGAAAGCCAAAGGTGTGCTTACACTCCCGACATCTTCAGGGTTGCCGGGCGCTATGGCTTTGACCGACACAGTACTGCCGCTTAACAGCGGCGCAGCCTACACCAACCTGATGTCTGCTCTGCGAATCCAAAGCTCTGCCGAACTGACTGTTGGCGGAACCACCATTCAGATTGGCACCTTGGCCACCAAAGCAACTTACTAATTATAAGTTTGTTCTGACATAAAATCCCCGGGATCTTTTTCTCGGGGATTTTTTTTGGTGTTTGGTTCCCACGGTGTGCTGCGCGGAAATCAAATTCCGAAGAAAGTTTTGCCGAGGGCGTGGAGGGCTTTTTCGCGGTCGGTGTCTTTGACGGCGAACATCATACTGATTTCGGACGCGCCCTGATTGATCATTTCCAGATTCACACCAGCAGCAGCCATGGCGTATGTCGCTTTAGCGGCCAGACCGGGCGTGTAATGCATCCCCTCGCCGACCACCATGATCAGCGCGAGCCCGTGTTCGACCAGTACGGCGTCAGGTTTTAGTTCTGCCGTAATACGTGCAACAACTTTTTCCTGTTTGGCCGGCGGCAGATTGGCCGAAGACAGAATGACGGACATATTATCGATCCCTGACGGCGTGTGTTCAAAAGAAATGCCTTCGTCTTCCAGAATTTCAAGCAGGCGGCGGCCGAAACCGATTTCGCGGTTCATCATGTATTTATCAATGTAGATCGCACAGAAGCCGGAAGCGCTGGAAATACCGACGACGGTGCGTTCGCCGGGTGCGCGCTGCGGCACCACCATCGTGCCGGGAGCCGCCGGATTATTGGTGTTCTTGATGCAGATCGGAATATTGGCCCGCACGGCGGGAACGATCGCCTCGTCATGGAAAACGCCGAACCCGGCATAGGAAAGCTCGCGCATTTCGCGGTAGGTCATGCAGTCGATGGCGGGCGGATTTTCAATGATGCGCGGATCCATCGAGCAGACGGAATCGACATCGGTGAAGTTTTCATAAACATCGGCTTTAACCGCCGCCGCGAGAATCGCACCGGTAATATCCGATCCGCCGCGCGGGAACGTCGCCACGTCGCCGCCTTTGGTGACGCCGAAGAAGCCGGGGAAAATGACGATCTCTTTGATGGCTTTCAGCGCGGCCAGTTTTGGATAGGACTCGTCGAGCACCTGCGCGTTGCCGAAGTCGTCACTCAGCAGCATACCCGCTTCGCCGGGGTTGACGTACTTGGCGGGGAATCCGGCTTTGGTAAATGCTTCGGCGATGACGCGGGCGGCGCAATCTTCACCGGCGGCTTTCATGGCATCCATGAACTGCGCGGCGTTTTTACCGCGACGGGTGATGCGTCCGCGCAGATCGGCTTCGATGGTTTTAACCACGGCTTCCGGCAGTTTCAAATCGCGCTGTATTTCGGCGTAGCGGTTCACCACCGCCATCAGGTCGGCCTCAAAATCTTTTCCGGCAATAACGGTGTTCGCCAGCGCGATCAGCAGGTCGGTGACCTTGGTGTCGGCTTTATTCCGTTTGCCCGGAGCGGAAACCACCACGATGCGGCGGGAGCCGTCAGCCGTGACAATTTTAATGATTTTTGAAATCTGTTCTGCATTGGCGACGGATGTCCCGCCGAATTTCACTACTTTCATCGCATCAATCCTCTTGAACCACTAATTCACACTAATGGGCACTAATCAGTGGAGATTAGTGGTTAGTTCCTATTCAAAGTCTTCGATAGCCATGCGGACAGGTTTGCCGTCCACCACATCCAGTTTTTCAATTTCTTCCATCGCGGCGGCATAATTTTTTTCCAGCGCCTTGTGGGTCAGGAACACCACCGGCACCTGTTCACCCGCGTTCTGCTCTTTCTGCATGATCGACGCGATGCTGATCTTGTTTTTGCCGAGCACGTGCGCAACCTGAGCAATCACGTCCGGCTGATCTTTCAGCGACAGCCGCAGATAGCACCGGATCGAAATATTCTTTGCGGCGCACACCGGCAGCGCCTTGTGCTTCAGCAGCCATTCGCTGTATCCGCCCTTGCCCGCCGCCGCTTCCATAATGTCGCCGATGACCGCACTGGCGGTCGGCAGACGGCCCGCGCCGCGTCCGTAATAAAGTGTACTGCCGACGACATCGCCTTCGACGAAAACGGCGTTGAATGAATCGTTGACCGATGCCAGCAGATGTTTTTTCGGCACAAACGAAGGCTCGACGCGCATTTCGACTTCGCCGTTCACTTCGCGGATGACGGCCAGCAGTTTGATGCGGTAGCCCAGTTCGCCGGCGTATTCAATTTCGCGGTGCGACAGCCCGCGAATGCCTTCAATGGTGAACGCGTCCATCGGAACCGGTGCGCCGTAGGCCAGCGAAGCCAGCACGACCGCTTTGTGCGCGGTGTCGATGCCGTCGATGTCGAGATCCGGCGGCGTTTCCGCGTAGCCGAGTTTCTGGGCGTCGGCCAGCACCGTGTCAAAGTCGAGACCTTCGCGCTCCATGCGGGTCAGGATATAATTGCAGGTTCCGTTCAGAATGCCGTACATGCTTTTGATCCGGTTGCCGACAAGGCCGTCGCGCAGCGCGCGCAGCACCGGAATGCCGCCGCCGACGCTGGCTTCGAAAAAGATTCCCGCCCCGCTCTTCGCGGAAGCCTCGAACAGTTCGCGCCCGGCTTCAGCCAGAAGCGCTTTGTTGGCCGTTACCACCGGTTTGCCGTTGTTCAGGGCGCGCAGTACAAAATCCTTGGCCATCCGGACGCCGCCGATCAGCTCGACGATCACATCGATTTCCGGATCGTCGATTACGGAAAGCGCGTTGGTCGTCAGCCAGGACGGATCGACCTTCACGCCGCGATCGGTTTTAACGTCGAGGTCGGCGATTTTTCCGATCTTCGGAAAAATGCCGGTGCGCTGCGCCATCAGCTCGCCGTTTTTGAGGATGCCCTCAACCACGCCCGCGCCGACCGTGCCGAACCCCAGAATTCCGATTTTGATTTCTTTCATAAATTGTCCTTCGGAGAGACTCGAGACTTCAGACTTGAGGTTTCAGGAAGAGATATTCCCCGAATCGCCTGCAGCCGGAGGCCCGAAGACTGACTCCATTAAATTGAGCGCAGACTTTACCCCAAACCCTTTGAAGCTCAAGGCGAAAGCCGGATTTTCCCCCGTCCTGAGAGTTTCCAGTATTTGGAAAATGAAACTTGCGCGGCGGATGTGGATCGGTACGATGGCTGGCTTAAATTTGAGGAGTTAACCTATGAAACTGAACCCGTCCCCCAGTTACAGCATTGATCTGACCGTTGAATCCGCGCTTGACCGCCCGTCGCTCGAAAAAATCATTACCGATGCCGAAGGCATTCCGGTTCTTTCCGAAGGTATTGCCGCCCTTTTCCGCTTTGTAGTCGACGCACGCGACAGCGCCCACCAGCAGGAGATCATCCGGGCGTTGGAAAACACCCAGGGAACCTGCGTTGTCTCTGCCGACGAAGTGACGTTCCGCTCGCACATCGGCGGAAAAATTGCCGTGACGAGCAAACTGGATCTCGCCGCCAAAGGCGCGCTGGCCATCGCCTACACGCCGGGCGTCGGCCGCGTCTGCATGTCGATCAATGAAAATGTCGCCCGCGCCGATGCGCTGACCGTTAAAAAGAACATGGTGGCGGTCGTCTCCGACGGCACGGCGGTGCTCGGCCTCGGCGACATCGGCCCCGAAGCCGGCATGCCGGTGATGGAAGGCAAGGCGATGCTGTTCAAGGAATTCGGCGGCGTGGACGCATTTCCGGTCTGCCTGGCCACCAAAGATACCGAAGAAATTATCCGCACGGTGAAACTGCTCGCTCCGACTTTCGGCGGCATTAATCTGGAAGATATTTCCGCTCCGCGCTGTTTTGAAATTGAAGAACGGCTCAAAGCGGAAATGGATATTCCGGTATTTCACGACGACCAGCACGGCACGGCGGTCGTTTCGCTGGCGGCGCTTTATAACGCGCTCAAAA
>JBAZTQ010000086.1:0-13603 GCA_041661845.1 Kiritimatiellales bacterium | reverse complement strand
TGAGCTTCCCTCGAATTTCCAAGGTTTGGAAAACTCCGGCGGCGCGACGCAGGCGGCTGGCGAAAACGGCCAGCTCTTTACCGATGGTCGTTGGCGACGCCGTTTGGCCGTGCGTACGGGCCAGCAGCGGAACCGCTTTCCACTGCTCTGCCTTGGCGGACAAGCCGGCAATCAGATTGTTCTGCTCAATGACAAGAATCTCGCGACCCTGCTTCAGCATCAGCGCGTGCGAGAGATTATTGATATCTTCGGAGGTGCAGGCGAAATGCAGAAACTCGCTCAGCTCTTCCAATGAAGTACCGGCGATTTTTTCTTTCAGGTAGTACTCGACCGCTTTAACGTCGTGGTTGGTGGTTTTCTCAATAGCTTTCACCTTTTCCGCTTCGGCAGGAGTAAATCCGGCAACGATAGCGTCGAGCTGACGGATCTCGTCTTTCGACAGCGCGCGGCACTCCGGAATGCCCTTTTCAGCGCAAAGCGCTTTTAGCCAGAGGACTTCCACCTGTATGCGGCAGCGGACGAGTGCATACTCTGAAAATGCATCCTGCAGTTCTGTCACCTTGGATTCATAACGCCCGTCGAGCGGACTCAATGCGGTAATCGACATAAGTTTCTCCTTCAAAGTGCCCCAAAATATCCCGCCGGCGCTTTCATGACAACGTAAATTCAGAGGTTCCGTCTCTGCCCGCGCATGAAATTGTTCGCCTTGATCCAGACCGGTTCGGTATGGTTCGCCTTATGAAAAACATGATCAATAAAGAACAGTCCGTACAGCATTTGATGGATTTACTGGCGGCAGAAGGGCCGAGCTGCAGCGAAGGCCCAGTCGCGGAGGTTGTGAAACAGAAAATGCTGGCGGCGGGCTGCGATCCGAAATGGATCCGTGAAAACGTCAGCCGGAAACAGTTGTCGGAAGATTTCACCATCGGCAATCTGGTCGTCAAAATCCCCGGCACGGTCAAAGCGCCGCGTATCATGTTTTCGGCCCACCTCGACACCGTACCGCTCTGCCGCGGCGCGGTACCGGTACGCAGAGGAAACCGGATTGTTCCCAAAGGCAAAACCGGACTCGGCGGCGACAACCGCGCCTCGGTGGCCGCTGTGGTCACGATGGCGGAAGCGGTGCTGAAAAATAATCTGCCGCATCCGCCGATCACCCTGCTCTTCACCGTCGGCGAAGAAAACGGACTGCACGGCGCGAAAGCATTTGAACCGGCGGAAGGCGGAAATCCGGCGATGTGCTTTAACCTCGACGGAAGCGGACGGCGCAACGGCGTCATCGGCGCGCTTGGCGCAAACCGCTGGATTGCTGAAATCCACGGAAAGAGCGTCCACGCCGCCGTCAATCCGGAAGGCGGCGTTTCCGCCGCGATTATCGCCGCCAACGCCATCGCTTTTCTTAAAGCCAACGGCTGGTTCGGACGGATTAATAAAGGCCCGTGTACCGGAACCGCCAACGTCGGATCGATCAACGGCGGCGAAGCCGACAATCAGGTCATGGATTTCCTGAAAGTAACCGGTGAATGCCGCAGCCACAATCCCGCTTCGCTTCGGAAGATTTCCAATGTTTGGAAAACGGCGTTTGAAAAAGCGGCACGGGAACTGAAAAACGATAAGGGCGAATGCGGCTCGGTGGATTTCGTCACTGCCAGCGACTACCGCAGCTTCCGATTGAAAAAGAGCGAACCGGTCGTTCAGCGCTTTCTGCGCGCCGCGCCGCTGGCAGGCCGTGAGGCAGACGTTGAAATCATCAGCGCCGGACTGGATGCCAACATTCTGAACGAAAAAGGCATTCCAACGATTACCTTCGACGCCGGAAACTTCCACGCGCACGACCTGAATGAATACGTCGATATTCCGCGCTACCTCGAAGCCTGCAAACTGGCGACCGTTCTCGCCACGGAGGCATAGGAGAAACGGTCTGTTACACAGAATAAAATCTGTTTCGTTATCGGTTCTGTTTTACCTTACAAGCCTCACCAAGACACTGTCGCAAGAATTCGATCTTTCTCACGTCCCTATGATGAATAATCCAATCGCCGTTTTTTTGTATAAAAAGATCAGGTCGCAGGGGTGGCTGCTTGGATACAGTGAACATATAAAGTATTCCACCGATACGCTCCGGCAGATGAATCTGCTGCTGCCGGACGCCGCTGTTTTTCCAAAGACCGGAACCAATGTGACACTGGAAAGCGTCAACGCGCTCTGGGTGGATAAGAAGCTTCCCATCTTCGGAAAATTTCAAACGAACGTGCAGGAAAAGTACGGCGAGGAAATCGCGTTCCACCATTACGGACTTTAAAGAACTGCCATTTCAAGCTTTGAAACAGGTGATGGTTTTGCGGATGCAGGAAAACTCTAACCGAGTTTACGGAAATCGTCGTTTTTCATTTTGAGCAGTTTGAGAATCTGCCGCTCAACCCCCGGAGAAATGTCTTTACCGGCATGATTGGGAACCGGGAAGGTGTTTGAGCCGTTGGAAAAAAGAACGTGTGAACCTTTCTGCCGGACAATTTTATAACCCAGCTTGCGGAGCCGCTTTTCGATCTCTTTGAACTTATATGGCATAAGCAAGCCGGGTATTCAGCAGTTCCCGAAGAGCCTGACGTTCCACATCCACCTGCTCAAGGTGGTAATCCATCGTCATATCAACAACACTCGAAAGCTCTTCAAGCGCCTGATCCCGTGTCAGACCGTAGGCGAAAAGGTTGGCGGAACCCTGTACGCGGGCCAAATATCCTTCGCCGTCTTTTTTTACCAGAATTTTCATAGCGCAATCACTATGCAATAAAGCGCCGGTTTTTCAAGCCTTGAAACGGGTGATGGTTTTGCGGATGCGGACACAGTCGGCTTTATATTGATTCGAGACGTGTCTGGCACTCATTCAGAGAGCAAACCGTCACGCCGTCGCCGTACGGATATTGGCCAGTCGTTCTCTCGCCACGGGTTCGATCTCACGATCGATATAATCATGCTTATCATTATTCATAATCACGCTTTACATGATAAAAATATAAAGGCAAGCCGGTTTCTTCCGGACGTTGCAGACGGCGGGTCACTGATGCATAATGCCTCCATGAAAAAAACAATTCTGGTATCTGTTCTTTTGGCGCTGACTGCACAGGGCGATGATTTTGCGTTTAAGCTCTACGGCCAGTTGCGAGCGACTGAGGGTAATCTGTTTTTCTCGCCCGCCAGCATTGAGTCCGCGCTGGCGATGACGCGCGAAGGCGCGGCCGGCAATACACTCCGGCAGATGAATCTGCTTCTGCAGGAAGCTGCCGTTTTTCCAAAAACCGGAACCAATGTGACACTGGAAAGCGCCAACGCGCTCTGGGTGGATAAGAAGTTTCCTATCCTTCGAAAATTCCAGACAACCGTGCAGGAAAAATATGGCGCGGAAATCCGTCCGGCTGATTTTTCCGGTCAGCCGGAGGCTGAGCGCGAAACCGTCAACCGCTGGGTTGAGGAAAAAACCCGCGATAAAATCAAAGATCTGCTGCCCCAAAACTCCGTATCGCGGGACACGCGACTGATTCTTGTTAACGCGATCTATTTCAAAGGCGACTGGCTCCGTGCGTTCGAAAAGGAAAAAACAGCGGATGAGCCGTTCTGGATATCGTCTTCCGCCAGCACAAATGTACCGATGATGACCATGAAGCCGGAACGTTTCGGTTATATGGAGAACGAAAATTTCCAATGTCTGGAACTTCCTTACCTGGGCGAAGAGGTTTCGATGCTGATCGTTCTGCCGAAAGAGAAAAACGGCCTCGCCCGCATTGAAGAGGGCCTTTCCGCCGATACGCCCGCTGCATGGATCGGAACGTTACGCAAAGCAGAGGTGGAAATTCATCTGCCGCGCTTCAAAATCGAATCGCAGTTCGACAGTCTGGTGAAAATTCTCGCCGCACTGGGTATAACGGATGCATTCAATCCGTCACTGGCCGACTTCTCCGGAATCAGCGCGGAACCGCTTTTTATTTCCGACGTGGTGCATAAAGCATTCGTGCAGGTGGATGAAAAAGGCACCGAGGCTGCAGCCGCAACCGCCATTATGATGAAAACAACTTCTGTGCCCATGCCTCCGAAAGTGTTCCGCGCCGATCATCCGTTCCTTTTCCTGATCCGCGCCAAAGAATCCGGCGACATTCTGTTCATCGGAAGAGTCGCCAATCCGGCAGAATAAGAATGGCGGAGAGGGAGGGATTCGAACCCCCGGAACCTTGCGGCTCTCCGGTTTTCAAGACCGGCGCATTAAACCGCTCTGCCACCTCTCCGAGCGAGCGGGAAATATACGGGGCTTGTTAAAAATATCAAGCGCCTAGCCGCAATACTTCTGCAAAACCGCGACAAGCGCTTCGCGGTGAACCGGCTTGGCCAGATAATCATTCATGCCGATATCCAGACAGCGCTGACGGTCTTCTTTGAGGGCGTGCGCGGTCATGGCGACAATCGGAATGTCGCGGATGTCGCCGACCATCTGGCGGATGGCGCGGGTGGCTTCAAAACCGTCCATGACCGGCATCTGGCAATCCATAAAGATGAGGTCGAATTTCCGCAGGGCAATCTGCTCAAGCGCCCTGGCCCCGTTGGGTACAACTGTTACGGCGCACCCTATTTTTTTGAGCATGGCCATGGCGACTTTCTGGTTTACCAGATTGTCTTCAACCAGCAGAATGTCCGCGTTAATTGTCACTGTTTCGCAGACCGTCACGACAGGCGGCACGGCGGTCTCGGCCGCATCCACACAACCCAGCTTAAGGTTGAACCGGAAAACCGTCCCTTTATCCACCTCGCTGACGACGGTAATTTCGCCGCCCATTAAGCGGACCAGCTGGCGGGTGATCGCCAGTCCGAGGCCGGTGCCGCCGTACTTGCGTTTGGAAGAAGTATCGCCCTGCGTGAATTTTTCAAAAATCCGCTCCTGCAGTTCGGGCGTCATGCCAATGCCGGTATCTTTGACATCGGCGACCAGATTCCAGCCGCCTTCAATGCGTTCGGCCAGCATCCGTATCTGGACGTGTCCGTCGTGCGTGAATTTGAGTGCGTTGCCGACCAGATTGATCAGGATCTGGCGGATGCGCCCGGAGTCGCCGAACATCTGCTTTGGAACACTGTCATGAATGGCGACGGAAATGTCCACGCCTTTGCGTCCGGCGCGGTCGGCGAAAAGCAGCACGACTTTTTCGGTGGTTTCGCGCGGGCTGAACGGTTCGGGATGCAGGCGGATTTCTCCGGCCTCAATACGCGAGATGTCGAGCAGCTCGTCGATAATCCGCATCAGTTCCTGTGTGGACTCCATGATCGTCTGAATGCTGTCGCGCTGTTCGGCGGTCAGTCCGGTTTCCAGCAGCAGATTGGTCATGCCCATTACACCGTTCATCGGCGTGCGGATTTCGTGGCTCATGTTGGCCAAAAACTCGCTCTTGGCGCGATTGGCTTTTTCTGCGTATTCCTTGGCCTCGACCAGATCTCTGCTGGCGCGCTTGAGTTCGGAAAGATCGACGTCGATGACATACAGTTCCCATTCGCCGCGCTGATTGCGTGTGGCCAGATGGCTCGAATAGACTGAAACCAGGTTCCCGTCTGCGGCACATTTCAGCATTTCGCCGGACGGAATGGCCGTGCCGGTGTTACCCCAGTTGTCGAACGCTTTCACCATTTCTTCGCGCCGGTCAGCCGTCAGCACAAGATCTTCGATCTTTTTACCAATCACGTCTTTTTTGGAATATTTGTAGAGCTCTTCACTGGCGCGGTTCCAGAAAATGGCCTCCCGGGCGGCGTTGTAGCCCTGCACGGCAACGTGCGGAATTTCTTCAAACAGGAACCGGAGCCGCTTTTCACTTTCCTGCAGCGCTTCATAAATCCGGCGGCGCTCCGTAATGTCATGTCCCACGCTCTGAATTTCAACCACCCGTCCGGATTCGTCAAATACTGCAATATTTTCCCACTGCACCCAGGCGGTGCGGGTGCGGGCGCGCATGCGGTGCTCTACGACCGCCACCCGTTCGCGGCGGGCCACCAGCACCTCAATGGCTTTATCCGGAATAGAAATATCGTCGTAGTAAACATAGGAGCGGCTGTCGTGTCCAATCAGCTCGCCGCGCGCCCGGCCGACAAACCGGCAGAACGCTTCGTTGACGAAAGTAAAGATGCCGTCGGTATCAGTACGGACGATAAAATTGCTTTGCGCTTCAATGAGTCCGCGGTAGCGCATTTCGCTTTCTTTGAGCGCCATCTCGGCCTGCTTGCGCTCGGTCATATCGCGCACCAGCAGCAGTACGGCGCTTTTCCCCTCAAAACGCAGCGGCGAACCGATCACTTCGACAGGAACATCGCGTCCGTCACCGGACTGCAGAAGACCTTCGTGGCGTTTCAGTTCGCCGTTGAACCATTTATAGAAATTGCGTTTTTCCTCTTCACGGCGGCCGGCGGGCAGCAGGTCGAAAATATTTTTGCCGACCAGTTCACTGCGGCTCAGATCGTAGAAGGCGCACGCCACCGGATTGGCATCCAGCACAATTCCGTGTCCGTCTTCAATGAAAATGGCATCCGGTGAATTCTGAAAAATCGTGCGCAGGCGCTCTTCGCTGTTGCGCAGCTGTTCGGTTTTCAGAAGTACCCGCCGCGCCAGCCGGATGTCCCATATCCAGAAAAGCAGCACGGCCGCCAGCAGAATCCCCGCGCCGATAATGACGTAACGGATATACCGGAAAATCTGAAAGCCGACGGACGTATACTCCAGCCCGGACCACTTATGCTCGATCGGGCCGATCACACCCGCAACACGGGCCTGCTCAACCGCTTTTGTCAGAATGGAAAGCAGCATCTGATTGGTGGCGGCCACCGCCATGCAGCACTGTCCCGTGTAAAGCGGACGACCCGTTTTTTTGACCCGTTCCGTCCAGCCGTTCTGATAGAGGTAATTATAAACGACCTGATCATCGCCGATCAGCGCATCAGCGTTTCCCAGCGCAACCGCTTCAACAGCCTCCTTGTAACTGGGCGTCAGCAACAAGCGGCAGCCGATTCCCCGCTGACGGATAAACTCTTCCCCGTAACGCCGCTCCGGCACCGCCACGGTTTTACCTTTCAAGTCGCCGGCGGTCACAATGTTACTGCAGGAAACCGGAACAAAAACAGAGGCAGGTATCTGGAAAATAACCGGCGTGAACCCGAACTCCCGGGTCCGTTCTTTGCTGTAAAACAGACACGTGATGACATCGTATTGCCCGGACAGCACCGCTTCCCGGGCTTCCTTGAGCGGCATATGGAAAAATTCCGCCTTAAATCCGGCTTCCTCTGCCATCCAGCGCCCCAGCTCAACAGCCATACCCAGCGACTCGCCGTTCTCGCCGGTAAATTCAAAAGGAGGATAATTCTGCGCACCGGCGAAATGAATCTTGCCGCTGCGTTCATTCAGCCACGCCCGTTCCTGCGGTGTCAGCTTAACCGTCTGGGCCGGAGCTGCAAAAACGACCGGAAACAAAAAAAGGAAAAGAACCGCCGAAACGCTTTTAAAAAAAGATTTTTGCATGGCGGAAAATTACCTTTTCGGACGGCCTGCCGTCGAGCGGGAAGAACCCGTTTCCGAGCCTTGGAACCATTTTCCCAAGGTTCGGAAACTGAAAATCAGCCGACATCAACAATCGAAGGCGTGTAATCGGCGGGCGGTTCAAACCCGAGCAGTTCCAGACATGTGCCGGCCAGACTGCTGATACCCAGACCTTTCGCCGCGGAAAGCCGCGCTTTCGAAACACCGGACGGATCGTACACAATCGCCGGCACCGGATTGAGCGAGTGAGCGGTCTTGGCCTGCGGCTGTCCGTCTTTGCCGCGTTTTACCGCGCCGGTCTTGTCGTGTTCATACATGTCGTCGGCGTTGCCGTGGTCGGCGCTGATGACCATAATGCCTTTAGCTTTTTCGACGGCGGCCTTCAACCTGCCGAGACATTCGTCCACGGCTTCGACCGCGATGGTGACAGCCGAAAAGACGCCGGTGTGGCCGACCATGTCGCCGTTGGGATAGTTGAGGCGGATAAACTGATACTTTCCGCTCCCGATCGCTTTGATCACGGCATCGGTGATTTCAGCGGCCTTCATGCGCGGAGCATCTTCAAACGGGCAAACATCGGATTTGATTTCAATGTAGTCTTCGAGCGCTTCGTTGAATTTGTCGGCGCGGTTGCCGTTGAAAAAGTAGGTGACGTGACCGTATTTCTGCGTTTCGCTGATGGCGAGCTGATGCACGCCGGACGCGGCGAGATATTCGCCCATCGTGCGGTTGATGGCGGGCGGCGTAACCAAATAGCTGCGCGGAATGCGCAAGTCGCCGTCGTACTGCATCATACCAGCATAACAAACCTTCGGCTTCGGGCCGCGGTTGAATTCCTTGAGATCGTCCGCTTCGAACGCTTTGGTGATTTCGAGGGCGCGGTCGCCGCGGAAGTTGAAAAAGACCACGCTGTCGCCGTCCACGATTTTACCGATGGCTTTTCCGTTGCGTTCGATCACGAACGGCGGCAGATCCTGGTCGAGAATGCCGGGCTTTTCGGCGCGGAAGGTTTCGATCGCCTGCGTCATCGAGGCAAACAGACGCCCCTCGCCTTTGACGTGCGTGTCCCAGCCGCGCTTCACCATATCCCAGTTGGCGTTGTAGCGGTCCATGGTGATATTCATGCGTCCGCCGCCGGAAGCAATGGCGTAGTCCACGGTTCCGTCAGCGTTCAGTTCGGCAAGAAAAGCTTCGAACGGCTTAACATATTCCAGCGCAGAAGTGGGCGGAACATCGCGGCCGTCGATCAGCGGATGAACACGCGCCGTTTTAATCCCGTCGACCTTGGCCCGCCGGAGCATCGCCTTGAGATGATCAATATGACTGTGGACGTTGCCGTCGGAAAACAGCCCGATAAAATGGATCGTCGAGCCGTGCGCTTTAACATTACCGGTGAGTTCTTTCCATGTCTGACCGGCAAACATCGCGCCGGTGGCGATGGCTTCGCTGACGAGTGCCGCGCCCTGATGGAATACACGTCCGCAGCCGATGGCATTATGGCCGACTTCGCTGTTGCCCATATCTTCGTCGCTCGGCAGACCGACGGCGGTGCCGTGCGCCTGAAGCTGTGTTGAAACGCCGTTCTTCATCAGCCAGTCGAGATTGGGCGTATTCGAGGAAAGGACAAAATCACCCTCGGCATACTTGCCGATACCGACACCATCCATGATGACCAGTACGACCGGTCCCTGTGAGCCTTTAAAAACAGTCGATTTTTTCAATGCTTCCATATGCGTATCCCCGTTGTGAAATTCCAGAGTTTGGAGCGCGGAAATATGCCCTTTGAGCGGCCGTCACTCAAGTTTTCGCGCCAACTCTTTTCAAATGCCTTCTTGCAATGGCGGGTTGCGCGTGTAGCATCTCGGCGCGTCAAAAACGAAACCGGACGGGAGAATGCATGGCCAAAGATGATGTTGTTGAAATGGAAGGCGTTGTGGAAAAGGTTCTGCCGGCCACGATGTATAACGTGAAGCTGGCAAACGGACACCGCGTTCTCGCCCACATCTCCGGAAAAATGCGCAAAAACTTCATCCGTATCGCCATCGGCGACCGGGTGACGGTTGAAATTTCGCCCTATGACCTGACTAAAGGACGCATCTCCTTCCGCCACAGAGAGTGACCGGGGTTTCCGCCGGATAATCGGTTGACAAAACAACGCTCATAACCTACTTTCTCCGCCTTTGTGAAAAATTCTACCCGCTTAAGGGGGTGTTAAAAATTATGGCCAGTACAACTTGTGAAGTGAAACTCCGCCGCGGCGAACCCGTCGAAAAGGGTCTCCGCCGTTTGAAAAAGCTGCTCGACCGCGAAGGAATTCTGAAGGACATGCGCGAACGCCGCCGCTTTGAAAAGCCGGGCGACAAACGCCGCAAAAAACAGGCTCGCGCCCGTTCCCGCGCCATGCGCGACAGCCGCATGCCCAGCACCATCGAAAATTAAACAGAGGTTTAAACCATGCCGAATATTAAAAGTGCAAAGAAAAGGATGCGCTCGTCTGAAAAGCAGCGCGTCGGCAACATGACGGTAAAGACGAAAGTCAAATCCGTCCGCCGCAAAACGCGCGAAGTGCTGGCCACAGGCGTTGCTGCAACGTCTGAAACCGCCGTGCGCGAGTACAGCTCGGTGCTTGATAAAGCCGTCAAACGCGGCGTGATCAAGAAAAACACCGCCATCCGCCGCAAAAAACGGGCGGTTGCCGCCCTGCGCAAGCTGGCGAAATAGTTTTCCAGACATTGGAAAACAGAAAAGCCGTCCTTCACCGGACGGCTTTTTTCATGATACAATAGACGGAATTACCATGCGGTAACTGTCGCGCTGACCACTTTGCGCGCCAGATCGCTCGCCGCGAGCGGCAGTGCAGCACGTTTCGCAGAAGTCAAATCAGCAGTAAATGAAAAGTCTGCGTCGCCTAACACAACGGGAGTTTCGAGAATCACTTCGCCGGTCTGAGCATCACTAAGCACGGCCTTACAGGTCAATGTCACACGGTATTCTGCAACCAGCGAACCCTGGTTGCGGACATAGGAGAGCGGATCCAGACTGAATTTTGTCAGCGTCACGCTCAACACGGTATCAGCCTCCTCCTTCGAGCGCACTTCGAGCCGTCCGTCCATCTGCAGCTCGGCGCGCAACGCCTTCTGTACCGCCACTTCAATCGACGGTTCATCCGTTTTGTTGGTGATCTCCAAACTTACCGTCTTCACTGATTTAGGAAGTGTGCTGCCGACATGATAGCCCGCACAGCCGGACAGCATCAGAGCAAGAACAGGAAACAAAAGGAATTTTGCAGATTTCATGCCGATACCATAGAAGAGCCCCCTGTTCACGGTCAAGCTAAGAGCTCCCCGAACCTTCGTCAGAAGATTGGAGATCAGAGCAGCCTGTCGGTTGATCTGCTGCACTATGCTGCCGACAGCGACGTCCCCCTCTGCAAAGCCGATAGTGACGGCACCACCACCGACTACATCTGGACGCCGTTCGGCCTGATCGCCCAGATCAAAAACGGCGTAGTGACCTTCATCCACTCCGACGAACTCGGCAACGTCATCGCCCTCAGCGACACCAACGGCAACGTCGTCGCGCAAACCTGCTACGGTCCCTACGGCGATGTCTGGACACGGACCGGCACCGCCGACACCCCGTGGGGCTTCGGCGGGGCGAACGGCGTTTACACCGATCCCGACGTTGAACTCCTCCAGATGCAGGCGCGCTACTACTCGCCGGAAATGAAACGCTTCATCTCCGCCGACCCGACCGGCCTCAACGGCGGCGTCAACTTCTACACCTACGCCGACGGCAACCCCCTCAACAGCATCGACCCCGAAGGCCTCTGCGCCCGGCCCTCGCTCTTTGGCCGCACCTCGCAGTTTGGCGTCCGCTCGGCCAACTTCGGCGGATTCTCACAGTTCGGGCGGACGCCGGGGATCGCCTCCTCCTATTCATCCTTCGGACGTCCGTCATCCAGCCCGTTCGGATTCAGCTCGCCGCGAAGCTATTACGCGCTAAGTTCGCCGGGCTATCAGATGTTTGACGATTCCCGCAACAAGTGGGATTCCGGACACCGCTGGGCGGCGGTCGGGTCTGCGGTAAGAGAAGCTTTCGGACGGACCAGCGGCTTTGATCAGATCAATTCAGCTTCCAGCGGCTACGACACCTACTCAATGCACTCCCTGAGCGCCGGACAGCGCCTCTCTGCCGGAGTCAGCGGCACAATTTCCGTCGGCTTCTGGGCCGCCGGAAGTGTCGGCACCCTCGGTCGGGGCGTAAGCGTAATGGCAGGAACCTTAACCCGCAGCGAAGTCGCCGCCAGCCGCGCCACAATTGCAAATGCACTTCCTCGGAATCAAACCTTCGCAAGGGTAATGCCGATGCAGCATGCAGAAAACTTTTTACACGGGAATGGCCCTATTGGCTTGGGAGGAAAGTATAATGAGGTATTCGTCACCGCTGCCGATGATTTGGTAGGGATTAAAAATGTACGAAATGCTCAGCAACGGTTAGGGCTATTTAGAAACAGTGCCGGCACATTGCCGAATCTTAGGGGTGATGCGGTTGTTGAATTTAAGCTTAAGAGCTTAAATAAAGCAGGTTGGCGTTCTCCTATAGAAACAAGATCGCCTCGCGGTTATGGTTTTATGTATGGTGGAAAAACATCCGGCGATGCACGTGAGTGGTTGATTAACAGCGGAACGGCATCTGAAATTGAGGCATACGATATTATTTTGAGGAGGCTTGAACCATGAGATGTTGCGATGAATTAAAGGAAATTTATAAAGACGCTCAGGTTTCAGAAATTACAGAGCTTAAGGATAAGCTCATTGAAATAGATGCAAATTCCATGACATGGACGACAACTTTTAAATGTCAAAAATGTGGACAAAAATGGGCTGAGAAATTCGTTCAACGAGGGCATGGCGAAATTCCAGAAGTTTATAAGGTGGCATAATCTGGGAAATGGATTCCGCAATCTAGTAATTTTTTAGTTTCCGATGGTTGGAAAAGAGCGGACGGCGCGGCGGATTTTGCAGGAGAAATGAGATGACGAAAAAATGTTTCAAAACCGGATGGATCGTTTTATTGGCCGCCGGACTGGCGGATGCCGGGAGCTTAACCAGCAACTTCACCAACGAAACCGCTGCCGGGAAACAACCGCTCTCCGCATCGGTAAAGAAAACGCCGAAGCCCTTCAACCCAACCGCCCCGCTGACCATGCCCGTCTCCAGAGAAAAAGGCTTCGCAGAAAAACAGCGCGTCACCGGCTCTCACGCCAGCTTCACCGACCTCACAGAACAGATGAAAACGAACAGGAACGGATCCGCCAAAGAACCCCGCTGAAAATGAGACCAGCCGGTTGGCGCGGCGGAGAGTTCCAGCCTTTGAAAACGAAACCAATGAACTTTCCGCGGATATAAACGACATTTTGAACGAATAGACGGAGACAGAAAAAGTCCACTTATCTAGTCAAGCCCCAAGCTAGACGGTTCACGGTTGGAATGCCGTCTGTTGTGAAATGGAGAAACCCGCCCCGCCGTTCCGGCATCCCTCCCGAGGAGGGGATTTTGTTTGATTCCCCTCCATCGGAGGGGTGGCCGCAGGCCGGGGTGGGTTGCGGCATCTAATGCCAAAACCGCATGATATTCGGTTCATAAACAAGGCAACCGGGACGGTTGCGATACGTACCGCCGCCGTCCCGGCGGCCTTGCCATAAATACGGAGGCTCATACGCCATTTGGTAGAACTCGTGAATTGCTCTATTCAGACGAAACACCGGCCGGTTACCGTTGAAAAAGCTGATCTGCACTTGATTCATTTCCGTCCGCCGATTACCGTGGTGCGCATTCACCCCATTCTGCGGAGAAAAACTATGAAAAAAGTACTGATCCCTACCAAACTCGACTCGATTGCCAAAGAACTTCTTGAAGCCAACGGAAACTATACCGTTGTGCAGGATGCTCAAACCGAACTCTCTGCCCTCGCCGCCAAAAATCCGGATACTTACGCTCTCATCGTCCGCAGCGAAAAAGTCACGGCGGAGATCATCGACGCCCT
>JBAZTQ010000085.1:0-13656 GCA_041661845.1 Kiritimatiellales bacterium | reverse complement strand
CGGAGCGACAGACTTTCCATTCCACCGGAATTTCTTTTTCTCCGGAAAATGGCCGGGCGAAAAAGCGCGGAGTCTGGTGATTTGCAATCCGGGTGTCTATGCCGTTGGCCTTCAGCTGAAATGCCATCGTATGCTTTCCGGCAGGCAGCGTTTTTACCGTCTGAATATATTCTTTGCGCGCCGGAGCAAAGCGCGCCGGACCATCCATCCACCACTTGCCGTCAATGAAAGCATTGAGCCAGACGGTGCTGTGCAACTCAAACCGGACTTCAGTTTCCGCAGGCAGCTCAAACGTCCCGTGGATAAACAGGTGGGAATCCGGCTGATCCAAGGCCGCCAGACTCATAACCATGACTGCAAACTGATTAACCATTGGCATGTTCCTGTTTCTCCTCAGTCATTTACAAGTTCGCCGCGCCGCTCCTTGAGCAGCCGCTGGGTTTCGATGGCACGTTTGCGCGTGATCGGATAGAAGCAGATCATGATCAGCCCGGCGATAATGACCGCCGTCTGCCCTGAAACATAAGCGATTTTGAGGTTGAGCGCGACGGGCGCCGACAACCCGGCTTCCGCCGCTTTGGCCGCATCGAACCCGACCATATTGAGCATCGCCCCGCCCAGTACGGCCGCCACCGCGACCGCCATTTTGCGGGCGAATCCGCCCATGGAACTGAAAATTCCTTCGCGCCGCAGTCCGGTTTTCAGCTCGTCCTCTTCACAGACATCGCCGGTCATCGTGTAAAAAGTCATCCACGTTCCCTGCAAACCGAGACCGACGATGACGGTGGAAAGCAGTTGCAGATACGGCATATCCGGACGCAACGTGAACCACAGACTGCCGGCACCGATCGCTGTTATCGCCAGCAGAATTTGCGTCGTCGCTTTTTTTCCGATCCGGGTGTTCAGCCAGACAGCCAGCATGACGCTTACATAAGAAACGCCGGCATACACCGAGCCGGAGAGGCCCGACAGCGCCAGCCCGGCGGCGCGGTCGCCGCCGTAAATGATGAAAATATTCACGTAAAGACTCAGGTTGACGAAAGCGGCCAGTCCGGTCAGCACGATGACATTCGATGCCGCCACGATCACAAACGCCCGATTCTGCACCGCCTGTTTAACCGCATCGATGAGACGGGTTTTGACCTGTGCTTCGGCCCGCGCAATTTCACGACCGAAAATCGCCGGCAGCGTTCCGCCGAACAGCACAATCAGCCCGACGCCGATACTGACCCAGAACGCGCCGCTGACCGGCCCGCCGAAGCCTTTGAACTCAATCATGCGCGGCAGCCACGGCAGCAGGAACGAGGTGGTCATGCCGACATAGTTCGGCCACGCCAGCAGACGGGAGCGCTCATCGTAATCGGTGGTCATTTCAAAACCCAGCGCCTGATACGGAATAATGAAAAACGAATACGCGACGAGATAGATGAATCCGAAAACCGTCAGCCACCAGAACACACCCCAGTCGCTTTTGAATGGCGACAGCCACAGGATCGGCAGAATGACGGCGGCGGCGATGGCCCCGCAGAGAATATACGGACGGCGGCGGCCCCAGCGGGTACGGGTGTTGTCGGAAAGATTCCCGATGACCGGATCGATGATGGCGTCAAAGATGCGCGGAATCGCCAGCGCCCAGCCGAGCATGACCGGATCGATATACAGTGCGATGTTGTAGACCGGCAGAACCAGCGCGCCGAGCGCACACATGATCAGATTGTCGGCCATCGCTCCGCAGCCGTAGCCGATTTTGCGGAACAGTGAAATGTGCTGAGCATCTGTTTCTTTTTTCATTGGGCGAATCTTCCCGGCGGGTTCCTCTACACAATACGAACTGCCGGAAACATGGTTGCACCTTCGCCCAAAGACAGCAACGCCACTTCCCGTCTTTAAACCGCCGTTTTGCGAATCACTCGTTTTGTAAAAACCGCCGAAGAAAAATTCACTTTATCGGAATTCCAATTTCCTCGATGGTCTCAATACGCACCGGGCCGCCGAGGCCAGACGGTAGAAAGCCGGCCTGCTTTTGCAGCGTGGGAATCACGCGGGCCTGTCCGCCTGCCGCCGGCAGAGAGTTGGTTCCGAAGTGATTCTGGAGTTCCGCCGGGATCGACGTGGGTTCTTTGATTCCTTTCACATAATTCCAGTCGAGGTTGACCACGCGGATTTCAATCCGGTTGGCTCCGGGCTTGAGTTTGCCGGATACATCGATCCGGTAAGGATGCATCCAGAGGTCGCCGATCTCTTCACCGTTCACCAGCACCTTGGCACACTCGAAGACCTTGCCCAGATCAAGCCAGTGGTGGAAAACCTTGCCCTTGGCGAAATACGCCGCCGGAACGTCCACGGTTGTCCGGTAGATTCCTTCGCCGGAAAAGTTCTGAAGTTCCGGCGTTTCGTTCCACAGTTTCAATTCCTTCATCTGCATGGACTGCTTCCGGCCGAGCTTGTCCGTGAGATCCAGCGTCCACAGCCCTGTTGAGATATCCAGCGCGGGCGGGATGCCGGTTACATCCAGACTGATCGTTTTTTTACTGCCATCCGGATTGACGACTTCTGCGCTACAGAGTCTGCTGGATGCAACGGTCGCGCGAAACATGCCGCCGCTGACATCAAGAACCTTGTCAAAGTCGCTCCGGACAACACGCGCCTGTTTTTGCGCGGCAGAATCAACGACCAGAAAGAACGACTCCCACGGCTGGAGTTGTATCCGCGCGGCAACCCGGCCGTCCGCTGTCAGATCATATTCAGGGAAGACTCCGATTTTGCCGGTCATCGCATCCCACTTTTCAGGAATGCCGCACGCGTGAAGGGTCACGCGCTCATCCACCGGAAGCGGTGAAAGATTCATCATGAAGAACACGGCCCTGCTTCCGGACTTGGCGCGGTAGAAGGTTAGCCCCTGACTCACTTTGCCGCCGGCAAACTGCACATCGGGCATTACGTTTTTCTGCATCACCTCAATAAACGCCTGCCAGCCAGGCGGCACAACCGTCGGCTCGTATTCTTTCGACATCGGATCCCAAGCCTTGAGGTAATCGAAGCCTTTGCACGCAGGCAGAAAGACGGTCTTACCTTTGCCCACCGTCTTTTCGCCGCCTTGAGCCGCAAACAGTGAATCCACCATCGTCGCTACGCGTTTTCGGTTTGCCGGGAGATCCTTCATACCGAGCGGACCCTGCGGCAAACTGTCGAGAGCAATCACCAGGCCGCCGTTTTCAGCTAACAGTTTGATTTTTTCAAGCGCCTCCGGCGGCATGTAAAGCGCGCGCGGCAGGATCAAAGCGCGGTAGCCGTAATCGCCCACACACAGCTCCCCGGCTTTAACCTCCGCCCGGTTGACCAGCAGGTCGTCATTGATCGTGTCGAAGTCATAACCGGAGGCCAACAGCATCTTCGCCAACGGGCCGAACGGGATATCGCGGACATGCTTGGCGGGAAATTCGACGCGCTCCGACCACATGGATGAATTCGGAGAATAAACCAGCACGTCACTCTCGAACTTCGTGTTGCGCAAAAAGGCACAGGAGCGGGCGATGTAGTCGTTGAGGTGCTTCATGTAGGAAAACCACGAAGTGGTCGGCGAAGTCTGAACCAGCGGCCACATAACATCGCGGTATGGTTCGAGATACCCTTCGGGCTGATAGAAGCCCGCGGATGATATGATTTGGGAAACACCATCCCGCATGTAGCCGTCCGCCGAGGCTTTCACCTGTTCGAGCGGGATCTGATATTTCGGCCCTATGAAGGTATAGGCTTCGCACGATACCCAATCGCCGCCGTAGAGCCGCACGCCGCTGGTGGTGAGTTTGTGCGGATAAATGTTCGGATCAAAACGGCGGATGTTGAATTCGGTCTCGGCGCGCTTAACCCGTCCTGACGCTTCCATCAATTCAACCGTGAAGCGGTAATGCGGCTGCTGGCGCATTCTCATGCCACGCTTTTCGCAGGCGTCAGCCATCGTGCCGATGATCCCCTCCATGCCCTTGCGGTGCAGAAAGTGGTTGAAATCATACCGCAGGAACGGCGTTTGATCGGTACCACCGTAGATAACCTGCGGCAACAACGGCCTTAGGTCGTAGCCGTTGAGCTTCGTGAACTCGTCAAAGAAACCGGTGGACCAGAAGAAATCAGATTGTTCGAGTTCAAAGCTGTCACCGAAGACGCAATCGACGGTCTTGCCGAATTCTCCGCCGGTGTGTGGAGCGAACTTTTCAAACGTGCCTTCGGCGAAGCGGGCGACCGCCTCTTTGTCGAGGTGATCGACGAGCCGTTCCTGAGCCGGTTCGCCAGATGCACTCATTGAGCCGGAGCCTGCGGCGCACTTTTGCCCGGTAAGCGCAGTCCACACGGACATCAGCCGCCAACGGCCTTCCGGCAGCGTGGTTTTCAGCGGAAACTTCGGGACTAGGAACCAGCGCGGTGATACGTCCTGAACGTGCGCGGTCAAATCAAGCGTCTGTCCGGACAAGATATTCGTTCCGTTCATTTTTACGGCCAGCAGCGCTTCAAACTTTTTTGGGTTGCGCTGCGCATACGGCGCGTCTTCTTTGCCCGGCCCTTCGACGATCATATCCACCTGACCTTCGACCACGCCGAGTTCCTGATAAACCAGCACCTTAGAACCGTCATACTGAGGAACCCAGACGTTGCCGAGCCCCCATCCGGGCCCGAAATTCAATGTCGCCCACATTCCGTGCTTTTTGCACTCTGCGACGATGTTCTTCACCATCTCGAAATAGGCCTCGCTGCCGTAGAGCGCATTCCCTTTTTCATAGATCGGCAGGTAGGACATGATTTCCACGCCCATGACCCCCTGGGTATGAATGGCCGAAACATAGGCCTCGACATCCTGAGCACGAAGCGCGTTGCCCTGAATCTGCCAGCGTGTACCGGGACGGACATCGCGGGGCGGATTTTCCCAAGCCGTTTTCAGAGTATCTTCGACAGCCTGCGCACCGAAGGCGCAACCAAGCAAGAGGGCGGAAATGATCTGTCTGGATTTCATCGTTTTTTTCTCCGTTAATTTAACCGCCGTGCGGCTTCCACAAAAGCGAGGACGTTTTCCCACGGCACCGCCGGGTCTAAAATATGCGCTGGGGCCAGCAGTAACCCGCCGTCCCGCCCAAGGAATTCCTTTGTTTCCGTAACAGCCCGCCGCACATCGTCCGGTGTGCCGTGCGGCAGAACCGACTGCACCCCGATCCCGCCCCAAAAAGAGAGTCGGTCACCGTACTTTTCTTTGATGCGCCGCAGATCGTTGCACTCCGGCTGCACCGGATTGAGCACCTCCACGCCCGCCTCGATCAAGGCATCGATTACCTCTTCGACATGGCCGCAACTGTGCATAAAAATAATCACTTCCGGATTCACCGCCTTGGCGGCGGACACAATCCGCCTGATGCGTGGCTGGAAAAATTCCCGGTAGGTTTCCGCCGACATCATGCGGCCCTGCTGGGTAACGATGTCATCGCCCAGCCGGATAATATCCACGCCGGTCTTTGTAAACTCGCGGGCCTGACGGATGCGGATATCCGTAATCCGTTCACAAATGGCATGGGCGATTTCCGGTTCGAGATAAAAGTCGGTCATGAACGTCTCCATGCCGCGCATCAGCCAGGCGCTTTCGAAAAGAGTCTGATACATCTCGCCGCAAACGGCATACCCGCGATCGTGGTACACTTTTACGTTTTCCGCCGCCTTGACGTAACGGTAGTTGTCGCCAAGATCAGGCCACGGAAACGCATCAATCTCCGCCGCGCTTCCCATCTTTTCGAGCGGATGATATTTATAATCCGGTATTTCGTAGAGCGTCGGAACCGAGCCCACACCCCACTCGTCAAAATGGACACGCTCATCCAGTCCGTCGAAGAAAACGGAAAAGTCAGTTCTGAGGCGGGTCGGATCGGGCAGGACGAAACGGGTGTCATAGTCGAAATATTCTTCCGGCGGCAGCGTGCTGCCGGTTTTTTCCCGGTAGGTTTTCATCAGCAGCGGTGTAAATGACCCCCAGCTGATTTCAAAAGGAAGCCGGTCAAGCGATCCTCTTCGTCTTAACGCGTTAAGTACCCTTTCTCTTGCATCCATCACCCGGCCTCCATGAACGCCATTCGTCATTTTCGAAATTACGTACGAATAGTCCGTGTTTTTCCGGCAACGGGATAGTAGAGGTTTTGATTTTGTTTATTACAGAAAATGATCATATAAATACGCCTCGTTATGAAAAATATCGGCAGCAGGCAAGCACGTCATACCGCCCACGTCCGCTATCTTCCCGGATATGCGGAAGGCGGCCCGTGGAAGATTTGCGCCTTTAATACAGGGAACGATACGGTTCCGCCGGGTTTCAAGGAATATCCCTATCCGCAGGATAAACGCCTGCACCCCGACCCTTATTTCTACATCTGGGAACAAGGCCGGGTGCTGGATGACTATCATATTTTGATCATTGAAGAAGGCGGCGGGGTGCTCGAAACAAAAACCGCCGGAACCCGGACGCTTCGCGCAGGAGATGCCTTCATTCTCTTCCCCGGCGAATGGCACCGCTACCGCCCAAACAGCCAGACCGGCTGGAGGTCGTGGTGGATCGGACTGCGAGGCGCACAGGTGCTTCATCTGATGAATTCATTCTTTTCTCCAGAACAGCCGGTCATCCCGCTGCGCGACCCGGAACGGACTCTTGATTTGTACCGGGAAATTGCCGAACGGCTCAACAGCGATCCTGAACACCATCAGGGCTGTATCGCCGCGCTGGCTTCCGCGCTGATTGATGAATTCCAGTGCTCCGGAAAATCGCGCCAAACAACCGCACGGCAGGGTCGGGTCGGCAAAGCCAAGCTGACTCTGCTGGCGCGGTCGCAGGAAGAAGTCGATCTGGAGAAACTGGCCGCGGAACTCGGCATGAGCTATTCGTCATTCCGCCGAGAATTCAAGGCGGAAGCCGGAATCCCGCCCCGCCAATATCTGCTCACCATCCGGATCAACCGCGCCAAAGCGCTGCTCTCGGAAACGAACCGTACAGCGGTGGATATCGCTGCCACCGTCGGGTTTTCAAGTCCGGGTTATTTCTCCTGCTACTTCCAGCAAGCCACCGGGCTCACCCCGCTGGAGTACCGCAAAAAAATGCGGAAGTGACCGCCTCATCCCCGGCCGTAGCGAAGGCGGTATTCGCGCGGCGTCATGCCGGTCTGCGCCTTGAAGTAGCGGGAAACATGTTCAATGCCTTCAAAGCCGAGCTGTTCGGATATCTCGGCAACGGTCCGGGTGCTTTCCAGCAGAAGCCGGGCAAACAGATCCACCCGTATGCGGCGGATTTCGGCGTAAATGGATATGCCCAGGTTTTTTCTGAACCGTTTTTCCAGCACCCGGCGGGAATGTCCGCACGCTTGCGCCACGTCTTCGACACCTACCGGTTCCCGGACATGTTCACGGATAAACCGGACGGCTTTGGCCAGCGCCGGATCTTCGGTATTGATGAAGTCGGTTGAACGCCGCCCGACACAACAGTTCGGCTCAACTACGATATCCGGTTTGAGCAGAGCTCCCTTCCGGCTGCCAAGCAGTTGAACAATCCGTTTCACGGCCTCAAATCCGCACTGCTCGGCGGTATTGGCAACGCTCGAAAGCGGTACCGGCGCCAGATCGCAAAGCAGTTCGTCATCGTCCACGCCGATCACACCGATTTCGTCCGGAACCCGGATGCCGCTGGAAACGCACAACTCTACCAGTTCCCGGCCGCGTTCGTCCGCGCAGGCCATAATGCCGGTCGGCACCGGAAGCTTATTCAGCCAGATCAGCAGACGGACTTTTTCATCGCTGGGCGAACTGGCCTTCCCCGTGTAAATATCCGGAGCAAAACCCTCTTCACTCAGCCGCGCTTTAAATCCGGCCAAGCGCTCATCGGACCAGAACATCTCATTGTATCCGCAAAAAGCAAACTGCCGGAATCCGCACTGCAAAAGATGTTCCGCCGCCAGTCGTCCGACAGCATGATGATCCGTCACCAAATTAATGACCTTCGCGATTTTCCGGCGGTTGTATGGACTGACCACCATCGGAATCTTTAATTTAAGCAGCGCATCGATATCTTCACGCTCGATCAGGATCATTCCGTCGACCTTGCTCTCCTGAATGAACTCCACCAGCGAGTAATGATCCCAGCGTTCCCAGAACGGCGGCGGCTGGAAAAACTGAACCGGTCCGGCCGTGTGGACATAGTGAGCCATTCCGCGCATCAGCGCCCGGTCATAACCGCGGGCAGGATCCATTAAAATCATAATCCGGGGAATCGCACTTTTCATATCGGAGCACCTTCCGGTTCGCAAATTGGTTAAACCCTAACGCGAAGTGGCGTTGTCCGCAATCGCGCCCGGCTCTATTCTTCTCCGCAGTTCCCAACACTGGAATGTAAATTTGGAGGCCGATATGATGACATCCCGCGAACGGGTAATGGGCGCCGTCAACCGGACGGGATATGACCGCATTCCGGTGAAACATGAAGGCACACCGGAAATTGACCGGATGCTGATGGACTATTTCGGCCTGACCAACCACGAGCAGCTGTTGCGCGTGCTCGGCAGCGACTTCCGTTACGTCGAGCCGGTTTATACCGGGCCGGAACTGCGTACCTTCCCCGACGGAAGCATCGAAGGCTATTTCGGTGAACGCTATCGGTACGCCGAATTCGAAGGCGGTAAATATCTCGAAGCCAGCTATCTGCCGTATGCCGGAATCGAAACACTCGCCCAACTCGACCGATCGCATTTTCCTTCCGCCGACTGGTTTGACTATTCCGCCATCCGCCCGCAGTGCGAAAAACTGGCGGAACAGGGCGTAGCAATCTGCTGCGGCACCGCCGGCGACATGGACTTCATCAACAGCATCGCCCGCTGCCGCGGTACGGAGCAGGTGCTGATCGATCTCATCGAAGACAACGAAGTCTATCTGGCGATTATGGACGCCCGCTTTGAGTTCTTCTATGAGCAGCACCGCCGCATGCTGGAAGCCGCCGGAGGCCTGATCGACTTCGCGCACGTCGGCGACGACCTCGGCAGCCAGACCGGCCCGATGATCAGCCCGGACATTTTCGAGCGCCATTTCGCCGCGAAATACAAAAAATATTTCGACATGGTTCACTCGTACGGTGCCCGCAGCAAAATGCACATGTGCGGCTGCGTACACTCCTTCCTGCCCCGTCTGACAGAACTGGGGCTGGATGTCTATGACGTCGTGCAACCCACGACTCCGGAAATGGACATCGCCGTGCTGAAGAAAAAGTACGGAAACAAACTGATTTTCTGCGGCACAGTCTGCGTCCAGTCCACCATCGCTTTCGGCACGCCCGCCGACGTGGAACGCGAAGTAAAGCGCCGTCTGGAGCTGTTCAAAGACGGCGGACTATTCATCGGCCCGACTCACGCCATTCAGGTCGGCTCGCCGCCGGAAAACATTCTGACGCTCTACCGCACGGCCGGGTCGCTCACGGAAAAAGAGGATATCGGTGCAGACATCCTCTCCATCCAAGGTTCCGGCGACGAAGGCAAAATCAGCCGGTCCAAACTTTTTTAAAAGTTCGACGGTTTACAGCTCGCGGAGCTCGCCGCGCCGTTCTCTCAGCAACCGCTGCGTTTCCATGGCGCGTTTGCGGGTGATCGGGTAGAAGCTGATCAACAGCAGGCCAATCGCGACCACACCGGCCTGGCCCAGCACATAGGAAATTTTCAGATTAGCAAGCACGTTGGCCGGTACGCCGGACTGCGCGGCGGTTTCCGCATCAAATCCGATCCACTTGAGTGTATTTCCAGTGAGAATGGCGGCCACCGCCACCGCCATTTTACGGGAAAAGCTGCCGATGGAGCTGAAGATACCTTCGCGGCGTAAGCCGGTTTTCAGCTCATCTTCTTCACAAACATCGCCGACCATGACAAAGAACGTCATCCACGTTCCCTGCAGGCCGAATCCGATCAGAAAGGATGAGAGCAGCTGCAAATACGGCATATCGGGCCGCAGCGTGAACCACAGACTGGAGACTCCCAGCATGGTCACCCCAAGCAGAATCTGCGTAGCAGCCTTCTTGCCCAGCCGGGTTCCCAGCCAGACGGCGATCATCACGCTGAAATAAGCTGCGATGGCATACACAGTTCCCCCAAGACCGACTATAGCCAATCCGGCCGCACTGGCTTCTTCATGCGGCAAACCGGCGAAGATCAGGAAAATATTTACATAAAGTCCGAGAGTACCAAAAGTGGCCAGACCCGTCAGGACAACGATATTTGACAAAGCTACTATCACAAAGGATCGGTTGCTGAGCGACTGCTTGACGGCATTAAGGAACGCTATCGGAGCCTGCTCTTCCGCCCGGGCGATTTCGCGGCCGACGATCGCCGGCATAATACCAGCCAGCAGAATGAGGGCTCCAACGCCGATACTGACATAAATGGCCCCATGCACCGGATCGCCAAAACCTTTAAACACGATTAACCGAGGAAGCCACGGAAGCAGAAAGGACATGGTCAACCCGACATAATTCGGCCAGGCCAGCAGGCGGGTGCGCTCATCATAGTCAGTGGTCATCTCAAAACCCAGCGCCTGATAGGGAATGATGTAAATCGAATAGGCCACCATATAGATAAAGCCGAAAATGGTCAGCCACCAGAACACACCCCAGTCGCTATGAAAAGGTGACATCCAGATAATCGGCAGGATCAGGGCGCAACTGATAGCTCCGCCGAAAATATAGGGACGGCGGCGGCCCCAGCGGGTGCGCGTGTTGTCGGAAATATTTCCTACGCCCAGATCGATAAAGGCATCAAAAATACGGGGAATCGCCACTGCCCACCCCAGCAGCGCCGGATCGACAAACAACGCAATATTGTAAACCGGCATCACCAGCGACCCGAATGCGTTCATGATCAGATTGTCTGCCGCCGCACCGCAGGCGTAGGCCAATTTCTTCGGCAGGGATATCCGTTGTGCGACAAAGCCGTCGGCTCCATCCTGTTTTCCGGCAAGCTTAACTGTTTCCATCCGGCGAACTCCTCCAAAGATTTACGGAACGATAAAACACAATATGATTAGTGATGAGTTTTTAATCAAGGCGGGCACGAAGTAAAGATAATTGGTAGCAAAGGTCTCTTTGGTACCGGGCAGGCTTTGGCGGGCTTTGGCGTTGACTCCGGCACGGTTTTGCGGTTTGCTGTGTTCCTCCAAAAATTAACGGAAGGACATCATGAAAGCACTGATCAAACTTGCCATTCTATCCATTCTGCTCTCAACCGTTTACGGCTGCGCCTCGGGAACGTATGAATCCCGTCTTGCGCCTCCGGATGCATTCAATCCGATGTTTTTGAAATACCAAAAATTGCCCGGTCAAAAGGTGATGGTGGTGGCGGTTGACCCGACAGGTCAGTGGGCTTTTGGTTATGATCAGAATCGCGCAACGCTCGAAGAAGCCGCCAAAAACGCCGCCGTCAAATGCGACAAGGAACGCGAAAAACACCTGGTGTTTAATAAAGCCAAGCTGTTCGCGGTCAACGATGAAATTGTTTATTACAACGAGCAGAAATAAAAACCTTCTCTTCGTATAGAAAAGCAGCCGCTCCGATCCCGGAGCGGCTTTTTATTTACCCTGAAATCGGGCTTGTCCCGCCGCGCAGAGAACTTCAGAATGCGGACAGCAAAGAAAGGAAAGACGACGTATGAAGAAAGCGAAAAAAATCCTGCTGATTACCGGAGCGGTTATTCTGATTCTGGTTGTTGCGCTCATGCTCTCCCTCGGACAGATCATTAAGACCGGCATAACCACAGCGGGGCCGAAACTGGCCGGCGTGCCGATTAAACTGGAACAGGTCGTCGTTAATCCGCTGACCGGCCTGGTGCGCATTAAAGGTCTCGTCATCGGCAACCCGGATGGGTTTAACACGCCAAGCGCCATGGAACTGAACGACTTTCAACTGAAAATAAAAATGTCTTCGCTGTTCTCCAAGACCATCGAGATCGAAAAGATTTTGATTGATGCGCCGCAGATCACCTATGAAAAGAGCCTCAAATCCAGCAATCTGAGCACGCTTCAGGAAAATCTGACTCCCAAAGAAGCCGCCGCTCCGAAAACTGAAACTGCGCCGGTGCCGGAAAAGAAAAAAGGTGCGGCCAAAAAGGTCATCATCGACGACTTCCAGCTCAACGGAGCCAAGGTCAACATGACCATCACCGCACTGGGCGGAAAAGAACTCACCCTGCCGCTTCCCTCTATCCATCTGCAAAATATCGGCAAAGAATCCAACGGTGCCAGCCCGGCCGAAGTCGTCTCCGAAGTATTCAACTCCGTCAGCAAAGCGGTGGTTGAAGCCGTTTCCGCAGGCGGCGAAATGGCCGGCAAAGCGCTCAAAGATGTCGGCGGAGCCGCTACCGACGCCGCCAAAGGTGCTACCGACGCCGCTAAAAGCGCGGCTGATTCCATTAAGAAAGGTTTCGGCGGACTGCTGGGAAAATAACGGGTAATACGCATTGCTTGTATAACAAAAACTAAAAAGGGAGAAGTCATGAGAACAAAACAAAAACTGTTGATCATTCTGTCAATTGCCGGCCTAAGTCTGGCCTTCACCGGATGCACAATTCCACATTACAGCAGAACCGTTGAGCGCAGTTATGATGCAACCGGCAAACTCACAGGTACGGTGGTAAAGGAAAACGTCAGTCAGATAGATCCTGCCAGCAAACCCTTGCTGAATGTTCTGGAAAACCAAACTTACCAAAAATAAATCCAGATTGTCTGCTTACCCGCCGGCATTTCTGCCGGCGGTTTTTTTATGCGTAACCGAGCTTCTTGAGAATCCAGAAATTTTTCCGCCAGTCCTTTTCAACCTTCACCCAGAGCGTCAGCCGGATCGGCAGGCCGTACATTTCGGCCAGTTCTTTTTCGGCGTGATGCTTCACCGACTTGAGCAGACGGCCTTTTTCGCCGATCACAATCCCCGTCTGGGAATGGCGCTCAATGTAGATATCAGCATCAACCTTCCACTCGGTTTCGCCTTCGGTGATGGTCTCAACCCAGACGGCGATGCAGTGCGGCAGTTCGTCGTGCAACCGGTCAAAAAGTTTTTCGCGGATCACGTCGGCTATGTTCAGCTTGCGCGGATAATCGGTCAGCATCTCTTCGGGGAAAAGCGGAGGCCCTTCCGGAACCATGGCAAACAGCGCCGCCGTCAGCTCCGGCAATCCGCCGCCTTTCAGCGCCGACCCTTCAATCCAGATTGGTTTCAGCGCCGAGTTTTTTTCGGCGGCGATTTCCGCCCAAAGCGTTTTATACGTTTCAACAAACGAGGTGCCGAGATCGGTTTTATTCAGCAGAATCAGGCACGGTGTCGCTTCAGCGGACAGCCGCCGCATCCAGCCGTCGTCTTCCTGCCAAGGTTTGGAAGAGGCGTCCAGCACCAGCAGCACCGCGTCCGCGCCGTTCACCGAGGAACGGGCCATTTTGTTGAGATTCTTGCCCAGCTCGCCCTGAGCCTTGTGTACGCCGGGCGTGTCGAGAAAAACAATCTGCCCGCGCGGTTCCGTCAGGATGGCGCGGATGACGTTACGCGTCGTCTGCACCGTATCGCTGACGATGCTCACCTTTTCGCCGAGCAGCGCGTTAAGCAGGGTCGATTTGCCGACATT
>JBAZTQ010000084.1:0-13954 GCA_041661845.1 Kiritimatiellales bacterium | reverse complement strand
GACCGGGAAGCGTTGGCTCGGCTTGAACTGCCGGACGAACTGAAACCCGGCCAGACCGATTATGTTCTGCATCCGAGCCTGTTGAACGGGGCGATATTAACCGGCGTGGTGTGGACGCTGACCCGCCGGCCCGGAGCGGCGTTGCCGATGCCGTTCAGCATGGATCAATTACGGATTTACCGGCCGCTTCCGCAGCAGATTTATGCGTATGTGCGCAGACATGGCGAAGTTGGGCCATCCGGCAACATTGAGACTGTCGACATTGACCTGCTCGATAGCCAAGGCTTGCGCTTGGCGTCGCTGCAAGGCTTTACCACCGTGTTCGGGCAGCAGGATGACGAACTGGTGTTTGCAACGCCGGAATGGCGGGATCAATCGTTGTCCGAGCCGGTTCAGCCGGTTCGGACGGCAGCGCCGGTTTTTATCCTGACTGAACACCAGCATGCGCTGCATAAAGCATTGCAGGCAAAATGGCCGACGGCTCAGATTGAAATCATGCCAGATTTGGGCGAAGACCTTGCGATAGGCATGGAACGCTGTTTCCTGCAACTGTTTAGACGCTGCCGGCAAATGATCAACGAAAAATCCGGTGGTATTCAGCCGTTGTTATTGCTGATTCCGCACAGTGAGCAGGCGGCGCTGTACGGCGGCTTGAGCGGGCTGCTGAAAACAGTCCGGCTTGAACATCCCCGGATTGCGGCAAAAACCGTTGGTTATCAATTGGCCGATGATGCGGCTATCGCGCGGTTTGTCAGCCGGCTGGCGGCGGAAATCGACTCGCCCCGCGGCGATGCCGAAATCCGTTACGGCAGCGACGGGCAAAGGCAAGTCAGGACATTGACCGAAGTCAGCCTGCCGGACAGCGGCGCGCAGAACCCGGTGTTCAAGCCCGGCGATGTGATCTGGATTACCGGCGGCCTGGGCGGCGTCGGGCGCTTGCTGGCGCGTTATCTGGGCGTGGACAGGAAAGCCCGGCTGGTGCTCAGCGGACGTTCGGCGCTCGATGCGGACAGCCAACAATTTATCAACGCCTTGAAACAGCAAGGCGCGGAGCTGATTTACCTGCAAGCCGATATAGCGCAAACCGAATCCGTCACGGACGTGTTGAGACAGATAGAGCAGCATTACGGCCGCTTGAATGGCATCATTCACAGCGCCGGAGTTATTGAGGACGACTATATCGTCAACAAAACCGACGCTCAGATTGCGCGCGTGCTGCGTCCGAAAATTGCAGGCATTCTGGCATTGGATGCGGCAACACGGCATCTGCCGCTGGATTACATGGTGCTGTTCTCATCGATTGCCGGCGCTCTGGGCAATCCGGGACAGGCCGACTATGCCGGAGCCAACGCCTTCTTGGACGGCTTTGCAGGGTACCGCAACGACCAAGTGCGGCAAGGCAAACGCGCCGGAAAAACGCTGTCGCTGAACTGGCCGCTATGGCGGGACGGCGGCATGCAGATGGGGCCGCAAAACGAAGTGCTGATGCGGCAGGCCACCGGCATGGCGGCAATGGATACTAAATCCGGCTTGCGTGCTCTGGAGCAAAATTTGTCCGGCAACTATGCGCAGGTGCTGGTCGCCTATGGCGATAAGATGGGTATTCGTACCAAACTGCTTGCGTTCAAATATGATGCTGTCGAAACCGGGCCTGCCCCAGATAGCGGTAATGACGGCCTGCAACAGAAACTGAAGCAGTCGGTGTCCGCCGAACTGATCCGGTTGGTCGCCGAGGTCCAGCGTATCCGACCCGAAAAAATCGCCTTGTCGCGCGATTTGTCCGCCTATGGTTTTGATTCGATCAGTTTTACCGAATTCGCCAACGCGCTGAACAAAGTTTACGCGCTGTCATTGATGCCGACGCTGTTTTTCGAAATATCGGATCTGGCTGCGTTGGCCGATTATCTGATAAGACATCATCAGCAAGCCTTGTTGAAAAAATACGGCTTGGACAGACAACAACCGGTTGCGGAAATTGCCGAGCCGAAAGTTGCCCAGCCGACACGTTTCCGGTTGCAGGAAGCCGCACCGGCTGCAAGCACGGCGCCGGTCGTCGATACCGACGCGATTGCTGTGATCGGCATCGGCGGAAAATTCCCCGGCGCTACCGACCTGGATGATTTCTGGCGGCAGTTGCAGGCTAACCGTGATTTGATCACCGAGGTGCCGAAACAGCGCTGGGACTGGCGTGAAATATACGGCGACCCGCACCAGCAGCCCGGCAAAACCAAAGTCAAATGGGGCGGTTTTATTGCCGACGCCGACTGCTTCGACGCCCGTTTTTTCGGCATCTCGCCGGTCGAAGCCGAGGCGCTCGACCCGCAATTCAGGCTGTTTCTGGAAACCGTATGGGCTACGCTGGAGGATGCAGGTTATCCCGCCACAGCATTGGCCGGCAGCAAAACCGGGGTTTTCGCCGGGGTCGCGACCGCCGATTACAAGGATTTATGGTGCGAAGCCAGACTCAAAGGAACGATCCGGTCGCTGACCGAGCCGTTTCCGTTCATGATCGCCAATCGCGTTTCCTACTGGTTCAATTTTCACGGTCCCAGCGAGGTGATAGACACGGCCTGTTCCAGTTCGCTGATAGCGGTCAACAGGGCAATCGAGAGCATCAGGCAGGGCAATTGCGACATCGCGCTGGCCGGCGGCGTCAACGTTTTGGGCAGTCCTAGGCTTACCATTGCGTCCAGTCAGGCGGGCATGCTGAGCGAGGACGGGCGCTGCATGACCTTCGATCAGCGGGCCAACGGTTATGTGCGCAGTGAAGGCGTGGCGGTGCTGCTGTTGAAACCGCTGCATAAGGCCATTGCCGATAACGACAGGATATACGGCCTGATCCGGGGCAGCGGCGAAAACCACGGCGGCCGCTCGGCTTCGCCTACCGCGCCCAATGCGGCCGCGCAAAAGCAACTGCTGGTCGATGTCTACAGCCGCGCCGGGATCGATCCCCGCACGGTCAGCTATATAGAGGCCCATGGCACCGGTACCGTGCTCGGCGACCCGGTCGAGGTTAACGGCCTGAAAGCCGCGTTCGCCGAATTGTATCAACGCCGGGGGCTGGCCGTACCGGCGCAAGCCTATTGCGGACTGAACTCGGTCAAAGCCAATGTCGGCCACCTGGAAGCGGCGTCCGGCGCTGCGGGCATCATCAAGGTGCTGTTGATGCTGAAACACCGGAAGATACCGGGCAACCCGCATTTGCAGACACCAAACCCGTATCTGCAATTGGACGGAACGCCTTTTTATCTGGCCCGCGAAACCCGGGATTGGGAACAGCAGACCGATCAAAACCGGAATCCGTTGCCCAGACGGGCAGGCGTCAGCAGCTTTGGCGTTGGCGGTTCCAATGCCCATGTCATTATCGAAGAGTATCAGGGCAATGCCGGCCAGCGTAGCGAGCCGGTAAGCAGTGCGTTACCGGTATTGATTGTCCTGTCGGCGAAAAACGAACAGCGTCTGCGCGAGTACGCAGACAGGTTGTTGCAGTTCGTCCGCAACGAGCGGGAATCCGTTAACTTGCGCGATATGGCCTATACGCTGCAAGTAGGCCGCGAAGCCATGCCGCATCGGTTGGCTTTTCAGGCCGCCTCGCTTGATCAGCTGGAGCAAAAGTTGCAGGCCTTTATCGAACAGCCGACACCGGTTGAAGGCATACACAGGGGGCAGGTCAAACAAAACGATGACGGGATGACGGCGTTTTCGGACGACGAAGATATGGCCGCCACTTTCGATGCCTGGATTGAAAAAGGCAAATACGACAAGCTGCTGGCGGCCTGGGTCAACGGGCTTGAGTTTGACTGGCTCAGGCTTTACAGCGGCTGCAAACCGGCGCGCATCGGCCTGCCGACCTATCCGTTTGCCCGTGAGCGTTATTGGATACCGACTGGGGAGCCTGTTACGGAAACCGGCAACAGCGAGACGCAGCTTCAGGAAGCGAGTATCAACGTAAATCAAGCCGACGCAGGTCAAGCCGATGACTTGCTGACTTTTGAAGAGGTCTGGTCCGAATCGCCGTTGACAAACGGGTCTGCCGAGTCAATTAAAACATTGCTGTGTTTCGTTTCAGGACAACAGAATCAGCAAGCCATTATTGAGCAGACGCAGCAACTCTGTCCCCAAACCCGAGTGCTCTTTGTTGAACAAGGCATCGGTGCGGCTCAGGTTTCCGATGGACGCTACCGGATCGGCGCCGATAACGCCGACACCTATGTCCAGGCGTTTAACTTGATTCGCGGCACTGAAGGCGAGGTGGATGCGATCCTTTATTTATGGCCGCTGGAAGACCGGCGTAGTGTTAAGGATGCATTCCGCGTGTTGCATCTGCTGCAAGCAATGGCTGGGGCCGGACTCAAACCCCGGAAACTGATCCTGTCAGGCGCGTATGCCGATGCGCTGGAGCGCTGCTACCTGGATGCGTGGGTCGCGTTCGAGCGCTCTCTGGGGCTGGTGCTGCCGGATACGCAAGTGGCGGTCATCTTCCGGGAAGTGGATGAAGGTAGCCGGAACGTCCCGATGCAGGAATGGCTGCGGACACTCTGGGCCGAACTTCAGACTGAGCAGTTGCAAAGCGCATGTTATCGGCAACAGACCCGCTATACGGTTCAAGTGCAGCCGGTTGATTTGCAGACGTCCGAAGGCAGCCTGCTGAAACAGGGCGGCATTTACCTGATTACCGGAGGTTGCGGCGGTCTGGGCATGATCTTTGCCGAACATCTGGCCGGGAACTATGCGGCCAATCTGGTTCTGACCGGCCGTTCTGCGTTGGATGCGGAAAAACTAAGCAGTTTGCAAAGACTGGAAAGCTACGGTGCGCATGTGCTCTATGTGCAGGCCGATGTGGCCGATTTTGCGGCCATGCAGGCGGGTATAGAACAGGCCAGGCAGCGTTTCGGCGGTATTAACGGCGTGCTGCATATCGCCGGCATCAGCGGTGCGGCCACGGTGCTGGAAACAAGACCTGCGGATTTCCAGCGGGTGCTGGATGCGAAGATAGCCGGTACAGAGGTGCTGGATAGCGTGCTGGCAAAGCAGACGCCGGATTTTGTTTGCTATTTTTCCTCGTCATCGGCGATTCTGGGCGATTTCGGTTCCTGCGATTATGCGCTGGGCAACCGCTTTCAAACAGCATATGCGCACTACCGGAACAGCCGTTATCCCGGTAAAACCCTCGTTATCAACTGGCCGCTGTGGCGGGACGGCGGTTTGCAGGTCGGCGACAGTGAGCAAACCCGGTTCTATCTTAAATCCAGCGGGCAACGCAGTCTGGAATCGAATGAAGGCGTCAGGCTTTTCGAGCAGCTGCTGGCGCAGGACAAAGCCCAGTTTTTGGTGCTGGCCGGACAAGCGGAACGAATCCGGCGCATCATCGATCTGAACCCTGCCGATTCAAACCCTGTCAGATCCGAGCCTGTTTTGGCTGCGGACCTTACTGCGACCGGCGACAGACGCACCGGAATGAAGGGGCTCGGCATCGAGCAATGCATCAACCATGATTTGAAAGAACAGATCTGCAACCTACTCAAGACCAAGCCTAATGAACTCGATGCCGACACCAACTTGGCGGATTTCGGTTTTGATTCGATCAGCCTGGCCGAATTCTCCAGGGTGTTGAGCCGTTTTTATGCGCTTGACATCACGCCGTCGGTATTTTTCAGCTACGCCACATTGCGGAAGTTGACGGCTTATTTTTTCACCGAGCACCGGCAGGCGATGCAGGCGTTTTATCATGAGCCGGATGCCGATGCGCCTAAGGCTCCGCCTGCCGTTATCGAAACCGTCGCAAAGCCGGATAGTCAACCGGCGGCTGCCGCTCCGGCATACCGGCCTGAGACGGACATCAACGAGCCGATTGCGATTATCGGCATCAGCGGACGCTTCCCGAAGGCGCGTAATGTCGATGAGTTATGGCAAATCCTGGAGCAGGGCAGGGATGCGGTTGACGAGGTTCCGGGCGACCGTTTCGACTGGCGGAAATATTACGGCGATTCGGCCAATAATAGCGAAAAGACCAACAGCAAGTGGTGCGGCAGCATTCCGGGCATTGCCGAGTTTGATCCGCTGTTTTTTGAAATCTCGCCGCTGGAAGCGGAGCGGATGGATCCACGGCAGCGGCATTTGCTGCAAGAGTCATGGCTGGCGCTCGAAAATGCGGGTTATGGTCCCGAGCAGATAGAGCGCTATAAAATCGGCATGTTTGTCGGCGTCGAGGATGGCAGCGATTACCAGCGGCGGTTGAAGCAAGTGAGCCTGACCTCGACGCATAACGGCATTTTGGCTTCAAGGCTGGCTTATTTCCTGAACCTGAAAGGCCCGATCATGGCGATCAATACCGCGTGTTCCTCGTCGCTGGTTGCGGCGCATCAAGCCTGTCTGAGTTTGCGCCAGAATGAATGCGATACTGCGATTGCCGCTGGCGTGAACCTGATGGTATCACCGGCGGCGTATGTCGGCATGACGCAGGCCGGCATGCTGTCGCCGGATGGAAAATGCTATGTTTTTGACCGGCGCGCAAACGGCATGGTGCCCGGCGAGGCGGTTGCGGTGGTCGTGCTAAAACACCTGTCCAGAGCGCTTGCCGATGGCGATCCGATTCATGGCGTGATCCGCGGCAGCGGTATTAATTATGACGGCAAAACCAACGGCATCACTGCGCCCAGCGGCGCGTCGCAAACCGAATTGCTGGTCGATGTTTATCAAAAAGCCCGTCTGCAACCGGAAGATATTGACTACGTCGTTACCCACGGCACCGCCACCCAACTGGGCGATCCGGTCGAGATCAACGCGCTGTATGATGCGTTTAAGGGTAGCACGGACAAGCAGGGGTTTTGCGCGCTGACCTCAACCAAAAGCAATTTCGGCCATACCTTTGCAGCGTCCGGACTGGTCAGCCTGATCAGCCTCGTCCAGGCGCTAAAATATGAAACCATTCCGGCCAGCCTGCATTGCGAACAGGAGAACGATTATATCCGCTGGCGTGAAAGCCCGTTTTATGTCAACAAACGGAAGAAAGCCTGGACAAAGCAGCTGGGGCAGCCGCGTATCGGCGCGGTCAGCGCTTTCGGCATGAGCGGCACCAATGCTCATATGGTGGTGCAAAATCATGTCGCCGAACCCGCGCGGGCGTCGGCATCCGCACCGTATTATCTGCTGGCTGTTTCGGCAAAAACCGAGTCTGCGTTGCAGGAGCAAATCCGGCAAATGGTCGCCTATCTGCAAAAGTCTGAATCGGGCCAGCAAGGGTTGGACACCATCAGTTACACCTTGCAGCAGGGGCGGCATCACTTCCAGCACCGTTGCGCGATCGTGGTTTCGGATGTTCAGCATGCGGTTGAAACATGGAGCCGGTCGGTTAATCGGGATGCTGGGGCCGATTGTTGCCGCGGCGTCGTCAGCCGCGAATTTACCGGCCAAAAAGCGATAAGCCACTATATCAAGGATCTTACTCAGCAAGGCCGCGATTTGTTGGACAAGGCGAACGATTACCGGGACATGCTGCTGGCGCTGGCGGATTTTTATTGCCAGGGTTACGACGTCCCGTGGCAAAACCTGTACCCGGCAACGCCCCGGCGCATCAGCCTGCCGGGTTATCCGTTTGCCAGGGAACATTACTGGATTGACGAACAGCCTGAGCAGGCACCGGTTGCAGTTGAAGCGCCTGAAGCCAAGTTGCATCCGCTGGTGCACCGGAATATTTCCAGCCTGCAAAAACAGCAGTTTGCCTCTACATTTACCGGCGATGAGCGCTATATGGCTCGGTATCAGCAGGCGCAACAGCAGTTTATTCCGGCGCTGTTTTATCCCGAAATGGCCCGGTTTGCGGCCGAACAGGCAACGGGGCAGCCGGTTGCCGGGCTGAAAAACATGGTTTGGGGAACGCCGCTGGTTTATCGGCAGGGTAGTGAACATACATTAACCGTCTGCCTGCACAAAAAGGATAGCGATATTCTTTATTCGATCGACACGGAAGGACAGCAAGAAGCCTGCAACCACTTCGGCGAAGTCATCATCGACAGCTCCGTTATACAGTTGCCTGGATCGGTTGATTTTTCAAGGCTGCGGGCCGGATTGCAGCGGATGGAGCCGGATAGTGTTCCGGCGGATCAGGCTGCCGCGGCTATAGCCGATATTTACTGTAGCGGAACGGAGCTGCTGGCGACGCTGAGCCTGCCTGGAAATGCCAACGATCAGATCAGGGGCATGCTGTTCCAGCCGCTGTTCATCAATGCGGCATGGCGGCTGCTTCAGTTTTTTGCCCGGAACAGCTCCGGCTGGAACGGATCGGCATTATTGCCGTTTTCGCTGCAACGGATAGCGGCGTCCGGGGCGCTGCCGGACCAGCTTGTGCTGCATCTTGTGCACAAAGGCGGTACTATTGGACATCAGCAAAAATACGATATGACGTTCTACGATGCGAATGGAAAGTCATGTCTGCATTTGCAGGAGCTGACGCTCACCATACAAGACAGGCTGTTTAACATTTCGATTTAATCTAAATAAAATACCAGACAGATGAACAAACGGATAAAACTATGCGTTATTGGCGGAGGACCGCTGGGAATAGGCCTGGGCAGGGAGCTGAACGACGGCGGAATCGACTATGACCTGTATGAGTCGGAAGCGGATTTGGGCGGCGTGTGGAATGGCGATGGCAAGTGCGGCCGGGTCTACCCTTCGCTGCATTTGATTTCACCGAAGTTCAATACCCAGGTGCCCGATTACCCGATGCCGGACGATTATCCGGTTTACCCGAACCACAAAATGATGCTGGCTTATATGCGTTCTTATGCCAGGGACTTCGGCGTGTATGACAAAGCCATTTTCAATACTTCGGTAACTAAATTGGAACCGGCCGGAGATGGCTGGGATGTGACCTTATCCAGCGGCGAATGCAAACACTATTCGTTTGTCGCTGTCTGCAACGGCGCGCAACGGGTCGCCCGTTATCCGTCCCCTCCGTACCGTGGGCATTTCAGCGGCGAAGTTTTTCATTCAATGGACTATAAATCCCCCGACCAGGTCAGAGGCAAACGGGTTCTGGTTATCGGCGCAGGCAACTCCGGCTGCGACATCGCCGTGGATGCCGTGCATCATGGCACCGACGTATATCACAGCACACGCCGGGGCTACCATTATTATCCGAAATTTATCGGCGGCAAGCCGACGCCGCAATGGATGCTGCAACTGGGCAACAAGTTCAAATCCAAGGAAGAGACCATGGCCTACATCCAGCAGGTATTCAAGCTGGCCGGTTACGACGGCGTCGATTACGGATTAAAAAAACCCGATCACCCGCTGGACGGCGCGCATCCAATCATGAACTCCCAGATTCTGTACCACATCGGTCATGGCGATATTAAGCCGAAAGAGGATGTCGACTACTTCGATGACAGCACCGTCTATTTCACCGACGGCACCAGCGCCGACGTGGACGTGATTATCTACGCCACCGGCTATGACCGGGATTTTCCGTTTATCGATCCGGCGCTGCTGCAATGGAAAGCAGGCATTCCGGACCTGTTTATTCATATTGCGCCCAGAAACCTGGACAACATATTTTTCTTCGGTTTTGTTAATGCGGCGGCAGGCCTAGGCGATGGCTTGAGATTGCAGGGCCAGTTCGTCAGAAGCTATATCAAGGCGTTTACTGACAAAAGCAAAGGCTATGACAAATTCATCAAGGCCAAGCAGGAAGACGACCCGGATTTGGGACAGGATTATTTCCTGGATTCGCACCGGCATTTATGGGAAGTGGATTTCTGGAAGTTTATTAAAGTCGCGCGCAAATACCGCGACATGCTGGATGAACGTTGAGTTTGCAGGACAATGATGGAGAACGCCGGATGATATTTGACGGATCAGAAGATCTGGATGCCGCAATGCAGCAGTTCCTGGATAACGAGCTGGTAGAGGCCGCAGCACAGCAGGCGCAGCAAGCGTGTCCGTGCACCCCGGAGAAAGCGAAACAGCCGAGCGCCGACATGCAGCAACATCCGGAGCCGGCGCCTGTGAGCGCGGCAGACACATCAGCCCGGCAGCAAGCCGGACAACATACGGATACCGCCACCAATGCAACGCCACTTCGATTCAGGCAGGAAATTGCCCACATCGCGTCAACGGTGCTGAAAATTCCGCCGGACAGGCTGGATGTACGGGAAAATATGTCCCGCTACGGTGTCGACTCGATCATCGTCACCGAAATAATGAAACGTATTTCAGACCTGCTGGATTTGCCGATTGCGCCGACCGTTTTTTTCGAGGCCCGGCATCTGGACGAATTGGCCGACATTTTGTATCAGCGTTACCGCAAGACTATCGAGAAGCGGGTGCTAAACGAAGAAGTTCAGCCGGTCGATAAGGTATCGCAGGGCGCTGCTGTGGTGCAGGCGGTTGGCGCAGCCGACATCGACAGCGCTGAAATCGATTCCGAGGTTAAAAGCTGGATAAGTAAATTCAGGGCCAGTGCCGCGTCCGGGCCGCAAGTTCACGCCGTTGATCAAACGGATCGCCGGCAAACGCCGAGCAACGTTTGCAGCCCTGGTGAAACCGGCTACGAACCGGTCGCGATAATCGCAATGGAGGGCATATTCCCGGACAGTCCGAATTTGCAGGAATTCGAGAAACATCTGCGCCAGGGCGACGACTGCATCAGCGAAATTCCGGCCGAGCGATGGGACTGGCAGCAGGTATACGGCGACCCGAAGCAGGGCGAATTTACCAAGGTTAAATACGGCGGCTTTGCCCCGGATATCGACAAGTTTGATCCGCTGTTTTTCGGCATGTCGCCCAGGGAAGCGGAATTGATGGACCCGCAACACCGCCTGTTTATCCAGTGCGTGTGGAAGCTGATCGAGTCGGCCGGTTACGCGCCGAAATCCCTTTCCGGCCGCAAAATCGGCCTGTTTATGGGCATCAATTTACAGGATTATGCGCACCTGATCGACCGTGCCGGCGCGATGGAGGCGCTGCATCTGACCAGTCTCGGGCACATGTTCTGCCCCAACCGGCTGTCCTTCTTCCTCGACATACACGGCCCCAGCCAGGTCATCGACACCGCCTGTTCGAGTTCGCTGGTGGCGCTGCACCGGGCGGTGTTGAGCATTCAGCACGAAGGCTGCGAAATGGCGATTGCGGGCGGCGCAAATCTGCTGATTTCGCCGGATATGCATATCATGTACAGCAAGGTCGGCATGATCTGCGAGGATGGGCGCTGCAAGACTTTTTCCGAACAGGCCAACGGCTATGTGCGAAGCGACGGCGTCGGCGCGGTGCTGCTGAAATCATTGAAACGGGCCGAGCAGGATGGCGACACCATTCTGGGCGTGATCCGGGGTTCTGCCGAAAATCATGGCGGCATGTCCACATCGCTGACTGCGCCGAATCCGAAAGCGCAGGCCAGCCTGATTGTCGAGGCCCATCAAAAGGCCAATATCGACCCGCGCAGCATCGGCTACATCGAATGCCACGGCACCGGCACTTCGCTGGGCGATCCGATTGAAATAAACGGCCTGAAAATGGCGTTCGAGCAGCTGCATCGCAGCACAGGCATTGCGATGCCGGATGCAGCCTATTGCGGCCTGGGTTCGGTCAAATCAAATATCGGCCATGCAGAAACCGCAGCCGGTATTGCCGGGGTTATCAAGGCCGTGTTGGCGCTCAGGCACCAGCGGCTGTACCGGAGTCTGCACTGCGACGCTATCAACCCGATGATAGAGCTGGATCAGTCGCCGTTTTTTATCTTGCAGCAGGGGCAACCTTGGCAACGATCTGTCATTGACGGCAAGGAGCAGCCAAGACGCGCAGGCGTCAGTTCATTCGGCGCAGGCGGTTCCAATGCGCATGTGGTGATTGAGGAATATATTGAACAACCGTTGCCGCCGGTGCAACGATTAGCGCCGGCGCTGATCCTGCTGTCGGCCAAGAACGAAGCCCCGCTTGGCGATGTTGTCGATACCCTGCTTCGGTTCCTGAACGGGATGACGGATTCGGAAACGCCGGATATAGCGGATATCGCCTTTACCTTGCAAGTCGGGCGCGAGGCAATGGCTGAACGGCTGGCTGTTATCGCGGACTCGGTTGCCGAATTGAAGGCAAAGCTCGGCCGGATGGAAGCCGTCGATTGCTACAAAGGTACTGTCACACGCAACAAGGAGGCATTGAGGGCGCTGAATGAAGATGACGCCTTGCCGGAAAATGTCAGACAGCGGTTTGCAGAGGGCAATGTCCGGCAACTGGCCGAGCTTTGGGTCAAGGGCGTCAATATCGACTGGCAAGCGCTGTATGATGAAACCGCGTTTACCGGCAGACGGCCGCGCCGGGTCACTCTGCCTTCGTACCCCTTTGCCAGGCAGCGTTACTGGCTGCCGGAAACCGGAGGCAACAGGCGCATCAGTCAAGCACCCGCGCAATTGCATCCGTTGATGCACCAGAACACTTCGGATCTTTCGGAGCAGCGATTCAGTTCCGTGTTTAGCGCCACCGAGTTTTTTCTGGCCGACCATGTGGTGATGGGCGAGAAGGTGCTGCCCGGCGTCGCCTACCTGGAAATGGCGCGGGCGGCGGTAAAGCAGGTCAGCGCGGAGGTGGACAGCAACCCGGTTAATATCCGGCTGAAAAATGTGGTCTGGGCCAGACCGTTCGTACTCGGCAATCAACCGACGCCGTTGCATATCGGCCTGCATCCCGAGCAACACAATCAAATCGCCTATCGGATTTACAGTAAAGTCGGTGACGCGGCTGTTTTGCACAGCCAGGGCACGGCGGTGCTGCTGCAACCGGGATCGACTGACGATGCCGGGGAAGAAAAGCTGGATTTGGCCGCGTTGCGGGACAAAATAACCGCCGGACGGCCGGAACTGAACAGTCTTGACGCCGGGCAATGCTATGACGCGTTCAGGGCCATGGGCATAGAGTACGGGCCGGGGCATCAAGGGCTGGAAACGGTTTATTTTTCCGCTCCCGGCAACGCCGCCGCAGTAACCGAGGATAGAGCAATCGTCAATACTGCTGACTTAAAGCCCTCTCCAGAGGGAGTGGGTTGGGTGAGGGGAAATCAAAATAAGGAAAAAAGCTTATTTATATCCCCTCATCCCAGCCTAATCATGGCGGACTGTCCTGTCCGCCACCCTGCGGGCGAGTGCAAATCCGCTCCCGGCGGATTTGTCCCTGAGGGAGAAGGAGCGCACGCCCCCCCCCAGGTATTGGCAAAACTGGTATTACCCGCCTGCGTGGAAAGCGGAGCGGCGCAATTTGTGCTGCATCCGGGCTTGATGGATTCCGGCCTGCAAGCCTGTATCGGACTGATGGTCGGTTCCGGCCATGCGCTGCCGACAGGCGCCGCAAGCGGTGCGCCCGAAACTGCCGCGTCGCTGCCTTTTGCGCTGGATGAGCTGACTTTGCTGGCGCAGCCGTCGGCAACGATGTGGGCGTGGATTCGTTACGCCGACGGCAGTTCGCCCACCGACAAGGTGCAAAAACTGAATATCGACTTGTGCGACGACCAAGGGCGGATTTGCGTCCGCATGAAGGGTTTTTCCTCCCGCAGCCTGGAACAAAAACAAGCGGTCGAAACCAGCGCCATGCTGATGTGCAAGCCGGTATGGACCGATCAGGTTGTAGACGGCGATGCAGAAAACCAGGTTTGGGAGCGGCATCTGGTCGTACTGTGCGATTTGGACCGGCACTTTGCCGACTCAATCGAGCAGGACATAGCGGCAAAAATCGCCGGGGTCTCCTGCTCGCGTCTGCATTTGAACGGGGCTGTCGAGGATAACTACCAGGATGCAGCCATCAAGATTTTCGAGATGATCAAGCAGGCTTTTACCCGGAAAACTACCGGCAATACGCTGCTTCAGGTGCTGATTCCGGGACGCGGCAAAGGCATGCTGTTTGGCGGCTTGTCCGGCTTGCTGAAAACCGCAAACAGGGAGAATGCAAGATTTTTCGGGCAACTGAT
>JBAZTQ010000083.1:0-14084 GCA_041661845.1 Kiritimatiellales bacterium | reverse complement strand
CTGTCGCTCCGGATGGTAAATGCACCGGCGGCGGATGCTGCTGAAAACGAAAGGCATGATGATGAAAAAATGGATTAAACCGGCGGTGCTGATTTTGGTGCTGGCCGCGCTGATCGCTGCCGCCCGGGTTTTCGGGCTGGGCGAAAAACTGGGTGAACTGAAAAACTGGATTGCAGAGCAAGGCTTCTGGGGACCGTTCATCTTCGCAGGAATCTATGCGCTGGCCACCGTCGCTGCGATTCCCGGCTCTGCACTGACCATTGCGGCAGGCGCGCTGTTCGGCTCGGCTGTCGGCATCACCACGGTGATCTTCGGCGCAACGCTCGGCGCGGCTTTCTGCTTCCTGATTGCCCGCTACTTCGCCCGCGATGCGATTGCGTCGAGTCTGGCAAAGAGCGAAAAGTTCCAGCGATTGGATCAGCTGACGGAAAAGAACGGCGCGATCATTGTGGCCATCACGCGGCTCGTGCCGATTTTCCCCTTCAATCTGCTGAACTACGGCTTCGGCCTGACCAAAGTTCCGTTCTGGACTTATGTGCTCTGGTCCGCCCTCTGCATGCTGCCCGGAACCATTCTTTACGTTGTCGGAACCGATGCCGTCACCACCGCCGCACAGGAGGGCCGCGTCCCGTGGATTCTCGTCGGCATCGTTCTGCTGATCATTGCCCTGCTTACCGTCATCGTGAAAAAAGCGCGCGGAAAACTGAAGGAGTAAAAGATGAATCACTGGAAATCCAATGTGCTGCCGGACGATGAACATAACCGTAAGTTGCTGAACAACGTGCATCCGGCGGACTGGCAAAATCCCGAACCGCAGCCTGTTTATAATCTGGTCGTGATCGGCGCAGGCAGTGCCGGGCTGATTACCGCCATCGCAACCGCCGGACTCGGCGGAACAGTTGCTTTGATCGAGCGGCACCTGATGGGCGGCGACTGTCTCAACGTAGGCTGCGTTCCGTCCAAAAGCCTGATCCGTCCGGCCCGGCTGGCGGCGGAAATGAAAAACGCCGCCGCTTTCGGCCTCACCGGTTCCGAAGTCCGGAAAGAAGATTTTCCGAAGGTTATGGAACGGTTGCGCCGCATCCGCGCCGGTATCAGCAAAAACGATTCCGCCGCCCGCTACCGCGATCTCGGCGTGGAGGTGTTTATCGGCGAAGGAAAATTCACCGGCCCGGATACCGTTGAAGTGGACGGCAAAATACTGCGCTTTAAAAAAGCTGTGATCGCCACCGGCGCGCGCGCCGTTCATCCGGATTTCCAGGGATTGGAAAAAGCCGGATTCCGCACCAACGAAACCATTTTTAATCTCACCGAACGCCTGGAACATTTGATCGTCCTCGGCGGCGGGCCGATCGGCTGTGAACTGGCACAGGCCTTCCGCCGCCTCGGCTCGCAGGTCACCATTATTCAGCGCTCCCGCTTTTTGTCCAAAGAAGATCCGGAGGCCTCCGCGCTGCTGGCCGATGTGTTCCGGGAAGAAGGCATTGATGTCCGGCTCGACACAAACATTCTGCGGGTTGAAAAAACCGGCACCGGACGCAAACGGGTCGTCGCGGAATCCGCCGGTCAGGAACAGGTCATTGAGGCCGACGAAATTCTCGTCGGCGCAGGCCGTGCTCCCAACGTTGAAGGGCTCGGTCTCGAAACGGCGGGCGTTGAATATGACACCCGGCACGGCGTTAAAGTGGACGATGGGTTGCGCACCGCCAATAAACGGATTTACGCGGCAGGCGACTGCTGCATGGACTGGAAATTCACCCATGCCGCCGACTCCGCCGCGCAGATTGTGATTCAGAACGCACTCTTCGGCGGAAAGAAAAAGCTGAGCGCGCTCAACATGCCGTGGTGCACCTATACCGACCCGGAAATCGCCCATGTCGGGCTCTACGGACACGATGCAAAAGAACGCGGAATCGAAACGCAAAGCTTCAAATTCGAAATGGCGGAAAACGACCGGGCTTTGGCCGACGGCGAAGCGCGCGGCTTTGTCAAAGTGATGGTCAAAAAAGGAAGCGGTCAGATTCTCGGCGCAACCATTGTCGCGACTCATGCCGGAGAAATGATCAGCGAAATCTCCGTCGCCATGGCCGCAGGCCTGGGACTGGGAAAACTCGGAAGCGTCATTCATCCCTATCCGACGCAGGCCGAGGCCGTCAAACGCGTTGCCGGGCTCTATAACAAAACCCGCCTGACGCCGTTGGTCGCCGCGTTGCTGAAAGGATGGCTGACTCTGAAACGGAAACTCTGATATCAGCCGTTGTCATCCGGATGACTCGGCCCCGGCAGAATGAGCTGATAAAATTCCAGATCGAGCCAGCGTCCGAATTTAAAACCCGCTTCTTTGATGCCGCCGCAGTGCGTAAATCCCATCTGCTCATGCAGTGCGATACTGGCGGCGTTGGAGGCATCAATCGCGCCGATCATTACATGCACGTCCTGCGCAGAAGCTTCCGCGATCAACTCTTTCACAAGCCGTTTCCCGCAACCCTGTCCGCGAAACCGTTGATCCACATACACCGAATGCTCAACGGTATATTTACAGGCCGGACGATCCCGGAACGGGCCGTAACTGGCAAACCCAGCCAGCACGCCGTCAGCCGTTTCGAGGCCGATCACCGGATAGCGATTTTTCATCTTCACCTGAAACCAGTCGGCGATCATCTCTGGCGTACGCGGCCGGTATTCGTAGAGCGCCGTTGACGTGAGAATCACCTCGTTAAAAATCGCGCGGATCGCCTCGGCATGATCGGGAGTGCACCGGATGAGCTTCATGAGGGAATGTTTTCAAATTTACCTGCTTTGGAAAGACGCAAAAGTTATTCTTTTTCGCATGCATCCGTCCGGAATTTTCAAACGCTTCAGCAGCTTGCGGTTCGCCGGGGCGGTACTGATTGCCATGCACGGGACTTTTCTTCTGCTCTCGTCGCGCTTCAGTCCCGGCCATCCGCTCGCGGAGCGCCCGGTATTCCGGCTGGTGGTGCTCGAATTATCAGCCGGTCTGGTGTGGCTGCTGGCGAGCCGGTCAGCAACCCGTTCCGGCGGAACCCGGGGCGATTTAATTTATATGATTGCGGTGGGTGTTGTGCTGCGGGCGATCCTGCTTTTTTCAACACCCGTTCTGGAGGATGACTTCCGGCGCTACCTTTGGGACGGTGCTGTAACCGCGCACGGACACAGCCCCTATGCCTATGCACCGCAGGAAATTCCCGCCGCCGGCAGTCCGGGCAACGGTTCGGAAGACTTCCAACTGCTCGCTCAGGAAGGACGCGACGTTCTCGGAAATATCAATCATCCCGCACTGCGCACCATTTATCCTCCGCTCGCACAGGGCGTTTTCGCGCTGGCGCATCTCATGGCTCCCTGGAGTCTGACCGCTTGGAGACTGGTTCTGCTGCTGTTTGACTCGGCAACGCTGGCGCTGATTTTACTGCTTTTGCGCCACTTGCGGAGACCGCCTTCTCTCGCTCTTATCTACTGGTGGTGCCCGCTGCTCATCATGCAAAGTGTGAATGGCGCACACATGGACGTGCTGGCGCTTCCGTTTGTGACAGGCGCGCTGTTTCTGGCGCTGAAGAAAAAACCGGTTTGGGCAGCCGCATGTATCGCGCTTGCCGCCGGAATAAAACTGTGGCCGCTGGTTCTTCTTCCGTTTCTGTTCCGTCCACTCCTATCCGCTCCCCGCAAGATGCTCGCCGCCGGAGCTGTCGCGGCGGGAATCTTTGTGTTGCTGATGGCCCCGGCAATCCAAGGCATCACAGGAACTGCATCCGGATTCATGGCCTACGCTCAAGGCTGGGAAATGAATGATGCGCTTTTTATGGCTCTTCGATCCGGCATACAGCTTCTGTCCGGAGATCCCGCCCGGGCCGCATCAGCCACGCGAATCATCACGCTGGGCCTGCTGGCAGGCTGGGTGCTTTGGCTGGCGCGGCGGCCAGCCGTATCGGGAGAAGAGCTGGCGGAGCGGATGCTGCTGGCGGTCGCAGGACTCTTCCTGCTCAGTCCGGCTCAGTTTCCCTGGTACACCCTTTGGATGCTTCCGCTGCTTGCGCTCCGCCCGAGAGGATCGCTGCTGCTTCTGATCGGGCTCATGCCGCTGTATTACCTCAACTTTTATTTTTACGCCCGGGGACAGAACGCCGTGTTTAATCAGGGGATTGTCTGGCTGGAATATGTGCCGGTCTGGATTCTGCTGATCCGGGAAACCGTTCGAAGAAAGGAACTGCGGTATGAGGCGGGATAAAAGGATCTCTGTCATCATCCCTGCGCTCAACGAAGAGCTGTCCATCGCGCAGGTTATTCAGGCCGTTCCCGCATGGGCTGATGAAGTCATCGTGGCAGATAACGGTTCGACCGACAGCACCGTCAACGCCGCCCGTAACGCCGGAGCCCGTGTGATCATCGAACCGCGGCGCGGTTACGGGCAGGCCTGTCTGGCCGGCATCGCCGCGCTCTCCGCCCCGGATATCGTCGTTTTTCTGGATGGCGATTTCAGCGACTACCCGGAGGAGATGGATCGATTGGTCGATCCGATCATCCGCAATGAAGCGGACATGATAATCGGCTCGCGCGTTCTGGGATGCCGGGAACGCGGCGCACTCACCCCGCAGGCCAGATTCGGCAACCGGCTGTCCTGTCTGCTGATCCGGTTGTTCTGGAAGGTTCGCTACACCGATTTAGGACCGTTTCGCGCCATCCGGTTTTCCACATTGCAGCAACTGCGTATGGAGGACACCGGTTTCGGCTGGACCGTCGAAATGCAGGTCAAGGCGGCAAAGGTATCCATTCCTGCGTCCGAAACGGCCGTGAGTTACCGCCGCCGCATCGGCGTTTCCAAAATATCCGGAACCGTCCGGGGCGTGATTCTGGCCGGAACAAAAATTCTGTACACCATCCTGCGCGCCGCACTGCAACCCTCATACGGCCGGTTCATCGGGCCGGAACGAAAACTCATCGTCTTCACCCGTTTCCCGGTTTCCGGCGAAGCGAAGACGCGGCTGATTCCCGCGCTGGGCGCAGAAGGTGCCGCCGCGCTTCAACGTCAAATGACCGAACACACCGTCCGGCAGGCGCGTAAAACCGGTGCGCAGATTGAAATCCGCTATACCGGCGGAACGGAAACCAAAATGCGCGGATGGCTTGGCAACGACCTGCACTATACCGAACAGGGCGGCGGCGACCTCGGCGAGCGGATGACCCGCGCGTTTCAGGCGCATTTCAGCGCAGGCGCAACGCGGGTCGTCGTCATCGGCTGCGACTGCCCTTCCAATCATTGGAAAAATATCCGCAAGGGTTTCCAGCGGCTGGAAACGTCCGACTGTGTCATCGGCCCGGCGACGGACGGCGGCTATTACCTGATCGGCCTGCGCCGCTTCATTCCGGAACTTTTCAGGGACATTGCGTGGGGCACAGAACAAGTATTGAAACAGACGCTCGCGGCAGCTCCCGGCAAGCCGAAGCTCCTTCCCGAACTCGGCGACGTGGATCTGCCGGACGATGTGCCGCAAAAAATATCCGTCATCATTCCGACCCTGAACGAAGCGGAAACCATTCTTCCAACCCTTGGAAAAGTACTGGAGGGTTTTAACGTCGAATGCATCGTGTCCGACGGGGGAAGCACAGACTGCACCGTCCGGCTCCCGCAGGAAGCCGGAGCAAAAGTTATTTCCGCTGCACAAGGACGCGCCGTGCAGATGAACGCGGGAGCCGCGTCCGCTTCCGGGACGATTGTGCTTTTTCTGCACGCCGACACCGAACTGCCGGACAACTGGGATTTTATGATCCGGGCGGCGCTCAAGAATCCGCAGATTGCGCTGGGCGCATTCCGCTTCCGCATCAAGGAGCGGCTGCGCGGGATCGCTGCCGTCGAATGGGGAACCAATCTCCGCTCCCGGCTGTTCCGCATGCCGTACGGCGATCAGGGACTTTTTCTGCGCCGCGAAACCTTTGATCGCATCGGCGGATTTCCTGAACAGCCGATTCTGGAGGATGCGGAACTGGTCTGCCGTGCGCGGCAATTTGGTAAAATCATCACCCTGCCTGAAGCGGCGATCACTTCCGGACGCCGCTGGCGGCGGCTGGGCGTTTTCCGTACAACATTCCGTAATCAACTGATTCTGCTCGGCGCAGTGCTGAGAATCTCCCCGCAACAGTTGCGATCATTCTATGACCGGGCTTCCAAACGGCAGAAAATTTAAGCTTCGTTCACCATACAGACCGGCTGGCGCGTGGTCTGCAGGACCGTCTGCCAGTTCCATCCGCGCGGATCAACCAGTTTGCGCTTGCCGATCATGGAAACCGGCATATGCACCAGCCGGTGATTATGCAGCCCGACCACCATGCCGGTTTTGCCGGCCATCGCGGCGTGCATTGCATTGTACCCGAGGGAAAGACAGTATTCCGCGTCGTTGGCGTTGGCCGGTGTGCTGCGGATCAAATAGCTGGGATCAAAATATTTGACGTTGATCTCAAGGTTTCTTCCGGCAAACCAGTGCTGCATTCCATCACGCAGAAAAACTCCGATGTCCGCCAGCTTCTTGTTGCCGGACTTGTCTTTCCCGTCGCCGTGCGGAATCAGGTTCTGCCCCGCGCCCTCCGCCACCACCACGACGGCGTGGTCTTTGTGTTCCAGCCGCTGCCGGAGGTGCTCAAAAAAGCCGTTCGGTCCGTCGAGATCAAACGGCACTTCAGGAATCAGACAGAAATTGACATTGCTGTTGGAAGTGGCCGTGGAGGCCGCAATCCAGCCGGACTCGCGCCCCATCAGCTTAACCAGCCCGACACCATGGCGGTAGGCTTTGGCCTCGGCGTGAGCGCAGTTGACCACGCCCCAGGCGCCCTGCACGGCCGTTTCATAACCGAATGACCGCTCAATCATGCCGATGTCGTTATCGATTGTTTTGGGCACACCGATGACAGCGATCTTCAAGCCCTGCGCCTTGATCTCATCCTGGATGTCCCGCGCACCGCGCAATGTACCGTCGCCGCCGATCGTGATGAGAATATTCACTTTGTAGTGACGCAGCGTATGGACGATCTCTTTGACATCCTGCGGACCGCGCGACGATTTCAGAACCGTGCCGCCCTTTTCGTGGATGTCGTCGGTGTTGTCGGTGTCCAGTTCGATCGGCGGATGGAAATATTTGGCGACCAGTCCTTCGTAGCCGTACTGGAAGCCGAGCACTCGCTTCACGCCGTAGCCTTCCAGCGCGCAGAACGTCACGGCCCGGATCACGTCGTTGAGTCCCGGACAAAGCCCGCCGCAAGTCACCACGCCGACCGTAACTTCGGCCGGGTTGAAATAGATTTTTTCGCGGGCACCCGCCCGCTGGAAGTATTCGATTTCATCCACGGAGGAACCCGCCGCGTAATCCAGCGAATGCACCCGGCAGATTACTCCGTTGCCGTCATTGAAAAATTCCTGCTGCTGCGCCTGGAACGGCGAATCAACCTTGCACTCACCCAGCACATCGATTGGAATAATTTTGCTCATTTAAGAAATCGCTTTTCAGGTAAAAATTGCAGTCCCCGCGAGACATATTCGCGCCGGAATATGTATTTGAATGCGGCGATTTAGTCAAGGATGCACCCCGGCCCTACTTTGCTGCGGAGACGTTTTTGTTCATCAGCTCAGCCATCAGTTCCAGAGGTTTCTCGTTCACCGGCCTGCCGTCGTGATAAAAGAGAACGAGCTCGAACGGGCCGCCGTTGAGCGCTTTGAGAGCAACGTTGTCGGGACTGATCGTGTAACGGTCGAGCGCTTTCGCGGTGGGCCAGATCATATCGGTGTACACGACATAGGCGAGCTCGGAACAGACGATCTTGTCCGTCGTCTCGATATCGAAATTAAAGTCGTATGCTTTACCGACCTGCCGGAGAGCAAGAAGGATGTGGTGCCGGAGCATGTCGCGATCAAGTGCGGGGTTGCGGCGGAGAACCCCGAAGTCGTCAATGTTCATGAAATGTTCAACGGTGTTCATCGTGACGCCGGAGCGCAGTGCTTCCACAATGCACTTGCCGGCGCGGATTCCGGTCTGGTACGGCTTCACCACCGGATCATCCCACAAGCCGAGCTCCTTCAGCTCCGCCTCCGTGCCGATCCAGACAGCAACGTGCCCCCAGTGGCCGGGAATAAAACTGTCGGTGAGGCGGAACGGTGTTTTCTCCAGCAGGATGTCACCGGGACGAAGCACGCTCTTAATGCGGGCGGCAACCGCGGCATCTTTCCACAGCTTGCCCCTGCGGACTTCAACCAGACCGACGGTATTTCCGAAACAAAGGCTGACCGTGCTCATCGACTCATCGCCAAGACCCTTAATGTCGCCAAATATCATGCCGATGCGGGCGGAGGCGTGTTCGGCCATAACTGCGGGAGCAGGAATAATGTCGCCGCGGAGCATATCGCGGGCCGGGCTTTGCGCAATCAGTTGCTGAAGCCAGCGGAGAGTATTCTGTCCGCCGTAGCAGGCGGCGGTGGCAAACTGGTTTTCTTCGCAGTAACGGAGTTCGGCGGCGGCGCGATCGCGTTTGGAAATGGAAAGGAACTCTTCCGTCATATCATCGAGCAGGTTCTTTTTATTTTTATAGCCTTTGTCGCCGCCGTTGAGAATGCGGCGAAGCTTGTCGTTCTCCGCGAGCGCGGTGATTTCGAGCCGGTAAGTGTCGTACAGAGCAAGCGAGCCCGCCAGAGAAAGCATCGTACCCTTGGTCTGAAGCGGCACCGGAAGCGGCGCAGAAAAGCCGGCCTTCTTCAGTTCTTTAGCGGAAACTGTACGCCAATTGGCATGTGTATCCACAACGGCAAAGACGCGGCGGGCAATTTCCAAACCGCTGCCGATACCGCTGTTGAAACTGTCGAGATCGGCACCGGTGAGCGGCCGGCCCGCATCGGACTTGGCCTTGAGTTCTATCGCGCTGGCCGCAATCTTCTGCCGAAAAACAAACCCCTCTTCAATCAAGGATTGGAAAGCGAGAATGTCATCATCAAGCAGCTTTTCGAGAACGGCGACATCGCCATGCGCCGAAGCGAGCTTGTCACTGAACCGTTGCTGGGCCTCATGGTCCGGCAGGCGCAACGGTGCGTCCTTGCCCGCAGCAACCGCAGTCAACATGAGGCAAAGGGCGAACACTAAATGATGAGATGGACGGAAAATCATAATTGAGTTCTCCGATCAACCGCAGGGTGCCGGCGACTAAAACTGCGACAGGAACCGCACGTCGTTTTCATAGAGGTTACGGATGTCTTTAATTCCGTACATGATCATGGCGAGGCGCTCAATCCCCATGCCGAAGGCAAACCCGGTGACTTTATCCGGATCGTAGCCGACTTTGCGGAAGACGTTCGGGTCGACCATGCCCGCGCCGAGGATTTCAATCCAGCGGCTCTTGCCGCCGACTTCGAAGAAGAAATCGACTTCAAAGCTCGGTTCGGTGAACGGGAAGAAGTGCGGACGGAAACGGATTTTTACTTCATCGCCAAGGAACTGTTTGGCGAAATAGGCCAGCGTGCCTTTCAGGTCGGCCATCGAAACTTTTTCCGCGACGAAAAGCCCTTCGACCTGATGGAAGTTGGCGCTATGTGTGGCGTCCGGCGTGTCGCGGCGGTAGCAGCGTCCCGGCGCAATGATGCGGATCGGCGGCCGGTGGCTTTCCATGTAGCGCACCTGCACCGGCGAAGTGTGGCAGCGCAACAGATCACCGCTGTTCAGATAAAACGTATCCTGCTCGTCACGCGACGGATGGTCGGCGGGTGTGTTGAGCGCGTCGAAGTTGTTCCAGACCGTTTCGATATCCGGTCCGTCGGCAACGGTAAAGCCGAGCGTCTGGAAGATTTCAACGATGCGAGCTGTGACCTTGCTGATCGGATGTTCCGAGCCGAGCTCCGGCCAGAGTCCCGGCAGGGTCGGATCAAACGCCGCACCGGATTTTGCGCCGGAAGTCAGCGAGCCCTGCCGTTCTTTGATCAGCTCCGTCAGCTCATTTTTGAGCGCATTGGCTCCTTTGCCGAAAAGCGGTTTCTCTTCGTTTGGTACTTCTTTGAGCTGCGCCATGACTTCGGGCAGCAGTCCGTTGCGGCCAAGGTATTTGATGCGCACCGCTTCGAGCGCGAAGCCGTCCGCCGCTCCGCGTGCTTCGGCCAGCGCCGTTTCTCTAATCTGATTGAGTTCCTGCAGGTTCATAAAAATTCTTCCAAATGTCCGGAAAACCTACTGATAAAATGTTCCGATGTCTGGAAAAATTTAGAGCCATTTTTCCAAACACCGGAATCCGGGCGCCGCGGGCCGGGCGATTACTTGAACGTGCCCAGCGAGAACACCAGCACAAACAGCGCGACGGTTTCAATGATACCGATGGTCATCAGGTAGTTGCCGAACCCCTGATTGGTTTCCGCCAGCGCATCCGCGCAGGCCGCTCCGGCCCGCCCTTGCAGCCAGGCGGACACGCCCAGCGCGATGCCGCCCAGAATTCCGGCCGTTGCCATCGCCAGCCAGTTTTCGAACGACGGCGCATTCCGGATGGCGTTCATCAGGATCATTCCGTAAATGGTTTGTGAAAGCGGCGCACCGATAAAAACCACCAGAATAAACGGAGCGGCTTTTTTCTGCGCATAGCATTTCTTCCATCCGCCAACGGCCGACAAACCGGCGGCGCACGCCCCGATAGCAGATCCAAGAGCTGCCAGACTGAGGGTCGCCACGGCACCGGCCTGCGCCACGGCCTTCATCATTGCTGCATCCATATTAATTTCTCCTTGTTATACGTCTGTTGCTGAAATCTTCCGGAACGGATCATATTTCCGCCCGGCCCACTGCACACCGATGTGCCCTGAAAATTCGAGTGTATTCAACCGGATGCCGTGAACCATGATGCCCATCGCCGACAGCACAATGTTCAGCAGATGGGAAAAGAAGAGAATCATGGACGCGCCGAGTCCGCTTAAAAAACTGTTAAACCCGACATCCATCGCCATCTGATTGAACGCACTGGCCAAAGCAAAGGAAGCCACACCGACGGCGAATAAACGGACATAGGAGACCACGTCCACAAAATTGCTGACGATGTTGAGCGGCAGAATGACGTAGTTGAACCATTCGCTTTTTATTTTGGTCACCGGGGTCATGAAAAACAGAATCAGCACCACACTGACCGCAAGCACCCAGCCCATCACCGGCGGGAACGGGGCGTTGAGCACCAGCGTACGGGCGGCGAAAAACATCGTCCAGGTGGAACCTATCCAGCCGATCTGCGCCAGCACCTGCCAGGTGTTGCAAATGCGAACGGCGTTCCAGGCATGCGCGATGGTCAGGTGTACCGCGCCGATCAGGAAGCACAGCCACATGATATGCGCGTCCGCTTCGGGGCCCGTCAGCCAGCCCAGCCGCAGCTGTTTCAGCGGAGCGGGAATATTGGAAAGACCGAAATAGGTGCCGGTCAGTACGCCCCAGATGATGGTGCTGACACTGGTGATCAGCAGCAGATTGAATACGTCCTGCGGCGCTTTCCGGAACTTCAGCTTCCCGATCAGAGTCAGCACAAGAAAGAGAACTCCGTAGCCCGCGTCGCCGACCAGCATGGCGAAAAACAGGCTGAAGAAAACCAGAAACACAGCGCTGATATCCACTTCGTGATAACCGGGAGACACCCCGATCATTTGAAATACGGCATTAATCGGGCGGACCCACTTCGGACTGCGCAGCAGGGTCGGCGGATCGTCCCCTTCGCCGATGTCGCGAACCATCGCCGCCCAGCCGTTCAGCGCCGCCGCCTTCCGCACCGCGGGCTCCTGTTCGCAAGGGAAGAATCCCTGCATATAAACAACCGGGCCTTCTCCGCCCATGCCCGTTTTCACCTCGAGATAACGGACGGTGTCCTCAGACTGCAGAACTACCGCCGTGATCCGCTGGCGATCTCCGGCATACAGCCCGAACGCCTCATCAACCCGGCCAAGCTCATGCTCGACTTTTGCGATCTGTTCCCGCACGACGGCCGGCGAATGTTCCGGAAGAGGCATTTCCTGTACAGCCAGCTCTGCTCCGATACGACTGATTGCAGCAAAAGTAATGGTGCCGCGGTCACGACTGAGTTCTTTCAGCACACATCCGTCCGGCACGCTGATTTTTTCTTTAGCTGAAGCCTGAAAAAACCGCACGGCGACCCCTTTATGCGCCAGATCGCGAACCGCATCCGGATCGAACTCGCCGAACGGCACCAGGCGCTGCTGTTCCATCCGCAGCATTTCGAGCTTTTCTTCCAGCTCAACACGCTGATGAATCAGCTTCCAGACGTTCTCAATCACCGTGTCGACCGGATCATCAGACGGTTCGATATGAGGATGCTTCTGAAGCACTTCGAGCGCGCGCCGCACGTAAACAAGGTGGTTGCGCGCCTGCTCCAGATCGCCGCCTTCGGGCATACGAACCGGTTCGACGTGCAGTACACCCAGCCCGCGCAACGCATTCAGCGTGCTCTCCTGCGAAGCGGCCGTGCACAGCAGCGTCAGTTTTTTCATTTTGACGATCATGCGGAGCGCACCTTTTCTACACTCTTGCTTTTGGCGATTTTGGAACGGGCGACGGCGGCGGTCTGCTGATCGCCCATAAAAATACGGATGACGCGGATGTTTTCGCGGCATTCGGGGATTTTAACCTTCTCGAACAGATTCACGCGCTGCGACGTCGTGCGTAATTCGTCGGAGAGCAGCCGGTGCTGTTCTTCGATCACCTGCCGCTCGATCCGCAGGCGGATGAGCTGCCGAAGCAGATCAATCCCTCCGTCAACCCACGTCGGCGTTTCAAACAGGTCGGGCAGAGCTTCTTCAAAGCGCAGACTTTCAAACATTGGAATGGTGACCCCGGCGATATTGCCGCTGGAGCGCCTGATCTCCGCGACCTTGATATACGGCGCAAAATCGAACGGTTCGGAAAACAGTTTCACCCAGGCGGCCAGATCCGCGCGCGCCTTTTCTTCTTCGGCGTGCTTGGCGGCGAGCTGCGCTTCAAGCATACGCATTTCGAGCTGCAACTGCTGCTTCTTGAGCAGCAGCGTCGGCAGATAGCGCCGGAAGCGCGTCAGCGCGTCGCGCTGCGTCTTCAACTCGTTCTTCGTGTATTTAATCTTCGCCATTCAGGTTCAACTTTTTTCAAACACCCGCTTCGCTCAAGGCCTCAAAGGTCACCAAGTTTTACTTGGAGCTCTTTGTGCCCTTGTGTTTATTACCTCTTGGGCCAGAATTTGTCGGTCAGTTTCGAAGCCATCCCGGTCTCCTGCGGCTCGAAGCAGTCGGCCAGAATCTGCCAGCCGAGATCGAGCGCGCCTTCGAGCGGAATGTTGACGGAGAGCGCCATCATTTCCTTTTCGAACCGTTCGCCATATTTCAACAGCTTGCTGTCCCAGCCGCTCATGCGGAAACCCATCGACTGCTTTTCCAAAGTTTCTTTGTAGGAGGCGTAGAGCTGAATCATGGTGTCCATGATGGTGCGGTGGTCGGCGCGCGTTTTGCCGTTCACCTGCTGCTTCAGACGGCTGAGCGAACCGAACGGCTCAATGCGTCCGTTCTTGAGATAGAACTGTCCTTCGGTGATGTAGCCGGTGTTGTCCGGTACCGGATGGGTCACGTCGTCGCCCGGCATGGTCGTCACCGCCAGAATGGTGATGGATCCCGCGCCTTCAAAGTCCACCGCCTTTTCGTAGCGTGAAGCCAGCTGACTGTAGAGGTCGCCGGGATAACCGCGGTTCGAAGGAATCTGTTCCATCGTGATGGCGACTTCCTTCATCGCATCGGCAAAGTTGGTCATATCGGTCAGCAGTACCAGCACGCGCTTGTCTTTCAGGGCGAACTGCTCGGCAACCGCCAGCGCGATATCCGGAACCAGCAGACATTCCACCGTCGGGTCGGATGCGGTATGCACAAAAAGAATCGACCGCGACAGCGCGCCGTTTTCTTCAAGATAGTCCCGGAAATAAAGATAGTCGTCGTGCTTCAGCCCCATGCCGCCGAGAATGATGATATCCACTTCGGCCTGCAGCGCGATGCGCGCCAGCAGTTCGTTGTAGGGCTCACCGGCGACGGAAAACACCGGCAGCTT
>JBAZTQ010000082.1:0-14227 GCA_041661845.1 Kiritimatiellales bacterium | reverse complement strand
TGGCGGGCGATCTGATTCTCGACCGCTTTATCTATGGAACCGTTTCGCGGGTTTCCCCCGAAGCGCCGGTGCCGGTGGTGGAAGTGACCGGCGAAAAATATATGCCCGGCGGCGCAGGCAACGTTTGCGCCAATGTCGCCGCGCTCGGCGGACGGTGTCTGGCGGCGGGAATTCTCGGAAAAGATGAGCACGGCGCGGAACTCAAACGGGTTTTCTCCGGCATGGATATCGATTGCGGCGCGGTCTATGAACTGCCCGGCTCGCAGACGACGGTGAAAACCCGCGTGATCGCCGAACGCCAGCAGGTGGTGCGCGTAGACCATGAGCGCTATCCCGAGTGGACCGGTGCCGATAAAGAAAAATTTGCCGCCAAACTGCGCGAAGCAGTCAAAAATTCGACCGCCGTGATTATTGAGGATTACGGCAAAGGAACGCTGGAACAGGATGTCATCGATATCCTTGTTGACGCCGCGCACGAAGCGGGCATTCCGGTCGGTTACGATCCGAAAGACAATCATCCTCTCAACGTCGGCGGCATTACGTTCGCCAGTCCGAACCGCCGCGAAACCTTTGCCGTCGCCGGGCTTCCGTATGTCCGTCCGGCGGCCAATCCGCTGGAAGACAAACCGCTGATCGAAGCGGGCCGTATTTTGCAGGAACGCTGGGACGCCGAAGTATTGCTGGTGACGCTGAGCGAACACGGCATGCTGTTGCTGGAGCAGGGCGCCGCGCCGCAGCATATTCCGACCCGGGCGCGCGAAGTTTACGATGTGAGCGGCGCGGGCGACACCGTGATCGCCGCCTACATGCTGGCGCTGGCCGCCGGAGCCAGCTTCCTTGAAGCCGCCGAACTGGCCAATTTTGCGGCGGGCGTTGTGGTCGGCAAACTCGGCACCGCCTGCTGCACGCAAGAAGAGCTGCTGGCCTACATGAACACGTTCACTTCCGGGAGCGCGGCATGAGTCGTGTGATCGGAGTCATACCGGCGCGCTGGGCTTCCACACGTTTGCCCGGCAAACCGCTGGCGATGATTGCGGGCAAGCCGATGATTCAGCGCGTGGCCGAACAGGTGGTGAAAGCGAAGTCGCTGGATGCCGTTCTGGTCGCCACGGACGATCAGCGCATTATGGATGCGGTGGCTTCTTTTAAAATTCCCGGCGTGAAAGCCGTTATGACACGCGCCGACCATCCGTCGGGCACCGACCGGATCGCCGAAGCCGTCGCGAACGAAGAGTGCGACGTGCTGATCAATATTCAGGGCGACGAACCGCTGATGGAACCGGAACTGATTGACCGGCTGGCCGAAGTGATGACTTCCGGCGACTGGGATATGGCCACCGCCGCCGCGCCGATCAAAAACGACGCCGACCTGAAAAATCCGGCGGTGGTAAAAGCGGTTTTTGCCCGCGACGGACAGGCGCTCTATTTTTCCCGCGCAACCATTCCCTTCATTCGGGATGCGGCAAATAAAGTAGATGAGGCTTCCAGCCTCATTTTTCCGAACGACGGGATGAGGCTGGAAGCCTCATCTACGATATATTGGCGGCACATCGGCATTTATGCCTATCGCCGCGACTATCTGTTGAAACTGGTGGCGGAACCGCCGTGCCGGCTGGAAAATCTGGAAAAGCTCGAACAGCTTCGCGCGCTCTACATCGGCTGCCGGATGAACGTCTTGCAGGTCGACGACGTCGGTATCGGTGTCGACACGCCGGAAGATATTTTGAAGGTCGAAGCCATTTTAGCGCGGCCTGATTATCCGGTTGCTTATCGTACGTAAAAGCGTACGCTATCGGGCGAGGTGAAGATATGACAACAATGACAGCAACAGAGGCGCGGAAGAATTTGTATGCGCTGGTGGATGAGGTGTCGGTTTCGCATGAACCGGTGCAGATTGCCGGTAAGCGCAATTCGGCGGTGCTGATTTCTGAGGAGGATTGGCGTTCCGTTCAGGAAACACTTTATCTGACCGGTGTTCCCGGTATGCGGGAATCGATTGCGGAAGGGCTTAAAACGCCGGTGGAGGAATGCGATGCGGAGCCGGGCTGGTGAGCTGGAAACTGGTTTATACCAAGCAGGCGCAGAAGGATGCCAAAAAGCTGGCGGAGTCCGGTTTGAAATTAAAAGCGCAGGCTTTGCTGGATGTGGTGGCTGAAAATCCTTGGCAAAATCCGCCGCCGTACGAAAAGCTGTGCGGCGATCTGGCTGGAGCCTATTCCCGCCGCCTTAATATTCAGCACCGGCTGGTTTATCAGGTGCTTGATGACATCAAAACGGTTAAAGTGATCCGCATGTGGACACACTATGAGTGATCAGTGCGGAGTGAGTTTTTGAGTAGAAAGGTTTTTGTTTAACGATGCCGACGATCAGCATGTTTTATGGAATTATTGTCCGGATGTACTGTGATAAGGCGGAACATAATCCGCCGCATTTTCATGCCTACTATCAGGAGTATAAAGCGACCGTGAACATCAAGACCTGCGAGATTGAGACAGGGAAGCTTCCGGCAAAGCAGGCGAAACTGACTTTAGCATGGGCGGCAATTCATCAGGACGAATTGCTGGCGGACTGGGAACTCGCAACCAACGGGAATCTGCCGTTTAAAATTGAGCCGTTGAAATAAAATGATACCGACTGTCCAGAATGCGATAGCGCGGCCTGATTATCAGGTTGAGCTTTTGTTTGATAACGGCGAGAAGAGGCTGTTTGATATGATGCTTTATCTGGACTGCGGGGTCTTTGCGGAGTTGAAAGATCGGAAGCTGTTTGAAACGGTGCATGTAAGCTTTGATTCGGTTGAATGGGACAACGGTGCGGATTTGTGTCCGGAAGTGCTTTATGAAAAAAGCCGTCCGGCGGAACAGACGATGATTGCGGCGGAAGAGCCGGGAATTTACGGGAGAAAAAAATGACTAAAGTGGTGAATGTGGAAGGTGTTAAATTCGGCGGGAATAATCCGCTGGCGCTGATTGCGGGGCCGTGTGTGATTGAGAGCCGCGAGCTGTGCATGGATATGGCGAAGCGGCTGGTCGTCATGTCGAAGAAGATGAACGTGCCGCTGATTTTCAAGGCATCGTACGATAAGGCCAACCGGACGTCGATTAACTCCTATCGCGGGCCGGGCATTGCCAAAGGGCTCGAAATTCTGGCCGAGATCAAGGCGAAGTATAACGTGCCGATTTTGACCGACATCCACAGCGAGCAGGATATTCATCTGGCCGCGCAGGTGGTGGATATACTTCAGATTCCGGCGTTTCTCTGCCGCCAGACCGATATCGTGGTGGCGGCGGGCGAGAGCGGTAAGGCGGTCAATGTGAAAAAAGGCCAGTTCCTCGCGCCGTGGGATATGAAGAACGTGATCAAAAAGCTGGAAGAGACCGGCAATACGAAGATTCTGCTAACGGAGCGCGGCGTTTCGTTCGGCTACAACACGCTGGTGGCGGATATGCGCAGTCTGCTGATCATGCGCGAGCTGGGCTATCCGGTGATTTTCGACGCAACGCACAGCGTTCAGTCGCCGGGCGGACAGGGCGACTCGTCGGGCGGCGACGGCCGGTTTGCGCCGTATCTGGCAAAGGCCGCGGTGGCGGTCGGTGTGGATGGAATTTTTCTTGAGACGAATGTGGATCCGTCCAAGGCGCTTTCGGACAAGGCCAACGCAATGCCGTTCGCCGAAGTTCCGAAACTCTGGAAAAAACTGAACGCGATTAATGAAGTGAAATGAAAAATTTTTCCAAGGGTTGGAATCTTCTGGCGGCGGTCTGTGCGCTGGCGGTTGGTGTGCCGGCGCAGGAGCAGGGCATGGAGCTGTCCGGCTTCCGCGTGCCGGAATATGACAATCAGGGCAATATGACCGCGCAGCTTTTCGGTAAACACGCCGAAGTCCGTGCGGGGGGCGAGGTGAAGATCGAAAGACTGCATCTTGAGTTCTATCAGGCCGGCGCAAAGTTTGTGACCATTGAATCGCCGTTCTGCTTTTATAACTCACAGAAGCGCGAGGCGTACTCGGATGAAGCCGTTTCCGCGGTTGCTGATAAAATTCAAGTGACCGGCCGCGGGTTCAACTGGAATCCGTCGAATCACAACGTGCGGGTTTTTAATGATGTCCATGTGGTGATGGAGAATGCCGGCAGTTTGAAAAACTCGCTTCTTTCCGGCGGGCTGACGAATTCCGCTCCTGCTGCCGGCGGCGCGGTTACCGGCGGGGTCGTTACCGTTACTTCCAGAGAGCTGTTCCTTGATTACACCGCGAAAATGGTGCGGTTTGAAAAAGAGGTGCATGTGCAAAGCAGTGACGGGACGGAGATGCGCTGTGAAAAACTGAAAATTCCGCTGGGTGACGGTCGTAAGGCCGGTTTTCTGGATATTCCCGGGATGACGAATGCGGTTTCCGAGTAACATTATGAAAAAGAACGGTAAAAGCTGGAAACGCGCAGTCTGTATCCTGCCGGCACTGCTGGCGCCTGTCGCACAGGCCCAGATGGCGGGCGTTGAAATTTCATCGTTCCGCGTTCCCGAGTACGACGCTAAAGGCGTGATGACGTCGCAGCTCTTCGGTGAACGCGCCGAAATAGGCGAGAACGGTGAAGTGAGCATTACCGGACTGCATATCGAGTTCTACAAGGGAAGCAACACGGTGATGAATGTGACTTCGCCGTACTGTTTTTATAATCAGAAAACACGCGAAGCCCATTCGGATGCGCCGGTGGCCGCAGATATGGAAAAAATGCACGTGCGCGGGCAGGGCTATTTTCTGAAGCCGGGTGACAGTACGGTGCGGATTTTAAATCAATGCCAGGTGACAATTGAAGATGCCATGCAGAAGGTGAAGAGCGCCGCGGCAACGAAGGATAATCGCCGAACGAATAATGTGCCCGGCGTTGCTGTTCCGAAGGAAAGCCGCCGGACAAATGATTTGCTGAACATTACTTCTCTGAAAATAAACCGGGGAACAAATGCGGTGACCGTCATTACGTCCAAAGAGCTTTTTCTTAACTACAAAGCCAAAACCGTCCGTTTCGAACAGAATGTTCATGTCCAGGATCCGGGCATGGTGATGGACAGCGGTACGCTGGAAGTGCAGCTCGGTGAAAAGAATGAAATTAACTGGATCGAGGCTCTGACCAACGTTAAAATCGTCAGCGAAGAACGGGAGGCGAATGCCGGGAAAGCCGTGTATGACGTTAAAACCGATGAGTTTGTGCTGGAAGATAAACCGAGTTTGCAGGACGGGAAGAATGCACTGTTTGGAGATCGAATCCGTTTCTGGCGCGCTACCGGACGCATGGTGTGCGAGCCGCGGGCCCGTTTGGTGATCTATCCCGATAAAGGTATTAAAACTGACTTCTTTGAGAAATAAAATGGAAGAGACCTATTTAGTCCGGACTGAAAAACTGGTGAAGAGCTACCGCGGGCGCACCGTGGTGAATGAAGTTGATATCAACGTCCGTCCCGGCGAGATCGTCGGGCTGCTTGGCCCGAACGGCGCGGGCAAGACGACGACTTTTTATATGGTGGTCGGACTGATCCATCCGACAGCCGGTGAAGTCTGGTTCAAGGATCGTAATGTTTCCAAGGTGCCCATGTACAAACGTGCCCGCATGGGACTGGGCTATCTTTCACAGGAACCCTCAATTTTCCGTAAGCTCACGGTGCAGGAAAATGTGATGGCTATTCTGGAAACGCTGCCGATCTCCGGTCGCGAGCGCCGTGACCGGCTGGAATTTCTGCTCAATGAACTCAAGATTTCCCATCTGGCTAAACAGCGGGCGTACACGCTTTCCGGCGGCGAGCGCCGGCGGCTGGAAATCACCCGCGCGCTGGTGACCAATCCGTCGCTGATTCTGCTCGATGAGCCGTTCAGCGGCGTCGATCCGCTGGCGGTTTATGAAGTGCAGGAAATCATCAAGGATCTGCGCGCGAAAGGGCTCGGCGTGCTGATTACCGACCATAATGTGCGCGAAACGCTGGCGGTGGTGGATCGCGCCTATCTGATGTGCGAAGGCAAGGTGCTGCGCGAAGGCGCCAGTTCATTTTTGGTTAATGATGAGATGAGCCGTGAGCTTTATCTGGGCCCGCGGTTCAGCATGTAACAGCGAAAGGAGAAGCTCATGCAGGTACATATCACAGGAAGGCATGTGGAAATAACGGATGCAATCCGGGAGCACATTTACGGCAAAGTGGAACGAACGCTGGTTGATTTTCCGCGCGTCGAAGACGTGCGCATCGTGCTCGACTTGCAGAAACGCGAACATTTTGCCGAAGTTCTTGTGCAAGGGAAAAATATTCATGTAGAAGGCAAGTCATCCTCCGAGAATATGTACACCTCCATTGATGAAGCGCTCGAAAAGGCCGAACATCAGCTGCGCAAGCTGCACCAGAAGGTGCAGGATCATCACCATCATCCGGCGAAATAAGAGGAATCCGACGCTGTGGCGATTACACTGAAAGATCTGCTGGACACCGGGGCTGAGCGTCTGGCGCTCGAACTGATGTGGGGCGATGGTCATTTGAACCGGGAGATTGAGGAAAAATCTCTCAACCGGCCCGGTCTCGCCCTGACCGGTTTTTTTCAGTATTTCGCCCAGCGCCGTCTGCAGGTATTCGGTCTGGCCGAGTTTACTTACCTCAAAAGCCTGAGTTCTAAGGAACGCGAAGCCCGTTTGCGCGAAATGTTCGAAAAAAACGTTCCCGGCGTGATCATTTCCAGAAACCGCAATCCGCTGCCGGAGATCAGAGCGCTGGCGGAAGAATATAAAACACCGCTGTTCCGTACCACGATGATTACCAGCCATTTCATCAATGAATGCACATTGATTCTGGAGGAGCTTTCGGCGCCGCGTACACGGATTCAGGGGACGATGCTCGAAATTATGGGCATTGGCGTACTGCTTCAGGGGCAGGCCGGGATCGGCAAGAGCGAAACTGCACTTTCGCTGATAGGCCGGGGATACAGTCTGGTGGCTGATGATGTGACGGAAATGGTGCGTACCGGCGGGCGTATAACAGCCTTTGCTCACGAATTGACGCGTTATCATATGGAAATCCGCGGTGTGGGTATTGTTCATGTGCCCAGTCTTTTCGGTGTATCAGCGATTCGGCGCGATGCGATGCTCGATATCGTGATTAATCTGCACCCTTATATGAACGATGCCGAAGAAGAGCGTACCGGTATTCAGCCCGGCGCAATTGAAGTGCTGGGTATAAAATTCCCCTACTATGAGCTGCCGGTCAGCCCTGGACGCGACATGGCAAATATTGTTGAAGCCACCGCATTAAACTATAAGCTTAAGTTGCTTGGACATGATGCGGCTAAAGAACTGGACGAAAAAGTAATCGGCACTTTTCTGCGTAAAGTTGGTAAATAATGGCTGAAAAACAGAACATATCGCGTGAGTTTGAAGTACTGAATCAGTACGGCATTCACGCGCGGCCCGCCGCACTGCTGGTCAAAGCAGCCGGTAAATTCAAATGCGATATTTTTATCGGACGGAAAGGGGAAGAGGTCTCCGCCAAGAGCATCATGGGACTTCTTACCATTGAAGGTCATCAGGGCGCGCGGCTGATCGTGCGCGCAACCGGCACCGACGCCGAAGCAGCACTGCTGGAAATCGCAGAGCTGTTCGAGAATAAATTCTTCGAGGAGTAACCGTGCCTTCCAAAACCACAGACTCCGCCGGCGAACTTGTTTTGCAGGGCATCGGAGTATCGCCCGGCGTTGCGGTCGGTGAAGCGGTGGTTTTTCTGCAGGAGGGTGCGACAGTTCCGGAGCGTGCTGTCAGTGACCGGGAGGTTCCGCTTGAGATCGCCCGGTTTGAAGAAGCGCTCATAAAAACCCGCCATCAAATTTCCGAAATTCAGCGCAAAGTAGGCGCGGCGGTCGGTGAAGAGCATGCCAGTATTTTTGATGCGCATCTGCTGGTGGTGGATGACCGCTACTTCGTCGAAGAAGTTATTCGCGATCTCAAGGCAAAGCACAGAAATGTTGAATTTATTCTTAATGATGTCGCCGGCCGTTACATCGAAATGCTCGCCAAAGTTGAAGACGATTATCTGCGCGAACGTGCGGCCGATGTGCGCGATGTCACCCGCCGCATCGTCAAAAACCTCGCCGGCGAGCGGATGGACCGGATGGATCAGCTTGAGCGGCCCTGTATTGCCGTGGCGCATGATTTTTCTCCTTCCGATACGGCAGGCATGGATCGCCGCATCGTGCATGCGCTGATTGCCGATATCGGCAGCGTCACCTCGCATACGGCGATTATGGCCCGCGCGCTCGAAGTGCCTGCTGTGGTCGGATTGCACGACATCAGTGTACAAGTACGTTCCGGCGAGACCGTGCTGGTTGACGGCGGCAAAGGATTGGTCGTCATCCGGCCGACCTCTGAGCGCCTTCTTGCCTGTGCACAGAAGGCCGAAGATCATAAAATGATCCTCTGTGAACTCGAAACGCTGAAAGATAAGCCGTCCGAAACCAAAGACGGTTATTATGTGCCCATTGCCGCCAACATCGAACTGCCGTCCGAGGTTTCCGGTATCAGTAAATACGGTGCCAGAGGGATCGGCCTTTTCCGCACCGAATTTCTTTTTCTCGATGATAAACTGCCGGACGAAGAGGAGCAGACCCGCGTCTACAGTGAAGCGGCCGGACGGTGTGCGCCTGACAACGTGGTTATCCGCACACTTGATCTTGGCGGAGATAAATTTTCATCCGCATTGAAAATTGCGCCTGAAATCAATCCGTTTCTCGGGTGGCGGGCCATCCGCTTCTGTCTGGCCAATCCGGAGTTTTTTAAAGTGCAGCTGCGGGCCGTCCTGCGGGCCGCAGCCGGCCGCAATATTTCTATGATGTATCCAATGGTCAGTTGTCTGAGCGAAGTGCTTGAAGCCAATCAGATTCTTGAAGAATGCCGCAGGGAACTCAGAAAGAAAGGGCTTCCGTTTGCAGAAAAACTGCCTGTCGGCGTCATGATCGAAATACCTTCTGCCGCACTCACGGCCGACCTCATCGCGCCGCATGTCGATTTTTTCAGCATTGGCACCAACGATCTCATTCAGTACACGCTGGCTGTTGACCGGGTGAATGAAAACGTGGCCCATCTTTACAAGCCGACCCACATTTCAATTCTTAAACTCATCCGGCAGGTCGTTTCGGCGGGTCATGCGCGCCGTATTCCCGTCGCTGTCTGCGGTCAGATGGCTGCCACGCCGGAACTGGTGCCTTTGCTTATCGGGCTGGGCGTTGATGAGCTCAGTATCAGTCCGCCGTCTGTACCTGTGGTCAAAGAAGTTATCCGCAATCTGCACTACTCCGAATGCCGCGAACTGGCTGAAAAGGCCATGCGAACGGATGCGGCGGACGATATTCTCGCCCGCTGCCGCGAACTGCTGGCAAAAACGTCGCCGGAAATTCTTGAGTTGCTCAGCTGAAGCAGGTACATTCCCGCGAAATCCATTAATCCGGATAAACGAATTAATAAGAGGGAATTCCGTTATGAGCAAAATCCGTGTCGACCATGTCTTTACTTCCGAATCGGTCTCTGAAGGCCACCCCGACAAAATATGCGACCAGATTTCCGATGCCATCCTTGACGCCTGCCTTGCGCAGGATTCTAAAAGCCGCGTCGCCTGCGAAACACTTGTCAGTACAAACCTTGTCGTCAATGCCGGTGAAATCACCTGCGCGGGCTGGAATAAAATCAAGCCGGAAGCCCTTGTCCGCAACGTGGTGCGTGAAATCGGTTATGACCGCGCCGAGCTGGAATTCTGCGCTGACACCTTCGAGTACATCTGCCGTCTTCACGGGCAGTCGCCTGATATCTCGCAAGGCGTAACCGCCACCGATGCCCGCGAACAGGGTGCCGGCGACCAGGGCATGATGTTCGGCTACGCCTCCGACGAAACCGAAGCCCTCATGCCGGCACCGGTCTACTACAGCCATCTGCTGCTCGATGAACTGCAGAAAATCCGTAAAGCGGGCACCATTTCTTATCTGCGGCCTGACGCGAAATCACAGGTTTCCATCCAATATATCAACGGTCAGCCGCACCGCATCACCTCCGTTGTGGTTTCGCATCAGACCGCCGATGTGCCGCTCGAAAAAATCCGCGAGGATCTGGTCGAAGTGGTGCAGCAGGTGCTGGGCCGGACCGGCCTGCTTAAAGGCAGCGTCGAATACTTTATTAATCCGACCGGCAAGTTCGTTATCGGCGGCCCCCATGGCGATGCCGGTCTCACCGGCCGCAAAATCATTGTTGATACATACGGCGGCGTCGGCAGTCACGGCGGCGGCGCATTCTCCGGTAAAGACCCTTCCAAAGTAGACCGTTCGGCGGCCTACTATGCGCGCTATGTTGCCAAGAACATTGTCGCTTCCGGGCTGGCGAAAAAATGCGAAGTGCAGGTGGCTTATGCCATTGGCGTCGCCAAACCGCTCAGCATCAACGTCGACACCTACGGTACCGGAAAACTGGAGGACAACCGGCTCGAAACCATTGTTTCTTCCGGGAAAATATTCGATTTCCGTCCCGCCTCGCTCATTAAAGAGCTGGGACTGCTGACACCGAAAGGCTGGTGTTACCGCGACACGGCTGCCTATGGACACTTCGGACGCGCGCAATTCCCGTGGGAAAAAACCGATAAAATCGCGGCTCTTCAAGCCGCCGCAAAATAGTTTGGCTTTTGCGGTTGATTCGCCGGAGATCAGACAGTACATTCTGCGCCTCTTTGAAGCACCCATAGCTCAATTGGATAGAGCATCTGACTACGAATCAGAAGGTTGCAGGTTCGACTCCTGCTGGGTGCACCACTCAGTTAAGCCGTACTTTCCAATGATTGGAAATGTGCGGCTTGTTCTTTAATGGCGGACAACCGGGCGGAATTTTTCCAGACATTGGAAACTTTGCTTTCAGCGCGCGTCTGCGTATGATGCCGCCCATTCATGAAACAGTCCTTTTCCTTATTTCTGGCGTTTAAGTATCTGAAGCCTAAGCGGTCGTTCCTCTCGGTTGTCACACTGCTTTCGCTTCTCGGCGTCACTCTTGGTGTGGCTGTACTCATCATTGTTCTTTCGGTAATGACCGGTTTCGACGAGACGTGGCGCGAACGGATTCTCAGTTTTAACGCGCATGTAAAAATCAATGAATACGGCGGTATCGTTCACCAGCCTGAAAAGCTTCTTAATGCCATTAAACATGTCGACGGTATCACCGGCGCGGCACCTAATTTAGAAGGACTGGTTTTTGTTCAGGTGGGTGAAAACGCGCAGCCGGCTCAATTGCGGGGGATTGATCCCGTACAGGAAAAGACAGTCAGTCAGCTGCCGAACCACATGGTTGAGGGTGAGTTTTCGGTCGGCTATGGCGAAATTGTTGTCGGACGCGACCTTGCGTTGCGTCTCGGTTTGAAGCTCGGCGGCAAACTGCTGGTCTATTCTCCGCAGAATTTTGTTTCGCGGGATGAATTGCGCCTGCCCGAAGAGCTGAAGATCAGCGGGATCTTTGAGATGGGCATGTATGAAATTGATGCGGGTTATGTACTGACGTCGCTGGAAACAGCGCGCTCAATTTATAACGTGGAGCAGGGCGTTCACAGTATTCAGGTGATGACGGCCGATCCGATGGCGGCGCCGCGCATTGCCCGCGACATCCGCAAAGCGCTCGGCCCGTTCTTCGAAGCGCGCACATGGATTGATCTGAACAGTCAGATGTTTACGGCGCTTCAGACCGAGAAGAACATGATGTTTTTCCTGCTCATCTTCATCACCATCGTCGCGGCCTTCGGTATCACCAATACGCTGATTACACTCACCGTACAGAAGACGCATGAAATCGGACTCTTGAAAGCTATCGGGTTTCCCAACCGGCGCATCGTCGCCATCTTTCTTTGGATTGGCATGGTGCAGGGCGTCATTGGTACCGGAATGGGGCTGGGACTCGGTCTGCTGGCGTTGCGCTACCGCAATGAACTGCTCAACTTCATCTCCACGCAGTTCCGTGTGGATCTGCTTCCGAAAGAGCTTTACCAGCTCAGTCAGATTCCGTCGCACACGACCGCCAGCGATGTTGTCACCGTCTGCGCCACTGTCTTAGTCATCTGTACGCTCGCTGGCCTTGTTCCCGCCTGGCGCGCCGCCCGGCTTGAACCTGTGGAGGCTTTACGTAATGAGTAAAACCAGAAAAATTGAAGTTTTGGAGAGAGCTGTCTCTGTTCAGACCTTGAACGAAGCGGATTATATCTGCATTACGGATATTGCCCGGTATAAAGATTCTGACCATACCGATGATTTGATTAGAAATTGGCTTCGCAACCGGAACACCATTGAGTTTCTGGGGATTTGGGAGCAGTTGAATAATCCGGGGTTTAAACCCGTCGAATTCGACGGGTTTAAAAAGCTGGCGGGACTTAATAGTTTTACGCTGACTCCGAAGCAATGGATCGAAAAAACCGGAGCCGTTGGTATTGTTTCTAAAGCAGGCCGTTATGGAGGGACGTTTGCACACAAAGATATTGCCTTCGAGTTTGCATCGTGGGTATCAGTTGAATTTAAGCTTTATCTGATCAAAGAGTTCCAACGGCTCAAAGAGACGGAGCAGAAACAGCTTGGCTGGGACATTAAACGCAATCTGGCCAAAATCAATTACCGGATTCATACCGATGCCATTAAAGAAAACCTGCTGCCACCGGAATTGACAGCGCAACAGGTTCAGTTGATTTACGCTTCGGAAGCCGATGTGCTGAATATGGCCCTGTTCGGGATAACGGCGAAGCAGTGGCGGGATACACATCCTGCAGAAAAGGGTAATGTCCGGGACTTTGCCAACGTATCGCAACTGGTCTGCCTATCGAATTTGGAAAACCTGAACGCGCTGTTTATCAGCGAAGGCATGGCGCAATCCGACCGGCTGAAAAAACTCAACCGAATTGCCATTCAGCAGATGCAACTGCTGACGCACGGGATGAGAATGCTGGAGGGAAAATGAAGCGGGCAAAATGGGTTAAAAAGGTGACGGTTGCTCTTTTTACCGTTATTTTGATGACAGTCGGATTTTTTCTAATCCGTTCTTATTGTCTTCATCAGGAATGTCTTGCGAGACTCCGATCCGAATTTCAGTCGCATATTTTTGATAACCAGACCAAGACGTTTATCAGAACAAAGCTTAAGCCATGGGGGTTATTCAATACTGGTAAAATGCCTTCTATAACAAATTCTGATGGGGAATCTGTTCAATTAAACAAGGAAGGCGGTCTTAAATACAGCGGTATTTCTCAAGAGGTATTTTGGACTTTTTCCGATCCCTTTCTGGAGCAGATGATCCGCTCAAACCTCCAGTTCGCAGTGGAATATGCTAGAATAAATGAACTCCCTATGAGGGAAGTTCTTTCGGTTGTAAGGGATAGTTTGGCCAGTTCGATTGATCAGGTTTACGGAGAGATGCAGCGAATTGATCAAAAATTGCGCGGCGATGGATATCCCAGTTCCGTCACGATACAGGATGTTCGTGAAAAACGGGATGTGATGTACTCATTCTTAAATGAGCAGTATCGGGTTAAACTTCAGGCCAAATCAAAACCATCTGTTGAGCGGTTTTACCGCGAGAACCAGTTCTTATTCTGGCTCATAAGTTTCGTTGGTGTTAGTGGTATTATTTGGCTTATCCGCAGAATGAGATTAATTGGAGTGAAGCAGCAGTGATGACGAACGTGATTCTCAGATCCGAAGAGGTGCATAAGACCTACCACATCGGCAAGCGGTCGGTGGAGGTGCTGCACGGCGTGTCGCTGGTGATCAATCGCGGCGAGACGGTTTCGATCATGGGCGCGAGCGGTGCCGGTAAGAGTACGCTGATGCATATTCTCGGCGGGCTGGATCAGCCGGATGCGGGCGATGTCTTTTTTGAAGAAACCAGCCTCGGAAAAATGAATCCGGCGAAGCGTGCGGCGTTCCGCGCAAAACGTTGCGGCTTTATTTTTCAGGGTTACCACCTGCTTCCGGAGCTGGATGTGCGCCAGAATGTGATGCTGCCTTCCATGGCGGCGGGAACCGGGGGCGATGTGAAGGCGCGGGCGGAATATCTGCTCGAACAAGTCGGACTGGCCGGGCGGATGGATCATCGCCCGATGGAACTTTCCGGCGGTGAGCAGCAGCGGGTGGCGGTTGCGCGGGCGCTGATGAATGATCCGGATCTGATTCTGGCCGACGAGCCGACGGGCAATCTGGATTCGCATA
>JBAZTQ010000081.1:0-14550 GCA_041661845.1 Kiritimatiellales bacterium | reverse complement strand
AGGGCTGGAAGGCCGCGAACCCGGCTCCGGCGGATTCAGTCTGCAACCGTCCGCTGCTGCCCGGCGAAAGCTTTATTCTGGATTTCGGAAATCATCTGACCGGCTATTTTTCCTTTTCGGTGCGCCGTTTTGATATTCCGGTCGATGCGCCGGTGCGCCTGTCGTTTGTTTTCGGCGAGACGCTCTCGGAAGTTGCTGAGCAGCTTGATCCCTATTCCGGCACACTGTCCCGTTCCTGGCTGCAGGATGAAACGGTGAATATTGATGAGGTGCCGCAGACCGTCCGGATGTCCCGCCGCTATGCCTTCCGCTATGTAAAAGTGACGGTGGCCGCCGCCAGCCGGCACGGACAGTTCGGGTTCTCCGGTTTTCAGGCCGAATCCGTCACCTGCGCGGACGAAAAGAAGCTAACGCCGTTCACTCCGCGCAATGCCGGTGAAAAGGCGCTGGATGACGTTTCTCTGCGGACGCTGCGCGACTGCATGCAGACGGTGTTTGAAGACGGTCCCAAACGCGACCGGCGGCTCTGGCTGGGCGATTTGCGTCTTCAGGCGCTGGCGAACTATGCCACTTACCGCAACTATGATCTCGTCAAGCGCTCGCTCTACATTCTCGCCGGTACAGCTACGGATAAAGGTTTAGTGAGTACCTGTTCATTTGAACGTCCGCAGTTGGTGCGTGGCGGCAACAGCATTCTCGACTACACCGCGCTGTTTGCACCTACCGTGCTGGAATATCTGGAAGCCAGCGGCGACCGCAAAACAGCCGAAGATCTGTGGCCTCTGGTTTTGAAACAGCTCGACTTCACCCTCGGGCCGGTCAGCGAAGAAGGTCTGTTCATACCGCCTAAAGACTGGTGGCTGTTCATCGACTGGCACCGCACGCTCGACAAGCAGGCTCCGGAACAGGCCGTCGTTCTGCTGGGTCTGAAAGCTACGCTCCGGCTGGCGGAAAAGCTCGGGAAGAAAGGAGAAGTCACCTTTATCCCCGCAGTCATCGCCCGCATGGAAAGCGCGGCTCAAAAAAATCTGTGGGATGAAAAGCTCGGCCTGTTTATCAGCGGCCCCGACCGTCAGGTATCGTGGGCTTCGCAGGCGTGGATGGTTCTGTCGGGCGTTCCGTCGCCGGAACAGAGCCGCCGGGCGCTGATCAACGTGATGAAAGATTCCACGGCGGCCAAACCGGTCACGCCGTACATGTATCATTACATGGTCGAAGCGCTGCTGAAGGTCGGCCTGCGGGACGAAGCCGTCAAGCTGATGTCCGAGTATTGGGGCGGAATGATCCGCAAAGGCGCCGACACCTTCTGGGAGGTTTACATCCCCGACGACGACTATGCCTCGCCGTATAACAGCCATGTGATGAACAGCTACTGCCACGCCTGGAGCTGCACGCCGACCTACCTTTTACGTGTGCTTCTAGCCAAGTAATTACTCAGACAATTAAAACCGCCGCCGGGGAACAGCCCGGCGGGAGCTGCCAATCGCGAATCACTTTACCTGAAGCCTGAAAAAGCCAGCCCGGTTTGTTGACATATATTGCGAGAAATCGATATCGACGGTGCTGTCGCCGCCCCTTGATAAAACGGGAGCACCGAATTCAGTCCATGACACCAAATTGCTCGAGGTGAACACCTGATAACGAACATCTTTTTTTGCAGACCAGCGTCCGCGCAAGCCCGTATTGGCTAACGTCAGGCGATCCGCAGGATCGACAGGGCTGGTGCCGAGCAGAAATTCATTTTGGTCGGTGATGCCGTCCTGGTCATAATCCGCGTCCGGTGTATTGCCTAATCCCGCAGATCCCGGCGCATAACTGTTTTCCCATAAGTCCGGCAGGCCGTCATCATCGGAGTCCAGACCGCTGGCGCTCATGAGGGCATTTCCCAAATCCTGACCGATCTGCAGCAGCGCAGGCGACATGTAGTGAAGCGGGCCTTCCGTGTAATTGGTCGCCACCGCATAATTATCTCCGGAGGTGGAGGTGACCTCCACTTTCGGATCCGCATCGGCGACCGCCTGCTGGGCCGCCCGCACCACGTCCCATCTCGGATCAGTACTTTCATTTTCAGAAAGCTTAGACAGCACAAACGTAATATTGGTGCCGAATGTCGCCCGGATATCTTTAATAAAAACAGTCAGATTAGTCTGATAATCCGTGCAGTAAATACTTGAGGCATCGGTTGATCCGTGTACCCAGCCCATGCCGAGAATTTCCACTTCATGGTAAGGATATTTATTCCGCAACGCCGCAATGCTGCGCCAGACCGTCTCCTGAAACGTGCGGTATTTCGGGGCGTCGGCCGCCCGGTTGGCGGTACCGTCAGGATGCCAGTCGTTTGTATTATAAAGGCTCGTGCCGCCCCAGGCATACTTAACGATCGCCACTTGCGCATTGGGAATGTTAATCCGGTCCCGAACCGTCCGGGAAAAACTCAACTCGGATCCGAAGCGGCAGATCGGAGTCTGTGTCAGCTCAGGATACTGCTGCGGATATCCAGTTCTGTTGATTATGTCGGGATGACCGGTGCCGGGCTGAAGTTTCATCAGCGTGTTAAGAGGCGGAATTCCTGCTCTGGGATACGGACTGTTATAAAACAGATCGATGTCATCCTGAGGAAATGCCAGCGGATTTCCGGTATCCAGCAAATACTGGCGGTATCCGCCGTAGCCCACCGCATTGGACTGTCCGCCGAAAAGAAGCAGGTAGACCTTCCGGTTCAGAAGCGGTGCAATGTTTGAATCAAAGGCGGCCAAGCCTTCCCAGTCGGCATACGTTTCGGAACCGCTGATCAGCATGAACTGATCCGTGCCCGGATCGTATTGATAAATGCCGCCGCCGGCAGAAGCATCGCGGACGAACAGATAGCGCTCTCCGTCAAAAGCCACGTCCGTCCAGAGATTGGAAGCGAAGGTCTGATTCGTGCATATTTTCACACAGGTTTTTTCCGGATCAGCCGGATCGGCAAAAAGATAGAGTCCGGGGCCGGTCATGGACGATGTGTTCGTGCCGTCATAGATTCCGTAATAAACCTTGTTGCACAGTTCTATGCCGTGCCACGCCGAATAATCGTAATCGCCGAGCGGTATAAACGAAGCGGCGATCCCGTTGTGTCCATACAGCAGACCGGTGCTTCGGTTAACGGTGATATATTTTTGACCGTCAAAGCCGAGGCCCCGATAGGTTGTCGAAGGATTTGTCGCGGTGCCGATCCGCACGGCTGTTTCAAGCGGACGGGCCGGATCGGTAAAAGTATACAGCCCTTGCGCCATATTGGTGCCGCGATAGAACCCGGCGTAGAACTGCCCGACGGCTTTCGGGTTCACCGGTTCAGAACACACCACCGCCTGTCCGCTGGCAGCGAAATGTGCCGCATCGACCCACATCCCGGACGGCAGCCCGAGAACCGTAAGACCGGCGCCGTTGTTCGTAACAGCTCCCCAGCTTGAGACCCGGAATACGTCGAACGTATCCCCGCTGTTAACGGCTCCGCCGCCGGTGAAGTTGAGAATGATCTCGCCGCTTATATTCAGCGTATTGGAGCCGTTGCCGGCAAGCTGGTCAAATGCCGCAAGGCTGGACAGCTCCATGATGTTCGTTGAGCCGGGAGCCAGCGTCAGATCGCCTTTGAAAGTCATGGTACCGGTTCCGCCGCTGCCCGGCTCCAGCGTCGACCCTGCCAGCATGTTAACCGACTGTACAGAGCCTGAGCCGCCCAGTGCCGCGCCGTTAGTCACCGTGACCAGCGCGCTCGCCAGACTGCCGTTGACGGCCAGCTTGCCGGCACTGACCAGCGTGGTGTTGGTGTAAGTATTCGCACCGTTGAGCGTCAACATGCCAACTTGATTTTTCAGCAACGAACCGTCGCCGCTGATAACGCCGTTCAGCGTTATATTGCGACCGGTATTTACCGCAGTGAACGTACCGACCGTTCCTGAAGCAAGGACGATATTATTGGCCGGCGTTCTGCTGCCTGACAAACCGGCATTCAGTGTGCCGCCGTTCATAGTCAGCACGCCAGTACCCAGTCCGCGGTCATGATTTACAGAAAGCAGTCCTGTTGTATTGGTGATGCCGCCGGAAAAAGTGTTATCGCCGCCCAGAATCAGGACGCCGGAACCGGTCTTGTTAACGTTTCCTGCTCCGCTGATCACGCCGTTCAACGTCAGGTTATTGGTCTGAACAGCATTCAGTGTTCCGGCCAGACTGATTGTATTGGTCAGTGTAACGGATGCGGTTGTTCCCAACCCGCCGCCGCCGAGCGTGGTATTCACAGTAAGTGTGCCGGTTCCAAATGCGTTGTTATGACCTGCTTTTACCGTCCCGACATTTGCACCGGCCCCCAACGTAAGCCCGCCGCTAAAAGTATTATTCCCGCTAAACACCAGAAACCCACCGGTACTGGATCCGTTTCCTACATTCACGGAACCGTTCCCGCTAAGAACGCCATTCAGCGTCAGATTGCGGGAGGCCGTCACCGCCGAAATAGTCGCAACGCCGTTTAGAACAATGTTGTTGTCCAGCACAGCCGCTGTGTTTTGAGAATTCAGTGACGCCGCGCCCATGGTCAGCGTTCCTGTACCCAGAGAATTGACAAGACCGACAGAGATCAGTCCGGCATTGTGAGCAATGTTTCCGGAGAATCCGGAGTTATTGTTGGTGATAATAAAGTTTCCGGCATCTGCCTTGGTTATGTTGCCGGCACCGCTCAGAACGCCATTAATATAAAGGTTTTTACTGCCTAAGTTATAAAGGGCATCGGCACTTTGGTTAATATTCGCATAAATATTCAGTTGCGAGTTGGTGCCCCCGACTCTGATGCCGCCCGAGCCGAGCGTGAGCGTATTTCCCGCGTTAATAGTCGTAGCACCGGCAGTGCCCGTATTGTTCGTCACCATGATGCCCAGCCACGAAGCGTCTGCCCCCAGCGCGGTGGAATTTGCGGCAAGGTTTGAAAAGACCGCCGTATCTCCGGAGCCCGGCACCGCGCCGCCTGTCCAGCTGGTTGTCAGGTTCAGGCTGTCCGTGTTATTGGCCTTACTGATATCTGCCGCCTGTACCGCAAAACCCAAACCCAGAACAAGCCCGATCATTACCTTTAGTTGCTTCATGTTTTTTCCTTCGCTGCGCCCTGCTCTTCCAATTACTCCACCTGAAGCTTAAAGAAGCCCTTTGTATCCGCGACCTGCATGTGCTGAGAAAAGTCAAACTCTGCCGTACCGTCACCGGTTCTCATCAGTACCGGCGAACCGATTTCCGTCCACGAAACGAGATCGGTGGATTTTAAAACTTTATAGCTGACGTCTTTTTTTGCGAACCAGTGACCGACCAGAGACTTGTTCATAGAAACCGTTAACCGATCCGACGGATCCACCGGGCTGGTGCCAAGCCGGTATTCGTCCCGGTCAGTCACTCCGTCCAAATCATAATCCGCGTCCGGTGTATTACCTAATCCGTCCGCTCCGGGCGCAAAGCTGTTTTCCCACGCATCCGGCAGTCCGTCATCGTCAGAATCCAATCCGCAGTCGGCAATCAGCGCACTCCCGAGATCCCGTCCGATCTGAAGCAGCGAGGAAGTTTTGAAATGCCACACGCCTTCAGACAGCCCGGCGGAGGTCAGATAATTGGTTCCTTCCGTTGAAGTCGCCGCCACTTTTGGAACCGTATCGGCTACCGTCTGCTGGGCATTCCGCACTGTCGTCCATGCCGAGTTGCTGCCTTGGTTCGACGAAACCTTGGAAAGCGCAAAAGTGATATTCGTACCGAACGTAGCTCTGATATCGGCAATAAAAAGGGTCAGATTTGCCTGGTACTCCGCTTCATGATTTTCCAGCGCATCCGATTCCCCCTGTACCCAGCCCATTCCAAGAACTTCCACTTCGTGATAAGGATATTTATTCCGCAATGCCGCAATGCAGCGCCATGCCGTCTCTTGAAATGTCCGGTATAACGGTCCGTCGGCCGCACGATTAGCGGTGCCGTCCGGATGCCAGTTCGACGGATTCCAGAGCGTGCTGCCTCCAACAGCATATTTAACGACGGCCACTTTTGTGTCAGGAACGTGAACCTGATCCCGAACCGTCCGGGCAAAACTCAATTCCGGGCCGAAACGGCTGATCGGGGCATTGGTCAAAGCCGGATATTCACTGTCGATCGTCGGCGTTTGTTTCACATTGTTATTTGAGTTGCCGGACTGAAGCGGAACCAGCGTGTTTTCAGGAAGCACACCTACGGTTGAGCCGGCACTCTTATACATCATATCCACATCATCCTGCGGAAACTGCAGCGGGTCATTGTTATCCAGCAGATACTGCTGATAGCCCCACCCCAGCGCATTGGATTGTCCGCCGAACAGAAGCAGGTAAACCTTCCGGTTCAGAAGCGGCGCAATATTCGAATCGAAGACCGCCAGCCCTTCCCAGTCCGCATACGTTTCGGAGCCGCTGATCAGCGTGAACTGATCCGTGTCCGGACTGTATTGATAAATTCCGCCGCCGGCGTCAGCGCTTTGCACGAACAGATAGCGCTCGCCGTCGAAAGCTACATCCGTCCAGATATTGGAAGAGAAGGTCTGGTTCGTGCATATTTTCACACAGGTGTTTTCCGGAGCCGTCGGATCGGCAAAAAGATACAGGCCGGGGCCTTTGATACCGGCGCCGTCATAGATCCCGTAATACACCCGGTTATTGCGCCCGATGCCATGCCACGCCGAATAGCTGTAACCGCTGATCAATGTAAACGAAGCAGCGGTGCCGTCATTCTCATACAGCATTCCGCTGTTGCGGCTGACGGTGATATATTTCTGACCGTCGAATCCAAGGCCGCGGTAAGTTGCCGCAGGAGCCGTCACCGTGCCGATCCGTGTGGCGGTTTCCAGCGGACGGGCCGGATCCGTGAACGTATACATTCCTTGCGCCATATTGGTGCCGCGATAGAACCCGGCATAAAACTGTCCGACGGCTTTCGCGGTATTCGTTTCATCCCCGGTGGAAATGATCATCGCTTCGCCGGCGGCGGCGAAATGTGTCACGTCGACCGACAATCCGGCAGGAAGTCCCAGCGCCCCGCCTAAACTGGCTCCGTTGTTCACAACGGATCCCCAGCTTGAAAACCGTAACACATCAAATGTATCGCCGGCTTTGACAGTTACATTGGTGGTGAAATCCAAAACGACCACGCCGCTCATATTCAGCGTGTTGGAACCATTGCCTGCGATCCGGTCAAAAGACCCGGGACCGGACACCTCCATATAGGCCGTTGAGCCGGAGGCCAGCGTCAAATCGCCGTTAAAAGTCATGGTGCCCGGGCCGCCATCGCCAGGTTTCAGTGTTGAACCCGCCAACATCGTCACGGCCTGTACTGAACCGGTACCGCCGAGCGTCGCGAGATTAGTTACCGTAATCAGACGGCTGGCCAGACTGCCGTTGACAAGCATCGTGCCGACGCTGACCGCCGTGGTGTTCGTATAAGTGCCGGCACCGTTTAACGTCAGCACGCCCGCACCGGTTTTGGTCACGCCGCCATCGCCGCTGACAACGCCATTCAGTGTCAGGTTGCGGCCGGTGTTTACAGCCTCCAGCTTGCTGGCGGTGCCGGCAAGAACGACATCATTAGCCAATGTCCGGAGAGCGGTGTACGCATTCATCACCCCGCCGCTCAAGGTCAGCACGCCTGAGCCCAGCGCATTATCGTTATTGATGGAAAGTACACCGCCGCCGAAATCAATGTTGCCGGAAAACGCCGTATTACTGCCGGATACGATCATGTTCCCGATACCGGTTTTCGTGATATTGCCCGCACCGCTGAGACCGCCGTCAAACCAAACGGTTTTGCCGCCGAAGTTGTAGGCCGCATTGCCGCTCTGGTTAAGCTTCGGTTTGAAATATATATTTCCGGAGCCGTAGCCTGTAATGCCGCCGGAACCGAGCGTGAGCGTATTGCCCGTTCCGTTAATCAGCAGCGCCCCCGCGGAGTTAGTCACAAAAAGACCCAGCCACGACTGATCGGCTCCCAGAGAGTTTGTAATGCCCGCAGTAAGTCCCGAATAAACCGCCGTATCCGTATTCGACGGCACCGCGCCGCCCGTCCAGCTGCCTGCCAGATTCAGTGCGGTTGCATTGTTCGCCTTGCTGATATTGGCCGCCTGCGCCGCAAAGCACAGACTCAACATCAATCCTGTTACAGTTATCAGTCGTTGCATGATCCTTCTCCGTTACCTCTTCTCAAAAACACTGCCGGACTCAGCACCCCGGATGATCAGGAAAATATTTTCTTCCGCGGGTCTATAAAGCACCAGCACACGGCACCCATCAGAAACAGACCGCCCATAACATACAGCGGAGCGCTCCAGTTTCCGCAGAGCCGCAGCAGCCAGGTCACCATCAGCGGGCTGAGCACCGAACTGAGCGCACCGGAAGTATTCATCGCAGCACTGACCACACCGGCATGATTGCCGCCGACATCGATGCAGGTGCTCCACGACGCGCCGAGCGTGAACATGCTGGCCGCCACGGCCAGTGCTATGAGTGTTGCGGCAACCATGGGCTGATGTGCGAGACCGGCAAAAATCATCGCCCCGCCCGCCAGCACATAAGCGACCGATCCGACCGCGCAGCGTCCGGCACGCAAACCGAACCGCTTGGTCACCACATCCGTCGTCACACCGCCGAAAAGATCGCCCGCCACGCTCAAGATCAGCGGCAGGCCGGCAAAGAGTCCGAGTTGCATCGCATCAAAACCGTGCCGCTCTTTTAAATACGTCGGCAGCCAGGTGATGCAGAAATAGAACGCAAAACTGTTCGGGAAATACATCAGGCACAACGGCAGTGTGTTGCGGTGACCGAACAGCTGTTTCCAGTAGGCCCACCCTTCATGATGGCCGGAACCGGATGCGCGGTCGGCAACAATCAGACTCAGCTCCGCCGCACTCACCTGCCGGTGTTCACTTGGATCATTACGAAACCACCGGTACCACACTGCGGCCCAGACAACCCCCGTCAGACCGAAGAGTACAAACACCATCCGCCACGGCAGATGCACGGCCTGAGTCAGCCAGACCACCAGCAGCGGCGTCAGCCCGCCGGCCAGATGCGCGCCGCTGAAGAAAAGACCCTGCACGGTTCCCCGCTCCGATTTTGGAATCCACCGCGAAAATGTCCGGGCAACTGACGGCCAGGCTCCGGCTTCGCCGATTCCGAAAAGGAACCGCGTGACCAGCATGGTTACAAAATTAAAAGCAGCCGCTGTTGCCAGCGTAAAGGCCGACCACCAGATGACGATCCGTGTGAGCACATGACGTGTGCCGCGGCGGTCAGCCCACCACGCCGTAGGAATTTCAAATGCGGCGTAAGCCAGAGCAAACGCGCTGTATATCCAGCTCATCTGATCTTTGGTCAGCGCCAGATCCTGCATGATGTTCGGGGCCAATGTGGCAATACAGGCACGATCCAGATAGGTGACCATGGCAAGCATCGCCGCCATAAAGACCACGATATATCGAACATGTGTGACAGGCCCGCTTGAACGGCCCGGCGAGGTCATATTTTCACTCTTCACAGATGACATCCTTTGTTTCGTTACTTAACCGCAAAACACCAACCCCGTATGGTAATTATCTTCCAAACTCATTCTGTTTGACATCGTATGTTAAAAAATGAATTTTGTACATTATATTAACGGTGTTATTTATTGTATAAGCGCATCAGCCGGGTGAACAGACCGTTTTCCTTTCCGCAGTCACGATATCACGTGATTCCCCGGCGGAAGATCGCGTGTCAGTGTTAGTTTGCAACGCTCAACAACCAAACTGAGTGATCAACATGAAAAATTGGAAAAACGAAATTATCTGTATGACGGTTCTTATGAGCGTTTATTGCGCATCGTATGGCGGATTGGTGCCGGAGAAGCCGGTCGTTGGCGACGGATTTATTAATCCGCTGGGTTTTCATGATCCGTCCCCGGCATTTTCATGGAAGCTGCCGGCAGGCGTGAAAACGCAGACGGCGTACCGCGTGGTTGCGGCGAGCCGCCCGGAGCTTCTGCCGGAACAATCCGATCTGTGGGACAGCGGCAAAGTTGAATCCGGACAGTCTGTATGGGTTCCCTATGGCGGAAAAATTCTGGATTCGCGGCAGCGCGTTTTCTGGACTGTTCAGTTTTGGGACGAGTCCGGCAAAGCCTCGGACTGGAGCCCGGCGGCTCACTTTGAGCTGGGGCTGCTCTCTTCCAAGGATTGGAAAGCTCAGTGGATACGCCCCGCTGCGGCCCCGGTGCCGGAATTCAAATTGATCCGGGCGCTCTACAGATCAAAAACTGATCCGAAGCGCAGTCAGGATGTCACCGGTCTTCTGCAGAAGAAAATTAAAAACAACACGCTGTCAGTCAACGTGAGTAACCAGGAACTGGGCGGCGATCCTGCGCCGCAGCAAGAGAAAGAGTTAACGGTCACTTATCAACTGAACGGAAAAGAAGAAACGGTCGCTTTGGATGAAACCAGGCAAGGCATTTTTCCTGCCGCCGAAGAACCGGCTGAGAAGGTCGCCTGGTTGCGCCGCGAATTTCCAATATCCGGAACGGTCGAACGCGCCCGGCTTTATGTCACGGCGCGGGGGTTGTACGAAATCCGTTTGAACGGCAAAAAAGTCGGACACGATGCCTTCACGCCCGGCTGGACGTCGTACAATAAGCGGATCAATACGCTGACCTACGATGTGACGGAGCAGCTTCATCAGGGAAATAATGCGCTTGGTGCCCTGCTGGGTATGGGCTGGTATGCCGGTCGTGTCGGCTGGCAGCACAACAAAAGTCTGTTCGGCCACCGTCCGGAGCTGCTGGTTCAGCTCGAAATCGTTTACAAGGACGGTTCGGTAGAAAAACTGATTTCCGATGAGAACTGGAAGGCGACACTGAACGGCCCGGTCCGGTCATCCAGCCTCTATGACGGTGAAACGTACGATGCCCGCATGGAAATGCCCGGCTGGGACAAGGCCGGATTCGATGATGCGTCGTGGAGCGCAGTAGAGGCTAACGCCGACCTCGGTTCGGCTCAAATCGTTCCAAAGCCTTTTGCGCCCGTACGGGAAGCCGAAGTGCTGGCGGTTCATGAAATCACGGAGCCGGAACCGGGACGGTTCGTTTTCAATATGGGCCAAAATATGGCGGGCTGGGCGGCGCTCGACATTCCCGTTGAAAAAGACAAAACCGTGACCGTGCGGTTCGCAGAGATGCTCAATACGAACGGCACGCTCTACACGGAGAACTACCGCTCCGCTAAATCAACCGACTGTTACACGGCGGCGGAAACAGGCCGGATTTCATGGAAACCTACATTCACCTTTCACGGCTTCCAATATGTGGAACTCTCCGGACTTCCGGCCGGCGTGAAGCCGGAAAAAGATTGGGTCAAAGGCATCGTACTGCACAGTAACCTTCCAAAAACCGGAACTTTTGAATCATCGCACGAAAAGCTGAACCGGCTGCAAAGCAATATCGTCTGGGGACAGCGCGGAAACTTTTTAGACATTCCTACTGACTGCCCGCAGCGCGACGAGCGGCTGGGCTGGACCGGTGACGCGCAGGTATTTTGTCCGACCGCCATGTTCAACTATGACTGTCATGCCTTTTGGAAGAGCTGGCTTACCACGATGCGCGACGACCAGCTGCCTGACGGCAGGATTCCGCATGTAGTTCCCACGGCGGAAGTAGGCGGCGGAAGTCCCGGCTGGATGGATGCGGCCACGATCATCCCGTGGGAAGTCTATGTCCGCACCGGCGACCGTGCTGTGCTGGCCGATAATTATGAAATGATGAAACGGCTGGTCGACTGGTACCGGAGTCAATCCACGAATAATCTGATTCCCGCTATCGGCGGGTTCGGAGACTGGCTGCAACCCTATGCGGAAAAGCAGACCGGCGACACGCCGTTCCCGCTGCTGGGAACGGCGTTCTATGCCCGCAGCGCGCAGATTCTCGCCGATGCCGCCCGCGCACTTGACCGCAAAGACGACGCCGTAAAATATGCCGCCGAAGCGAGCGCCGTCAAAAAGGCCTTTTCCCTGCATTACTTTGATGACGAAGGAAATCTGCGCAATGCGCCTGCAACGCAAACCGCCTATCTGCTGGCCATCGGTATGGACTTGCTTCCGGCTGAACAGAAAGCGAAAGCCGCCGCCCATTTGACGGAGCTCATTCACGCGGCAGACGACCATCTGCGCACCGGATTTCTCGGCACGCCGTTTGTTGTCCAGACATTGGATCAGGCGGGTTATACCGATCTGGCGTTCACGGTGCTGTTCAAGGAGACTTATCCTTCGTGGTTCTACTCCATCAATCAGGGCGCGACTACCATGTGGGAACGTTGGAACAGCTACAGCCGCAAAGACGGCTTCGGTGCTGCGACGATGAACTCCTTCAATCACTATGCCTACGGTGCCATCGGGCAATGGATGTATGAACGCATCGCGGGACTGTCCCCTGATCCGGCGAATCCCGGCTACAGGCATTTCTTTATCCGTCCGGCGACCGGCGGCCCGCTCTCTTCAGCGCGCGCCGAACTCGAAACCTCTTACGGCAAAGCTTCCAGCAGTTGGAAAAAATCCGGCGGCAGGCTGGTGATGGACGTTGTCATTCCGCCGAACACCACCGCCACCATAATTTTCCCGCAAGGTAAAGTACCGGAGGTTGTTCAACCCGGAACCTATCACTTTGAGTTGGATGGCATTAAATAAACTTTCGAGAACGACAGGATTACCTTTTCAAAAAAACACCCGGTGCAGACAACAAGCCGGAGGGAATCACCACTGGCTCCGGACTGAAGTTGCCGCCTTCAGTCAGCCAATGGTCGGGGCCGGTGTGCATACGGCCTTTGACGGCATCATGCAGCGGGCCAAAGGTGTTGCGGCGGGTGAGGATAATCTCCACCTCGGCGGCATCTCCGCAGACGCCTGATTCGAACGGATCCCAGCCGACAACCTGTCCGTTGATTTTGGCGCAGGCTCCGCCGATGGACGGCAGGCGCAAACGTTTCGCCCCTTCCGGCAGCGGAACCTGATAGGTGATTCTACCGGAGTAGAACGAAAAACCCTGCGGACACAAATCCCCGGTTTGAACAGTTCCGGGCATTGGAATAATTTTCCGAACCGTGCCGGTCAGCTGAACGCCGAAGTCACCCAGCAGATAAATTGCTTCGAGGTTGCTGTTTTCTTTATAGAGCGTTTTTAGAACGATTTCGTTTTTACCGACGGTTAAAAACCTCGCAGGGATCCGCACGCGGCGGAAGGCAATATCGATCCAGTCGCCGGACTTCTGGGAAATGTCGAGCAAATGTCCGTTGAGCTGGACGGTAAAGTTTTCCGGCTCTTCGATCACCAGATCGAGCCGTTCCGGCATCGTTTCGATTTCAAAGGTGTAGCGCAACTCAACCGGGCAGAGTGCTTTGACCGGGTGCTGCGCGGTAAACCACGGCTGAAGCATTTCACCGCCCCGGCGCAGGATGCCGTGCAGATCGCGGATTTTCTGGTCGATTTTCAGCACGTCGGTTTCCGGCTGCCATCCGCCTTCGCCCTCCCGGGACTCCGGAGCGACAGATCCGCCGGCATCAATCCGGTATTCCGCCGCATCGAGAACGCAGATGTTCGGTTCGGAAAGCGTATATTCAAACGGGCCGGAAACGGCTTTCCATTCACCGGGTGCGGCCGCCCGGACGGCGGGTTCCAGGGATTGGAATTTTTCAGAAGCAACCCAGAGTTTGTTTCCGCCCTTTGGAAAATCAGCCGTGAAAATTTTCCAGCCATTGGATGATGCGGCAGCAACCGGAATCCGTTCGCCGGTTTCGCAATTCCATTCTTCAATCGGCAGACCGGTTTTGATGCGGACGATGACGTGTTCACGCCGTTCATCGCGGTTGACATTGAGCGCGGCAAAGATCAGTCCGTCTTCCGTTTTGCGCAACTGGCCGAAAATATCCGCCGCTTCGACAACGGCTTGCGGAGCAGGAACAACTTCAAGGACTGCGTCCTTGCTGAAACTTGAAACCTGAAACTTGAAACCTGAAAATTCGACCCCATCAACATGCGTGGGAGCTTCGCCAGCCACAACCACTTTCCCGCCCGCCGCAACGAATTGTTCCAGAAGCTTCAGCGTGGAAGAGCGGATCGTTTCCGCGCCGCTGATCAGGACGGTTTTGTAGGAAGCCCGCCCTACCCGCAGCATATCGCCTTCGATGGAGGCAAGCCGACTCATCATTTCTTCATCGCCGTAGTCGAAATCGATCTGGCTTTCGAGCAGCCAGGTGAAAAGCGTCTGATATTTTGCTTCGAGGGTTTTGAGATGCTCGTCCTGCAGGCCGAGCCCTTTCGACCAGCCGAGATGAACCTGAGACCAGAACGTTTCGACGGGATTGATGACGAGCAGATCACAGACCGGTTCCCCTTGCGCCATCATCAGGCCGAAACGGGAAAAGTAGTCTTCGATGTGTTTGTATTCCTGGTACCACGCCGACTGATGGAGAATGCTGGCCGGATAATCGCGTTTGGATTCGCCGCGCATGGTGTA
>JBAZTQ010000080.1:0-14563 GCA_041661845.1 Kiritimatiellales bacterium | reverse complement strand
ACAGACCGTTACAAATACATTCTGTCCGACGCCGACGAAGAAGCGTTTTTTGATCTGAAGAATGATCCCTGCGAGATGAACAACCTGATCGGCAGTCCGGAGCTGAAGGGTGAGATTGAGAAACACCGCAAGATGCTCCGCGAATGGATGACCGGCGTCGGCGAAAAACGGCTGACGATGGCCGAAATAAAAGAAGCGGCTTCGGCCAAGAAAGCGAAAACGCCCAAAGGAAAACCGGATGCCGGAGAGTAAGCGTTTTGAAATTACGAAGGTAAGGAGACTCCCGATATGAAACAAATGGTGACTATCATTGCAATGACCTGCACTCTGGCCTGCCAGATGCGCGCCGCCGATCTGGAAAAAGGGTTCGCTGCTCCGCCCGATTCGGCCAAGCCGCATACGTGGTGGCACTGGATGAACGGCAACATCACCAAGGAAGGCATCACCGCCGATCTGGAAGCGATGCAGCGCGTCGGCATCGGCGGCGCACAGATTTTCAGCGTCGGCTGCGGCATCAATCCCGGCCCGGTGAATTTCCTTACGCCGGAATGGCGCGAGATGATGAAGTACGCGGCGAAAGAAGCCGACCGCGTCGGCGTGGAGCTTTGCATCCATAACTGCGCAGGCTGGTCGTCAAGCGGCGGCCCGTGGAATACGCCGTCCAACGCGATGCAGCAGATCGTCACCAGCGAAACCGGAGTTTCCGGCCCGGCGCATTTTTCGTCCGTGCTGCCGCAGCCGCCGACCAAACTGAATTTCTACCGCGACATCGAGGTGCTGGCCTTCCCGGCACCGGACGGCGAAGACGTGACCATGCAAACCTTGTCGCCGAAGGTGACGGCCAGTGTGCCGGATTTTAAAGGCGACTGTCTGACCGACGGCAAGACGGATAAATCGGCAAACCTTCCTTTGCCGGCGGGAAACAAAACGCCGTTCATTCAGTTCGAGTTTCCCCGGCCTTTCACCGCGCGTTCCTTCCTCATTACGCTCGGTGCGGATGCGAGAAGTTCGCGCGGCGCTGTCCAGATTTCCGACGACGGTCAGAATTTCCGCGATGTGCAAACATTCTCTTTTCCCCGCAGCGGCGGCAGCGACACCCTATCCCTTTCGCTGGGAACTGATCCGGCTCCCGCGAAGTTTTACCGCGTCAAGTTCACGGCGGGCGGATTGAACGCCAAACAGGTAAACGTGGCGGAAGTTTCGTTCAGCCCGTGTCTGCGCACCGATGACGTGTACGCCAAGAGCGGTATGAATATGGGCTCTCTGAACCGGATGCCGCCCCCGGCGGAATCTTCGGTCGCACCGGGCCTCGCCGTGAATCGCAAAGAGATCATCAACCTCACCGGCCAAATGAAACCGGACGGACAGCTCGACTGGGATGTGCCGGCAGGATCATGGACAATCCTGCGCATCGGCTACACACCGACCGGACGGGAAAATCATCCGGCACCGGAAGGCGGACTCGGCTTGGAATGCGACAAGCTGAGCGCGGAAGCGCTGGACGCGCACTGGAACGGCTTCGTGCAAACGGTAATTGACGATCTCGGCCCGCTGGCGGGAAAAGGGAAGGCTTTCAACAATGTGCTGATTGACAGCTACGAAGTCGGCGGACAGAACTGGACGCCGAAATTCCGCGAAGAATTCCAGCGGTTGCGCGGCTACGATCCCCTGCCGTGGCTCATCACGGTCACCGGACGCGTGGTGGACAGTCCCGACGAAACGGAACGCTTTCTGTGGGATATGCGGCGCACCATCGCGGATCTGTTCGCGGAAAAATATTACGGCCATTTCACGGAACTCTGCAACCGGCGCGGCCTCAAAGCATCTATTGAACCGTATAATGGACCGTTCGAATCGCTGCAATCCGGTAAACCCGCTGACATCCCGATGGGCGAATTCTGGGTCGGACAAAAACCGCATTTCTCTGTAAAACTCGCCGCGACCGTCGGTCATATTTACGGGAAGCCTATCATCGGCGCGGAATCGTTCACCGCCGCACCCGGCAAGGAGCACGGCCGCTGGCTGGACGATCCCTACGCGCTGAAGGCGTCCGGCGACCTTGCATTCAGTCTGGGTATCAACCGTTACATTTTCCACCGTTATGCATTGCAGCCGTGGACCACCCGCGTACCCGGCATGACAATGGGCCAGTGGGGCACTCACTTTGACCGCACCTGCACCTGGTGGGAACAGGGCAGCGAGTGGATGAAATACATCGCCCGCAGTCAGTTCATGCTTCAGCAGGGCCTCTTCGCGGCGGATGCCGCCGCGTTCTGCGGTGAAAGCGCGCCGGTGCAAATGCCGGTGATCAATCCTGAGCTGCCGGCCGGCTATGACTACGACGGCATCAACGCGGATGTGCTGCTGAACCTGGCTTCCGTCAAGGACGGCGTGCTCACGCTGAAAAGCGGCATGCGTTACCATGTGCTGTCGCTGTTCCCGCAGAACCGCACGATGACACCGGAACTGCTGCGCCGGCTCCGCGATTTCGTCGCTGACGGACTGACGCTCGTCGGCCCGCCGCCGGAAAAATCGCCGAGCCTGGCCGGTTACCCGAAGTGCGACGCAGAAGTGAAGTCGCTCACCGCCGAAATGTGGGGCGATTGCGACGGCAAGACCGTCACCGAACATCAGCTGGGTAAAGGCAAAGTGGTCTGGGGCCAGACGATGGCGCAGGTATTTGCCTCGCTGAAAGTGCCGCCTGATTTTTCGTTTACGACGAATAACAGTTCACAGCTGGTATACATCCATCGCCTCGACGGCGACGCGGATATTTATTTTGTCGCCAACCAGCGCGATCAGGCTGATTCCGCGGACTGCACTTTCCGCGTCAGCGGCAAAGCGCCTGAATTATGGCATCCCGATACCGGGCGCATTGAACCCGCTCCGGTGTGGCGCGAAGAAGGCGGACGCATCACCGTGCCGCTGCAATTTGATCCTGCCGGTTCGGTCTTCGTCGTCTTCCGCAAACCCGCCGGTGCCGGCGACCATGTTGTTTCCGCCACATTCTCCGCCCAGTCCCGTTCCGCTGATTCGCCGTCTGAACTCAAGATACAGAAAGCCCGGTACGAATCGGCAGATGACGAGCGGGGCGTCGATGTGACCGGTCTGCTCAACGACCAGATCCGTGACGGCCGGCTGAAAATAAAAGTTATTAACAAAACACTGGGCGGAGATCCCGTGCTCAATCACAGGAAACAACTCCGTGTGGAATACGTGTTGAACGGCCAGTCCGGAGAAAAGATTGTTCCGGAAAATCAGGATATGGAACTCGACGGCTCCGTTGCGGACATCGAGCAACCGCTTGAACTGATTTCCAGCGTAACCGGCCAGGTGAAACTGCGCGCCTCGGCTCCGGGTTCCGCGGAATTAAAGATGGCTTCCGGCCGAACCGTGAAGATGGAAGTGCGCGGCGTGCCGAAGCCGGTTGAACTGTCCGGCCCTTGGGAATTGAACTTCCCTCCGGACCGGGGTGCGCCGGAGCAAGTCAGCCTGCCGCAGCTTATCTCGTGGACGGAATACGCCGACAGCGGCGTGAAGTATTTTTCCGGCACGGCCGTCTACGTCAAAGAGGTGGAGATTCCGGCAAAGATGTTCGGTGACGGATATGTGCTCTGGCTGGATCTGGGCCGGGTAAAAAACATCGCCGAAGTTTCCGTGAACGGAAAACCGCCGGGGATCCTGTGGAAGCCGCCGTTCCGCGTGAACATCACGGCCGCCGCCAAGCCCGGCAGAAACAAACTCGAAATAAAAATCACCAACCTCTGGCCGAACCGGCTGATCGGCGACGAACAATTGCCGCCGGACTGCGAGTGGGGAAACAACCTTTCGCTGACAAAATGGCCGCAGTGGCTGCTGGACGGCAAGCCGAGTCCGACCGGCCGCTTTACATTTACAACCTGGCATCACTGGAAGAAAGACGATGCCCTGCTGCCTTCCGGCCTGCTCGGGCCGGTGACTTTGAGTGCGGCCGAGGAAGTTGCTGTTAATCCTGAACAAAAATGACCGGCAGGCCGCGAAATCCGTTCCGTCCCCTTGTCTGCATAAAATTCAGGGAGGCGGATGCGTATGCATTTATTTATAGCTTGGGCGGAAATCACTCTGTAGACTCCGGCCAGCAAACGGAGCATTTACCGGGAGGTTGTTTATCATGCATACAAATCCGGCTTTAAAGCATTCCGGAAAAACTTTCCGCTGGGCTGCAGCCGGATTTCTGTCATTGCTGATTCTGCTGCTGATTTCAGGCTGGCGAACGGTGGTGCGGGCCGATCGCGAGATGCGCGCCGGACTGCTTCAGCAGACACGGATCGCGGCGCAAGCCGTGAATATCAAGCGCATCCAGACGCTCACCGGCACGGTGGCGGATCTTGCCAATTCTGAATATCTGCTGCTCAAAGAACAGCTGGCTGCCATCCGCTCCGCCAATCTGCAATGCCGGTTCGTTTATCTCATGGGCCGCAGAACCGACGGCACGGTATTTTTCTTTGCGGACAGCGAGCCGTCCGGCTCGGCGGATGAATCTCCGGCCGGGCAGGTCTATGACGAGGTTCCGGCAGGTTATCGCCGCGTGTTCGACACCAGGGCGGAGTCCGTCGAAGGTCCGGCTGCCGACCGCTGGGGCACATGGGTCTCGGCGCTGATCCCGCTGACCAATCCGCAAACCGGCGCCGCGGCCGCCGTACTGGGCATGGATATCGACGCCCGCACCTGGAAATGGGACGTGGCCGCCAGAGCCGCCCTGCCCGTCGGGCTGATGTTTGTACTTTTCATCGGCGCGACCGCCGTCTTTGCTGCAACCCGCCGCATTGACTCCGCGCCGAAGCCGGTCCGCCGGCGTCTGCTTCCGCCGCTGTCAATCATGGTCGTCCTGCTGATAGCCGGCACAGAGATGCTTTTGTATCAACAGTACCGGCAGCAGCTGACCGAAGAAATTGCCGCCAATATTTCTGAAATTTCCGGGGACTTGCTTGCGGCGCTGGACCGGGAAACCGCCGGCCTGTCCGTAGCAGCGAAGTCAATCGCCTCCGATATCAGAATGCAGCAGGCTCTGCGCGAGGGCGATGCCGGACGTCTGCTGGCCGAATGGCAACCTGTTTTCGATACGCTGCACCGTGAAAACCACCTTACACACTTTTACTTTTTCGACACCAACCGCGTCTGTCTCCTGCGGGTTCATAATCCGGAGAAACGCGGCGACCTCATTAATCGTTATACGGCCATTGAGGCCGAACGGACCGGCAAGACCGTTTCCGGCCTTGAGCTGGGGTCACTGGGTACCTTCACGCTGCGGGTGGTTCAGCCGGTTTTTGAAAAAACAAAGCTTGCCGGCTATGTAGAGCTGGGGGAGGAAATCGAAGACGTGCTGAAGGCCTTGCATGCCCGTCCCGACTGCCAGCTGGCGGTGATTATCGGCAAAGAACATCTGAACCGGAAGACCTGGGAAACCGGCATGCGTCTGCTTGGGAGAGATGCCGACTGGGATCGCCTGCCCCGAAGTGCCGTAATCTACGCTTCGCAGAACCGTCTGCCCGAAGCGTTCGCCTCTTGGACCGACCATTTTTCGGGCAACCCGGCCCACAGTGAAACAGAATGCGAGATCGTCTTCGACGGGAAGGACTGGCGGGTATCCGCAATACCAGTAAAAGATGCTTCCGGCAAAGTCGTCGGAGATCTGCTGATCATGCAGGACATCTCGCTCAAAAAGGCGGCCTTGGCGCGTATGCTGATTCTGGGCGGTACCGCCGGCGGAGTGATGCTGGCACTGCTGATGAGCTTCATCTATGTTCTGCTCCGCCGCACCGATACCGGCATCCGGCTCCAGCAGGAGGAGCTGCAGGAAAGTGAAGCCCGCCTGACAGCCACGCTGCACTCCATTGGCGACGGGGTGATCTCCTGCGATGCCGAGAGCAACGTCGATGACCTCAACGCCGCGGCGGAGATGCTTACCGGATGGCGATTTAACGAGGCGCGGGGACGGCCTGTTGCCGAAGTTTTCCGCATTATCCACGCCGGAACCCGGCAGGCGGCTGAGATACCGGTCGGCCGCGCCCTGAGAGAAAACCGCATCATCGGCCTGGCCAATCATACCGCGCTCATTGCCCGCGACGGAACAGAACGCCAGATTGCCGACAGTTGCGCGCCCATCCACGCCGCGGACGGCAGCGTCATCGGGGCGGTGCTCGTTTTCCGCGATGTATCAGAGGATTACCGCCGGCGGGAGATGCTGCGCGAGAGCGAAGAAAAACACCGCGTCGTGTTCGAGGATTCACCGGACGCATACCTGATTCTCACCGCAGGTGTCATTACCGCGTGCAACAAGGCCGTCGGAACTATGTTCCGCGTCAGTCGGGAACAGATTATCGGGAAAACTCCGGATCTCATTTCTCCCGAATTCCAGCCGGACGGCAGGAGATCGTCCGATGCGGCGGCTGAAAAAATCCGGAAAGCATTGCATGCCGGAAATAATACATTCGAGTGGGTGCATCGCCGGCAGGACGGATCGGATTTCTGGGTTGAAGTGGCCCTCTCCTCCATGGCGCTGGAAGGACATCCGGTACTGTTTGCCGCCTTGCGCGACATCACCGAACGCAAACAGGCGGAAGAGGAACTCGCACGGAACGATGCACGGCTGCAAAGGCTGGTCAATATTCTGCAACACCCGGCCGGCACGGTTCAGGAGTTTCTCGATTACGCGCTGGAGCAGGCCATTCAACTGACCGGAAGCAGGATCGGCTACATCTACCATTATCACGAAGACCGCAAGGAATTTGTCCTCAACACATGGTCTAAGGAAGTCATGCCGGAATGCACCGTGGCCAACCCGCAAAGCTGCTATGAACTGGACAGAACCGGAATCTGGGGCGAGGCCGTCCGGCAGCGCCGTCCGATTATTATTAATGACTTTCAAACCGATCACCCGCTGAAAAAGGGCTGCCCGGAAGGGCATGTCCGCCTCTTGAAATTTTTAACCGTTCCGATCTTCAAGAGCGGCAGCATTATCGGCGTAGTGGGTCTGGCAAACAAAGAAAAAAATTATGGCGAAACAGACATCCTTCAGGTCTCTCTGTTAATGGAGGCTGTCTGGACGGTTACCGACCGCAAGCAGGCCGAAATACAACTCAAAGAAACCAATGCTCAGCTGGAAAAAGCCTCTGCCTATGCCCAGAAAATGGCGGCTCAGGCCAAAGCCGCCAACGCGGCGAAAAGCACTTTTCTGGCCAACATGAGTCATGAGATCCGCACGCCGATGAATGCCGTCATCGGCATGACCGATCTGCTGATGGAATCCAACCTCGACCCGGAACAAAGAGAGTTCACCAACATTGTCCGCGTCAGCGGCGAAGCCCTGCTTTCGCTGATTAACGACATCCTCGATTTCTCCAAGATTGAAGCGGGCCGGATGGAGATTGAAGAACAGGACTTCGATCTGATCCGGTGTGTGGAAGATTCGCTTGATCTGATGGTTTCCAAAGCCTCGGAAAAAGACATCGAGCTGACCTGTGAAATCGGCAGCGACGTGCCGCCCGTTGTGCGGGGAGATGCCGGACGCCTGCGCCAGATTCTTCTCAATCTGCTGAGCAACGCCCTCAAGTTTACACACGCAGGCGAAGTCGGCGTTTCGGTCGCCGGCAAGCCGTCCGGCGAAGGATATCGGCTTGTCTTTTCCGTCCGGGATACCGGCATCGGCATTGAACCGGACAAGCTCCATCAGATATTCGAAGCTTTTACACAGGCTGATGCCTCCACCACCCGGCAATACGGCGGCACCGGTCTCGGCCTGACGATCAGCCGCCGGCTGAGCGAACTGATGGGCGGAAATATGCGCGCCGAAAGTGCGCCGGGCAAAGGATCCGTTTTCCACTTCACGATTCAGGTCGCCGCCGCCCGGCGGGTAAAAACGGTGCGGGCGGATCAGAAGCCCTTTGCTGTTGCGCTCCGCGATGTGCTCATCGTGGATGACAACCGGACCAATCTTAAAATCCTGTCGGCACAGCTGACCCGCTGGGGCCTTGTGCCGGTGGCATTCAGTGATCCTGCCGCCGCCTTGCAATCCATCCGGGAAGGACGGAATTACATTCTGATGATCACGGATATGCAGATGCCGGCCATGAACGGGGTCGTGCTGATCGGAGAAATCCGGAAATACCGTCCGGCCCGCGAACTGCCTGTTATTGTACTGACCTCTATCGGGATGGAAAAACCGGACGCGGCGCTCGACATCTCGTCGTACCTCGTCAAACCGGCCAAACCGGCCATGCTTTACCAGAACATCGCCAATATTCTGCACGGCGAAGGCGGCAATTATACCGAAGTCGTTGCCGTCTCCGCCGCACAGACCGCCGCCAGTCCCCTGAACCTGCTGGTGGTCGAAGATAACCAGCTCAACCAGAAGGTGGCATTGCGCATGCTTTCCAAACTCGGCTACAACGCCGACCTCGCCTGCGACGGAATCGAGGCACTGGAAATGATCGGCACCAACACCTATGACATCATTCTGATGGATATTCAGATGCCGCGCATGGATGGGCTGGCCGCCACCCGGGAAATCCGCAAACGGTTTGCCGGCGGAAAGCGCCCCGTCATTATCGGCATGACCGCCCATGCGGCCGGCGAAGAGCACAGTCTGGGACTCGCTGCAGGAATGGACGACTACCTCACCAAACCGATCCAGCTGGCAACGCTCAAAGACGTGCTGTGGAAAACGCAGGAACAGCTTGATGACAGGCGGACGGACGGTTCGCAGTAAACCGGCCCGTCTTGTTGTTATCGTTTATTCGAAGTTGAATTCCGCAACCATTGCGCGGCGAGCTCCGGCCAGCGGGAAACCGGCTTCTCTGACGGGCGCAGACCGTAGCCGTGGCCGCCGGACGGAAAGAAGTGAAGTTCGGACGGAATATTCTGTTTTTTGAGCGCCAGATAATAGGCGATGCTGCCGTTGATAAACGTGCGGTCGTCCTGAGTCTGGACAACGAAAGCCGGCGGCGTGTTGGTGGTCACAGCAATCTCTTCAGACAGCTTGTACGTTTCATCGCCGAGATAGGCCGGATAAATCAGCAGCGTGAAATCCGGACGGCAGCTTAAACGGTCGGCTTCATCAACCGGCGGATAGCTCCGCGTTTCACAGGTGGTGCTCAGACGCGCCGACAAATGCCCGCCTGCTGAAAATCCCAGAACGCCGAGCCGGGCCGGATCAACATTCCATTCTTTGCTGTGCAGGCGGATCAGCCCCATTGCACGCTGGGCATCCTGCAAGGCGCCGTCCCGGTTGTTCGGAACGCTGTATTTCAAAACCACCGCCGTAAAGCCGATCGAGTTGAGCCATTCGGCAACCTCGGTTCCTTCCAGATCAATCGCCAGAACACTGTAGGCGCCGCCGGGACAGACCATCACCGCCGGGGCATCCGTTCTGCTTGCCGGATAAACCATGATTTTCGGATCGGTAATGCCGCCGATGCAATGGATGTCTTTCCGTTTGCCCGGCGGCAGTTCGTTCTCACCGGCCGCCGGACGATCCGGCCACAGACGAACTATGACCGGAGAATTTTCCGCGGCAGAAAGATTCTGACCTGATGCGAGCAGAAGAGCCGCAATCGAAAGACAGCAATAGACGGTTTTATTTTTCATGGCGGAACCGTAACCAAGACGGAACGCCGCGTCTACACCGAAAAATTCCGGAGATTGGATCATCACTTCCAATCCCCGGAAAATATTATTCTTCGGAAATGCAGCTGACCGGGCAGACCGGTTCGCACGCGCCGCAGTCAATGCAGTCAGCGGCCTTGATGAAGCGTTTCCCGTCCACTTCCGAAATGCAGCTCACCGGACAAACCGGCTCGCAGGCTCCGCAGTTTACACACTCGTCTTTGTTTATTTTACGCGCCATGATTTTTCTCCTTTTAAATAAACCGATCCGCCGGTCTGTTGTTACCTCCGCAAAACGCCGTGTTTGGGTCTCACGGCCATATAGTAAAGCATGGGGATGGCCGTCCGCGACAGAAGCGTTGAAGCGATCTCTCCGGCGATCAGCGACAGCGCCAGCCCCTGAAAGATCGGATCAAACAGGATGACAGAGGCACCGACAACAACTGCCGTTGCCGTCAGAAGCATCGGGCGGAACCGCTTGGCTCCGGCGTCAATAACGGCCTCTTCAAGCAGCATGCCTTCCCTGACACGCAGCTCGATAAAATCCACGAGGATGATCGAATTACGGACTACAACTCCTGCGCCGGCAATCATGCCGATCATCGAAGTCGCTGTGAAAAACGTACCGGTCATCCAGTGCGCCGGCAGAATGCCGATCAGCGTCAGCGGGATGGGCAGCATGATGATGAAGGGTGTTTTAAACGACTGGAACCAGCCGACCACCAGCGTGAAAATGAGGACGAGAACAATCGCAAAGGCGATTCCCATGTCGCGGAAAACTTCGTAGGTGATCTGCCATTCTCCGTCCCATTTGACCGACCAGCGGTCATTGGTTTCCGGCTGACTTGTAAACAGCACGTCCGGTTTCTTCTGCGATTCAGGCGTCGGCTCCGGAAGAGTCAGCTTATCAAGGCCGCTGTTCAAATCCATCATGGCATACACCGGACTGTCGAATTTCCCCTGCACATCGCCGATCACATAGGACACCCGTTCAAGGTTTTTGTGGTAGATCGTGTAATCTTTGAGTGTGTTTTCAACCGTAACAAGATCCCGGACCGGTATCCGGCGTCCGTATCTGGACAGGACGGTCACATTCAGCAGGCTGTCCAGCGTCTCCCTTTTCTCCGCAGGCAGCCGCATAATAATTTCCAGCGGTTCATTCTCGCCGGAGAGATGCGCAAGATCGGCCCGGCTGCCTTTAATTGCACCGAAGATAATCGCGGCCACGGAATCCACCGGAACGCCGTTCAAAGAGCATTTCTGCTTATCGATTTTTAAACTGTCCAGCTTCTCCTGCCGGCCCGTATAACTGTCAACATCTGTAACACCGGGATTGCTGCTGAAGAGATTCTCAATGTCGCCGGCCAGCCTGCGCCGGCCTTCCGGCGTCGGGCCGTACACCTCCAGAACAAGCGTTGAAAGCACCGGCGGCCCCGGCGGCACCTCCGCGACCTGAACGTGTCCGCCGTATTTCGCGACGATTTCATGAACCTTGGGGCGGACGGAACCCGCAATCTCATGGCTCTGCCGTTTGCGTTCGCTCTTGCCGGTCAGGTTGACCTGAAGATCTGCCTGCCAAGGCTGTGCGCGCAGGAAATAATGCCGAACCAGTCCGTTGAAATTATAGGGCGCGCTGGTTCCGGCGTATGCCGTGATGTTTTTCACTTCCGGTACCGTGCTGATATAAGCCGCCAGTTCGTTGATAGCCGACCGGGTCTGATCAAAGGATGTGCCCTCCGGCATGTCCAGGACGACCTGAAACTCGTTCTTGTTATCGAACGGCAGCATTTTGACTTTGACCAGCTTAAGCGGAACAAGCAGCACCGCGCCGGACAACATCACCAAAAGCACGACAATGAAACCCCAGCGTACCCGTGCGCTGTAAATCAGCGGCTTCATATACGAGCGGTATATTCTCGTCAGAAGCGTGTCCTGCTCGCCGTGCTCCTTGAGCCGCCCCCGCCGTTTCGCGCCGCCGAGTATTTTATGCGCCGCCCAGGGCGTGGCGACAAACGCCACAATCATGGAGAACACCATGGCCATACTGGCCCCGATCGGAATCGGACGCATATACGGCCCCATCAACCCCCGCACAAACGCCATGGGCAGAATGGCCGCGATCACCGTAAGCGTGGCAAGAATCAGCGGGCTCTGAACTTCTTTGAAGGCTTCAATTGTCACTTCCAGAAAATCGCGCCCCTTATTCTTTGTCATGCGAAGATGCCTGACGATATTTTCAACGCCCACAATCGGGTCATCCACCAGGATACCAATGGAGAAAATCAGCGCGAAAAGCGTGATCCGGTTCAGCGTGTAGCCGAGAAAATAAAAACCGGCCAGCGTCAGGGACAGGGTCATCGGAATGGCGACCGCCACGACGCCTGACTCGCGCCAGCCCAATGCCAGCGCCATCAGGATCGTCACGGCAACAACAGCAATCGACATGTGGAAGAGGAGCTCATTCGACTTTTCGTCCGCCGTTTCGCCGTAATTGCGGGTGACCGTGCAGGTGACATCACCGGGAATCAGAGTCCCTTTCAGTCCGTCAACTCTCCCCAGTATTTTTTCGCAGAGCCGCGCGGCATTGGCTCCTTTTCGTTTTGAGACGGAGAGCGTTACGGCATCGAACGGCCCTTTGACGCCGGCCTTGTCTGCGGAGCCGAAGCGAATATCGACGGCATTTTCTTCTTCATCCGGGCCGTCAACGACTTCGGCCACGTCCTTCAGGTAAACTTCCCTGCCCTGACTTACGCTGACCACCAGATTTCCCAGATCCTCCGCGGAACGGAAAAAGCCGTCCGCCTCGACATTGACGATCTCCGGGCGGCTTTCCAGATGGCCTGCCGATGTTTTTGTGTTGGCCTGCTGAATCAGGCGGGTCAGCTCAAGCGGATTCAGAAAGCGCTCGTTCAGCTTTGTCTCGTCGAAAAACACCTGGAACTGCCGCTTGCGCCCGCCGGTGATACCGGTTTCGGACACATCGGGAACTGCGCTGATACTGTTCTGAACATCCGACACCACTTTCCGCAACCGCACCGGATCGTTCTTCGCGCTGTGGAACGTCAGCGTCATGACGGGAACATCGTCAATGGACCGGACTTTGATCAGCGGGGTGGAGCCGCCCTTGGCGAGCAGATCGAGGCTCGAATAAACTTTGGTATAAAGTTTAATCAGACTTTTCTCGGCGTCCTCGCCCACCCGGAAGCGCACGGTGATAACCGCACCTTCCGCCTGAATCGTGGAATAGACATATTCCACTCCGGAGATTTCCCATAGTTTACGCTCTCCGACATTTACAATGCGGTGTTCAACCTCCTCGGCGGTGGTGCCGGGATAGGAAACAAAAATATCGAACATCGGAACGGAGATTTGCGGTTCCTCTTCCCTCGGCAGATTGAAGACGGCAAGAACACCGAGAAAAATAGAAAAGCCGATGATAAGCGGAGTGACTTTTGATTTAACAAAAATCCTGACAATGCGCGCAATCAGCCCTTCCTGAAGTGAACTCAACGTCCGCCTCCCTCTTCCAGCTTCCGGATTTCATCCTCGTTTAACCGCCCGGTCAGAAAAAGCATCTTCGCTTCTGAGAGCCGTATTCCAACCAACGCCTTGTCATAGGCCTGTGATGATTGCAGGTAAGCGCGCCGAACCTCGAACAGATCGACGATGGACTTGCGCCCTTCGCTGTAGAGCGGCACTAAAAGCGATACCGCTTCTTTTGCATCGTCGGTCATGCCTTTCAGGACGGCCATGTTGTCCCGGAGCGTAATGTTGCGGGTGAACTCTTCCGTGATGTCGCGCCGGATGCTGTCCTTAAGCAGCTGGACATCATATTCCAGCTGATCTTTTTTGGCTTCGGCTTCCAGAATGCGGCCTTTGCGCGAAGGATCGAAAAGCGGCATTTCAGCCTTAATGCCGACGGTATAGTTGTTGCCGCCTGCGCCGCCGATTCCGTTCCGGTCATTGGTTGCGTCGCCGAACGCGCTCACTCGCGGCAGCGCGGACGCTTTCGCACGGGACGATTCCGAGTCCAAAGCCAGAAGACGGGCATTGAGCGCGAGAATATCCGGGCGGCTGAGGAACGCGCCCTCCATCAGTTTCTGCTGATCCTGCAAAAGAGTTCCGGTTTCTCTGACGGTGCCGGTGAGTATCCAGGCTTTATCCAGTGACTCGCCCATTAGAATATTAAGCAGAACGGTCATGGCCTTTTTCTGCCGGGCGAGCTCGTTTTTCATGCGGGTGAAGTCCCCGAACATCACCTTCGCCGAATAATAGTCGGCGCCGAAAATAACGCCCCGATCCTTCAGCTCTTTCGCCGTCTGCAAATCTTCATCGGAACTCTTCTGCACCTCATTGATGACAGCAGAGAGCTTTTCAAATGTCACCGCATTCAGATAGGCATCCTGCGCCATAAGCAGCGCTTCCATCTTCGTAAACGCCTCATCCGCCTGCGACGCTTTCACCATCTCCCGGGCAGAACGTGTCCGTCCGATGGTCTGCATGGCGTCAAAGAGCGGCAGTTCTATATGCACTCCCGCAGAAATATCCTGATGAGCGTCCGGCGTGTTCAGCCGGTTAAGGGCAAAATCCGAAGTTGTGAACCGCTCCTGCCGAAGGAGCATACCGAACACATTAACCGGATCGTCACTGATGGTGTACCCGGCAGACAGATCCAAAGAAGGCCAGAACCCCGCCTGGGCCTGCATCTTTTTTGCCAGAGCAATATCCACCCCGCTGTGTGCAGCTTTCAGCTTCGGATAGTACGCGAGAACTTTCTGCGCAAACGTCTCAAACGACAGCGTATCGGCACCCGCAGTCTCTGCGCCGGCGAATGAAACGGTGAAAAAAGTAAAACCGGCAATCACCGGTAAAAGCAATCTGGATGACATATTCACGCGCCTCCTTCTGCCGCCCTCCGGAA
>JBAZTQ010000079.1:0-14619 GCA_041661845.1 Kiritimatiellales bacterium | reverse complement strand
AATCGGCAGAGGCATTACCTCCGGCAAAGCCTGATTGGTGACCGCAAAATTCTGCGCATCGGTTCCATTGCGGGTGATAAATACATTCGTAACCGTTACATCCTCCAGCGGACGGTCATTGGCATCGGTCGCCACAGCGGCAATGTTGTAAACGATACTCATGCCCTCCACGACAGAACCGAATATTGAATACATGTCGTTACCGTATGGATAAACGTCCACCGTGATAAAAAACTGCCCGCCGTTGCTGTCAGGCCCGGAGTTCGCCATGGAAACGATGCCGGGACGGTCGTGCCGCAGGGCCGGATCGAATTCATCCTCGAAGGCATATCCGGGGCCGTCGGTTCCGTCGCCTTTCGGCGATCCGGCCTGAATCATAAAACCGTTTATGACGCGGTGAAAAATGATGCCGTTATAATACGGTTCATTCGAAATGAACCCGTCGCGCGGATCAATCCACGAACGGCTTCCTTCGGCCAGACTCACAAAGTTGGCAACGGTGCGAGGCACGTTGGTGTAGTACAGCTCGAAACAGACATCGCCCATCGTCGTCTGGAGCGTCGCGTACAGCCCGTCAGCGGACGGCGCTGCAACTGCTGAACCGCCCGCCAGCAGCAAACAGGTGACCAGACTGCTTACCATTTTTTTCATAAATAATTCCGTGGTCATGGTTTGCTGGAAAACGTTGTGATGATCGTATTGATGTCCGCCTGCGTCAGCCGAACCGGTGAATTGGTGGAAACCGAAACACTCAGACGCAACTCGCGATCCATCTGGTCAAAAATGGAAAGCTGGATCGAGGAATCAACCGAAAGATTTCCAAATTGAAATCCTTTTATATCACCGTGTTCAAAGAAATAGGATTCCCGAATCCCTGAAGGAAAGCCGATCGTCTTGAGAACAAGAAGAAAGGACTTAGACATCGCTGCGCGTTTTGAGTCAAACAGCGAAATATCTTCAGGAGTCACTTCCCATACTTTTTTGCAAATATGAAAGTTGGTATATAAGATGTTCCTCAATTCCATAAACTCTATCATCGCCTGCCTGTATTCAGCATCTTCACTCGACGGCTCTGGAATAAGCGCACTGTATACGCCGACGCTCGGAGAAAGGCATGCGACTTGAAAATTAGACTCTGAGCACGCCCATACGACGAGCGAGGTTATTCCTGTTATTTGAGAACAATTCGACCATGGAACTGAAAAGTTGTAGTCAAAAGTTTTGAGATCTGTCACCGGTGCCGAGTATGAGTCCAACGCCATCGGTTTCGGCACTATATCCTGCTGGGGCTGTCGCATTATCCTGGCGCTGACTGCACAAACCGTCTGAACGCCAAAGAAGTAGCCGTAGGTGGCCAGCGCCAGCACTACGGCTACGATACTCAGGATGATTTTTTTCTTTTTCGTCATTTCAAACAGTCTGGTGGAACGCGACCGCCGGACGCGTTTTTCGCACGCTCGGCGATCATGCTCCGCCTTTTAGACATTACACACATCGCACTGGGATTTCAGCACGGCGCCGTTGCTGGCGTTGGTAGCCAGCGAGGCGTAGCGGGCGAGCCAGCCGGTGGTATAACGCGGCGCGGGTTTCTTCCACGATTTTTTGCGCTCGGCGAATTCCTTGTCGGAAACTTCGGCGTGCAGTTTACGGTTCGGGATGTCGATTTCGATGAGGTCGCCGGTTTTGAGCAAACCGATCGGTCCGCCTTCCGCCGCTTCGGGCGAAATGTGGCCGATACAGGCGCCGCGCGTTCCGCCGCTGAAACGTCCGTCGGTGATGAGCGCAACCTTGTCGCCGAGCCCCTGCCCCATGATGTAGCTGGTGGGCGCGAGCATTTCCTGCATACCGGGGCCGCCCTTCGGCCCTTCGTAGCGGATGACGACGACGTCGCCCGCTTTGACTTTGCCACCGAGAATTCCTTCGCAGGCTTCTTCCTGTGATTCAAAAATAACCGCCGGGCCTTTGTGCACCAGCATCTTCGGATCAACGCCCGCGCTCTTTACGACCGCGCCTTCGGCGGCGATATTGCCGCGCAGGATGGCGAGTCCGCCTTCTTTGCTGTAGGCGTTTTCGATTTTGTGAATGCACTTTTCGTTTTTGCTGACGGTTCCGGCGATATTTTCGCCGAGCGTTTTGCCGGTGACGGTCGGGCAGTCGAGCTTGAGCAGTCCTTTGATTTTGCTGATTTCACCGAGGATGGCGCTGATGCCGCCGGCATCGCGGACGTCTTCAATATGGAAACTTGACGACGGCGAAACCTTGCAGATGTTCGGCGTGATTTTGGAAAGTTTGTTGATCTGATCGAGGTCGTAAGCGATCCCCGCTTCGTTGGCGACAGCGAGCGTATGCAGAACGGTGTTGGTGCTGCCGCCCATCGCCATATCGAGCACGAAGGCGTTGTCGATGGAGTCGTGCGTGACGATATCGCGCGGTTTCGGGCCGTTGGCTTTGGCCATGGCGACGGCGCGGCGCGCGGCTTCTTTCCAAAGTTCGCGGCGGGCCGGCTCAATCGCCAGCAGCGTGCCGTTGCCGGGCAGCGCCATACCGATCGCTTCGCAAAGACAGTTCATGGAGTTGGCGGTAAACATACCGGAGCATGAACCGGCACCGGGACACGCCGCGCATTCGAGCTTCAACAAATCTTCTTCGCTCATTTTACCGGCCTTGCACTGCGCGACGCCTTCGAAAACGCTGATGAGGTCAACGACGCGTCCGTCTTCCAGCCGTCCGGCCGCCATCGGGCCGCCGCTGGCGAAGACCGTCGGAATATTGCAACGGACAGCACCCATCAACATACCGGGGACGATCTTGTCGCAGTTGGGAATACAGATCATCGCGTCGAACGCGTGAGCCTGAACCATCGTCTCCACGCTGTCGGCGATGAGTTCGCGGCTGGGCAGAGAATACTTCATTCCTTCATGTCCCATGGCGATGCCGTCGCAAACGCCGATGACGTTGAATTCGCGCGGCGTTCCGCCCGCCTCGCGGACGGCTTCGCAGATGAGCCGTCCGACCTGATTAAGATGTACGTGGCCGGGAATGACTTCGTTGAAAGAGTTGCAGACGGCGATAAACGGTTTTTTGATGTCCGCATCGGTCAGTCCGGTGGCATGCATCAGACTGCGATGGGGCGCGCGTTCCATTCCCTTTTTGACTCTGTCACTGTTCATAGCGAATTCCTTTCCTTAAAAAACGATCGACTTTATCGCGTATTCGGGTAGCTTGTCCGGCTCCAAACCTGAAACATCGAAAGCATACGTTCCGGGGAAATATTATGAAGACAATTTTTACTGCAATGACCGTTCTTCTCACCGCCGGAATTGTCCGTGCGGAGGAGCCCGCTGCCACCAACATTCCGCCGATCGTGGTGACGGCGGCGGCCCAGACGGCCGGAAATGCAGCCATCCACGAAGTGCTGCGCGCCGAGCCGGGTGTTGTGCTCAATTCACAGGGCGGCTCGCAGAACGATCTTTCTGTTCGCGGCAGCTCCTTCAGCGGCGCAGGCCTTTCGCTGGGCGGAATGACGCTGCGTAATCCGCAGACCGAGCATTTCAACGCCGAACTGCCGGTACCTGCCGCGATGCTTTCGCGCCCGTCGGTGCTGACCGGCCTCGACAATCAGGGCGGGCATCTTACCGGCACGGTTAATTTCGACATGCTTCCAATCACTGGAAAAAAACAGGTGGAAGCGGGCGTCGGTTCCGATCACCGCGACTGGCAAAGCCTGCTGGTGCAGCACATGCTCACCAAAGAATTCGGCCTCGGCGTATTCGGCGGGCGCGAATCGGCCGAAGGCGTTGACTATAAAGACAACGACTACGACCGTGACTATGCCGGCGCGCACCTCCAGCATCGCGCCGACGATGTGCAGGTTGACCTTCTCGCCGCGCATCAGGAAAAAAAATTCGGTGCGCGCGGCTATTATGGTGTGAGCGACAAGATTCCGGCCGATGAAAAAACCGAAGACACGCTTGTTTACCTCGCCGCCCGCAAAGGCGACCTGAACGCTGACTATCTGCGCGGCGGCGCTTCGTGGCACGAGTTCCACGACGATTATCAGTTACCGACAGTTATCTTACCGTCAGGTCCGTACCGCAACCAGCATCGGTCCCGCATAAGCTCCGCCTTTTTCGACGGACGCACGATGGAAGTAAACGGCTTCGCGCTCGGCTGGAGAGCCGATGCAGACCATGAACAAATTGACAGCGACGGTTCCGGAGGCCTTGGTCACCACCAGCGCACCTGCGGCGGCGTTTCACTGCTGCCGCAGTGGCAGGGCGACCGGCTGAAAGTCACGGCCGGGGCGCGCAGCGAATTTTTCACCGGCGAACAGCCCTATTATTTGCCGCAGGCCGGACTGGATTACCTGCTGACCGATAATCTGACCGCGTTTGCTTCCTACACCGAAACCGTCCGTCAGCCTTCCTATACTGAACTTAGCTACAGCAACCTCTACAGCGTCGGCAATTCCAGCCTTCAGCCGCAAACAGAGCAGCAGACAGAGACCGGCTTCAAGGGCATTCCGTCAGAACATACCGACTGGAAAGCCGCCGCGTTCCACCGCCGCTCTCATAACACGGTAGACTGGATGAAAGCCTCCGCCGGCGCGCCATGGAAAGCCACGGACATCGGCGATCTGGACGTTTATGGAACCGAAGCCCGGTTTGGCTGGTATCCGGCGCAGAATGTCGAAATGCAGCTGGCATACATCTGGGTTTATAAAACCGTCACACCGGAAGATTTAGATCAATACGCCTCGCGCTACGCACTGGATTATCCGGAACACCTCGTACAGGCATCACTGCTCTGGCGTCCGGTCAAGCCGGTCGAAATCGGCACGGTGCAATCGCTCCGCTGGCAAACGGATAATGAAGTGCGCCGCAATGGCGACTTCGGAGCCGACAGTTCATTCGTCGTACGCTTCACGCCGCCGAAAGCCGATTACGCCACACTTTCTTTCCTGCTGAACAACGCATGGAATGATGATTTCCAGACGTTCCCCGGCCAGCGCCCGCCGGAACGGTTTGCCGGCGCGTCGCTTACCTTGACGTGGTAACCCGCTTTTACAGCCTGTTTTATCCATTATCTGATTCCTTTAGTTTCATCTATTTAAATCTGATCGTATTCGTTTCTTTTAATGCGAAATATGACAGCTAATGTTAATGAATGTTTTATATAACCAACTTGTGCTAACAAAAAATTAACATTTGACCTATTGACTTCTTGGCCAGCAAGAGTAAAAAGGCTCCATAGATTAAATCTTCCAAAGGTTGGAAGCGGAGGTCTAGGGCGGCAACCATCAGGTTGCAGCCAAAGAAAAAGAAAGGAGAAACGAAGATGATACCATATGGATTCGGGTTTGAACCGAACAGCTATCCGACGGTTGATCTTCAGATCGACTTCAAAGCGCTGGGCCGCAGTTGCAAAGCGCTTATCAAGAAGGTCGGACGCAGGGTTCACAAAAAGCAGAAATAACCCCCGCTCTCGCGGGAGGCCCTCCAGCAGGGCTCAATTAACGAGAATACGCAAAATCGTATTTTCACACTTTAAAAGGCACCCCGCTCCGGCGGGGTGCCTTTTTGTTAACTTTCGCCATAAACCGCGCTATCAGACCAAAGTTGGTTTTAACCGAATCCTGCGCATTGACATCCCGTTTCTTTTCCGTACAATGCGCGCTTCTTTTCCAACGGCGGGATAGCTCAGTTGGTAGAGCAGAGGACTGAAAATCCTCGTGTCCCCGGTTCGATTCCGGGTCCCGCCACCACCTTTTTAGGCTTTTCCGTTTCATTTCCGGTTTTCGTTTCTTACTCTGCCGATCATGCACGTACTTAACAGCCTGCTGCCGGTTTTTTTTATCATTGCGCTTGGCAAACTGCTTTGCCGTACCGGTTTTTTTTCCGCCGATCTTTCCAGAAACCTCAACCGGCTGACTTACTGGGTCGCCCTGCCCGCACTGCTGCTCGATAAGGTAACGAGCGCTTCCTTTGATTCCGGCGATGTGACCCGGATGTCCGCACTGTTAATCGCGGCGACCTTGGGATCCGTGCTTGCCGGTTACCTCGCCGCGCTCATCCTGCGTCTCAAACCCCGGTCAACAGGCGCTTTTGTTCAAGGCGCGGCCCGCTCCAATAACGCGTTCATCGGCCTGCCCGTCATCCTTTATGCCATGGGCTCAATCCCCGGCGTCGAAGCGCTGGCAACGGTTGCGCTGGCTCCGGCCATCGTTTTTTACAATGTTTTGTCGATCTCCGTCCTGCTCGCGCACAGCGACCGGAAACAGCAAAGCAGAATCCAAACGATCCGGCTGTTCATCAAACAGCTTCTCAGCAATCCGCTGCTGATCTCCTGTGCGGCCGGACTCCTGCTGAATTTTTACGGAATCCGCTTTCCGACAGCCATCCAGCAAGCCCTTTCCGCACTGGGCGGCGCATCGCTCGCGCTGGCATTATTGAGCATCGGTTCATCTCTCTCTTTCAGAGGAATCGGAAACGGGCTGTTCTATTCGCTGACAGCGTCCGGCATCAAGGTTTTCGTCCAGCCGCTGATCGGGCTCGGACTTGCGCTGCTCTGGAACCTGCCGTCTGCCGAGCGGCAGATTCTGCTCATTTATCTGGCGTGTCCGACCGCCGTCGTCAGCTATGTCCTCGCCGATATTTTTGACAGCGACAAAGAACTGGCGGCGCACATCATCGTCGTCAGCACATTGCTCTCCGCCGTATCACTCAGTATCATCGTCGCCTTTGGAGGTTAATCATGCGCATCCCTGAACGACGTTTCGGAAAAACAGAACTGCAAATGCCCGTCCTCACCTGCGGAGGCATGCGCTACCAGCAGAGCTGGGACGACACGGCCCGGCAAACGGTCACGGAAGAAAACCAGAAAAATCTGGAAGCCACCGTCCGTTACGCTCTCGACCTCGGCATCAACCACATCGAAACCGCGCGCGGCTACGGCACCTCGGAATACCAGCTCGGAAAATTCCTGCCGGATCTTCCGCGCGACAAAATGATCGTCCAGACCAAAGCCGGTCCGGCGGATACGCCCGCTGAATTTCTCGCGACTTTTGAAACTTCCATGGCGGCGCTCAAACTCGATCACGTCGATCTGCTTTCCATCCACGGCATCAACAACGAAGAAACCTTTCAGCAGGCGCTGAAAAGCATGCCCGCGCTCGAACAGCTCAAGAAAGAAGGGCGCTGCCGCCATATCGGTTTTTCAACTCACGGCACGCCCGACATCGTCGTCAAAGCCATCGAAACCGGCCTCTTCGAATACGTCAACCTGCACTGGTACTTCGTTTACCATCCGGTCACCTGGGCGTCTGTCGAAGCGGCAACGAAACGGGACATGGGTGTTTTCATCATCAGTCCGGTCGATAAAGGCGGTAAACTTTACGAACCGCCGCCGAAACTCATCGACCTCTGCCAGCCGCTCACCCCGATGGCCTTTAACGATCTCTACTGCCTGCGCCGCCCGGAAGTCCACACGCTTTCCATCGGCGCCTCGCGTCCGTCCGACTTTGTCGAACACGTCACCGCCGTCGGCAACATGGAAAAGAAATTCCCGATCGTTGAAAAAATTGAAGCAAAGATTTTTCAGGCCATGGAAAAAACGCTCGGAGCCGACTGGGTTCATCACTGGCATGAAGGTCTGCCGCGCTGGCAGGACACGCCCGGCGAAATTAATATCCCTGAAATCCTGCGCCTCTGGACCTATGCCAAAGGGCTCGACATGGTTGAGTTCGGCAAGATGCGCTACAATCTCATGGGTCAGGCCGGCCACTGGTTCGGCGGGTTGCAGGCGGCGGAATTCAAAGACGAAGATATCAAGCCCGTCTTAGAAAAGAGCCGGTTCGCCGGCCGCATCCCGGAAATCCTGCGCGAAGCCCACGCCATGCTCCACGACGCACCGAAAAAACGCCTCAGCGAATCGTGATTAGAAATTATAGGTCACGAACAGGCGGGTGTCGGTTGCAAAGGTATCGTCGGCGGCGCTCTTGCTGTCGCGATAACCGGCACCGACTTTGAGCGACACGGACAGATTGTCGGTGATCGGCTGCTTGACGACGAAGTTGAGCTCCTGCCCGTCGTAAGCGGTTCTGCTGTGATCCTGCCATGTGTAGTTGTAGAGCGCGTAAAGGCCGGTCTTGCCGATCTTGGCGCCGGCTTTGAGATAAGCCGTATCAGACCCGCCGTTAAACTGACCGGAGTAAATCATCATCGATGACCCCAGCGGATGGTTAATGCCGGTGGTGAGCTCCTGAAACAGCAGATTGTCCCCGCGAATGCACAAAAATCCCGGTTCGAGCGTAACACCGCCCGCTTTCTGCTGGAGCGAAAGGCCGTACATATCAGAGCTGCGTTCCGCGCCCTGGCCGACATCCGCTTCGTGACGGTAATAACCATTCATAGCAGTGGTATCCGTCAGTGCATATCTGGCGCGACTGCCGGCGATGTTGGCGATGTCATGCGCATAGGCATCGTAGGCGGCCACTTCGAGATTGGTGATGCCGGTGTAAACCGCTTCGGCCCAATCCACGCCGTGAGTTTGATATTGGGCACCCAGCGTCTCTTCGATATCGTTAAAGCGCCATTTATTTCTGTCGTCCCACACATTACTGAGACGCTCAGCGTGACCGACGGTGATCGCGGTGCCGGGAATGTCTTTGATGGTCAGCAGTGCCGCCTCAACCGAACGGGGCTTCTGACGAAACTCATCGGCGCAGAACACCTCGCCGTTGACGACCTGCCGTCCGGCTTTGACAAACGTGTTCGTCAGTCCAAGCGCTTCAAAGCGGTATTTAATCCACGCCTCATTGAGCACATTGACGCGGCCGTTACTGATGAGCACTTTGCCGTTATCACTGCCGCTGCTGGAATCCACCGGCTCCACATAAATCCAAGTCAGCCCGGAACTGAATCCGGCCAGTTCCGGCGAGATGTAGCCGAGCAGCAGTCCGGCTGTCGTGGAATAGGCGCTGCCCGGCTTATTGTTGTCGTAATCGCGGTACATGCTCAGCGTCTGCAGCCGCGCGTTCCAGGTTCCATAGCCGAGATCGTTCACCGGCTTCAGCAGACTTTCGGCAGACACCCCGGCACACAAGGCCGCCAGCAATACAAACAACAGCGCTTTCTTCATGACAATAGATTCCGGTTTGTAAAAGCGCGCATTGTTATCCTTTGCCTTGTCTGCCTGCAAACCCAATCCGGCGGCGTTGAAATCATTTTGACAACACCGCTGAAAACATGGTTTCTTCTGCGCCTCAACGGATAACCGATAACCAATAACCGCTAACTGAACCGGAGATTCTCATGACCGAATTCAACAACGTAACCGTAGTGAAAAAAGCGAATGTCTATTTTGACGGCAAGGTCACCAGCCGCACCGTCCTGTTTGCCGACGGCACCAAGAAAACCCTCGGCATCATGATGCCCGGCGATTATGAATTCGGCACCGAAGCCGCGGAGATCATGGAAATGCTCGGCGGCCGGATGGACGTGCTCCTGCCCGGCGAAACCAAATGGAAAACCTTCAAAGCGGGTGAATCCTACCAGGTTCCGGCCAACAGCAAATTTAAGCTCAAAGTTCCCGTCGTCGCCGACTATTGCTGCTCGTATCTCAAATAATCGGGCTTACTGCGCCGGAACAAACGCAAAACCGGAGAACGTCAAATCAACCGGCACGGGCGTACGCCCGTCGCCGGACCGGATCACCAGCTCCGTGACGTTTTCCAGCCCCGGCGTTCCAGGCATTGGAACTCTGATTTCCTTCTCGCTCCCGGTTTTATCGAACCGGGCGAAAATCTGGTTTTGAAATACCGTCGGCCCGCCGGTCAGCGTGATCACCGCATTAGTAACCGGCACCGCCGCAAGGTAACGGATCTGCAGTGCGCCGTTTGACAGACTCACCGCTTTCGGCAGCCTGACAGTGACTGCACCGTTCCGCACGGCATCGCTGCGAACCCGGAAACCGTTCTGCCAGTGCAGAGACTCCAGCGAATCGCCGACCGGGCTCCACGAAATCCACTGCGCGCCGCCGCCCAGCAAATCAACCGCAACGGATTCACCGCCCTGAACTTTTTCCAGCGAGGGAATCCCCTGCCACGTCAAATAGCGCTGCATATTTTCCTCGGCGGAACCGATGCCGCCCAGAATCAGCGCCAGCGTGTGCGCCGTTGTCTGGAACTGAATCGCTTCGTTCTTGGCTGTGTTATATCCCTCCCACGGCCCGTGACCGGTGAACAGCCGCTCGATCTGCCGCCGGTTCGCGGCGAGAAACTTTTCGATTTTCTCCGGCGCGATTGAATAGGCAACGCCCAGCGTGTAGAGCGACGGCGCGGTGGTGATGCGCGGCTGATCGGTTACCGCGACATCCGGAATACCGATGTCGCCGGTGTATTCCACGCCGTTACCGCTGTACGCCTCACTCAAAAAGCCGGGCAGTTTATGCCGGGCGGCAAAATCGAGTTCGATATCCACCGAGTTCTCCAGATTCTCCCGCCAGCCGGACGCATCCAGCTCCTGCATGAACAGCGAAAGGCCCAGCGACTGGAACGACGAGCCGTGCCACGTCGCCAGCGTGTAAAGATCGCGCCCGTCCGCCATCCGGTACGGCTTGGTTTTGAAGCCTGAATTTTTCACAGCATCCGCCGGCAGGTCGAAACGCTGAACCACAAAGCAGAGCGGACCACGGAACTCGTTCACAAAATAATCCATGTGGCCGACAATCCATTTGCCGTTGCTGTCTTCCCAGCCGGTAAAGCGGTCTTTCGTGGCGTTCCAGCCGAAAACAAACGAGCCCGATTTTTCGTCGTAAAGATAACGGTACCCTTCCGCCTGCTTTGAAATAAACTGCTCAAGCTGGCTGCACAGCTGAACCGCCAGCGGATCGTCCTTCACCGAAGAATGCCGCAGCGCGCCGATCGCTTTGGCCGCCGACGCCGTCAGATTGGCGTTGTCGCCGAAAATAATCTGCACCACCCGCGTATCGAGTACCGCCATGATTTTTGCGCAGGTATTGCTCTCGGCAAACGGCGCCAGCTCGCCGGTGAAAAACTTATCGCCGTATTCCCCCTTGCGCGGAATCTTGGCGAACGATCCGTCCTGCTGCGGAACGAGCCACTTGCGGGCAACCAGCGCATCCCAGATTTGACCGCCCTGCTCTTCGCCGAACGCATCAACAAACTTCTGCTTCTCGACCTCTTCGCTCAGCGGCCCCATGCGTCCGGCCTGTCCGAACCCCAGGAAGTTTCCGAGCAGCCCTTTGGCGCTGACGTTCGGATCGGCCTGATCCGTCCGTAAACTCGCCACCGCCAGCGAAAGCTGACTGAGCGCATCTTCGCGCGAAATGTACGGATTGTCCGCGTAGCCCGCCGCGACATTGGCCAGCAGCTCGACCCATTCGCCGATCGCCGTCAGCTGGGTGAACGAGCGGAGATAAAGCGCCCGCTCCGAATCCTGATTCCAGCCCTCCACCGGATAGCCGGAGACCGGATCAATCAGACCGTTCTCCGGTTTCACATAACCCATTGCATTGGCCAGCAGCCGCTGCATGTTACCGTGTTCCGGATTCACCAGCGGAAAATTGAATTCGTCCGGCGATTTCTGCGGCGGCGAAACATGCACACAGCCCGCGCCCAGCAGAACTCCCAGCCCCGCAGCAAAAATTGTTTTTTTCATCGCGCAGCACTCTACCACGCTCCCGGCGGGGTTCAGCTTAAATCTGCAAAGCGGCTCAAAGTTCCGGGCATTGGAAACTCTTTACCATACCCCGCGACATCTGATAGAAGTCAGCCGTGTCACGGCCTCAGGAGAAGCAGATATGAAAAAAATAGAGAAGTTAGCCACCGTTTTAATCATCCTCTATTCGCTGCAAGCAGTACTCGCCGGACTGACTCCGTTCTGGATATTTCAAATTGCCAACTCCCACTCCACCACCTTCTTAAACCTACTGAAAATGATCGGCTTGTCCTTCTCCGCGATAACATCAATAGGAACAGGGATTGTCTGCGGTATCTGGCTTTTTGCAGAAGCAAAACGTGAAGGGTATTCAAGCTGGCTATGGTGTCTTGCAGGACTCGTCCTACGCCTTGATGCCCTGATTCTGTTTTTCGTTTGGCTGGCGTTTCAAGAAATCCGGCAAATGCGCATCAAGAACGACGCGACTCCGGACGGAAATACCGTCGGCGATACCGATACGGTCAAATAGGCCGTAGTTAGAGTGCGGCAGCGAAGCTGGTTACACGCAGTTCGCGGAACTCCAGCGTGCCGGCCTGTTCGCCTTCCGGCCCGCCGGAATCGCCGCCGAGTCCGAAGGTGAGTTTTTCTTCGCCGATGCAGTCTGCTTGTGCGGTGAAGGTCTGTCCATCAACCGTCGCGGTAATCACCGGCCCTTTAAACTCAATCTTTACGCTGTGCCATTTGCCGACCGCCAGCGGGTTCGGCTGACTGAGCAGTTCCCCGCCCTCACCTTTCGCCGAATGAGCGAGTATCCGGATCTTATCTTTGGCCATGACAAGATGAACGATGTGTCCGCGCTCCTGCGAACCGTTAAAGATGATGCCGGCGAAAGTCGCTTTGCCGATGAGCCGGAACTCGCACTCGACCGTGCCGTTACAGAGCGGAAACCTGCGCATCTTGACCGGGCCGTGCCGCCGTGTACCGGATTCGAAACCGCGCAAGACGCCATCTTTCGCCGTCCAAGTGCCAAGTCCCCAGAACCACTCGTCAGACAGCGGGCCGTCAAACTTTTCTTCGATACAGACATTCGTCGCCGCCGTTTCACAAAATCCGGCCAGCGGCAAGATACCGGCAACGAGCAAGAAGCAGACAAGCAGATTTTTCAGCGTTTTCATCTGAAGCCCTTCATTAATCAAAACAGCAATTCGCTAACGTCTTCGATAAGGCTGTTCAGGTCGTTTTCGATAATGCCCCAGACAACGCGGTCTTCGACCGAGTCGTACCCGTGAGCCAGAATGTTGCGGAATGAAATGATGCTCCGGTAATCGCGAATCCGCTCCAGTAATTCTTCGTCTGCGCTATGAATCCGGTTGAGCGCTTCGCCGATAATTTCAAATTTACGCTCCACCGCCGCCTGCGTCTTGCGGTCGGCTTGATACATTGGAAACGTTATTCCGGCAGTGAAACTCTGAACCTCACGGGTCTGCTCCAGAATATCCTGAAGACATTCTCTGACCCGGTCATCCATAAACGAGAACTCCGTCGGTCTTGAGGTTCTTCTTGAGAGAGCCTTTTCGAACCGACGCTTCAGTCAGTAAATCGACCGTGGTGTGGAATGCATCCTCCAGATCGTGCAGCAGACCGAAAAACTGGCGGGAATATTCTGATGGCGGCAGATCCTCGAACGAAACGCAGAAATCAATATCGCTGTCCGCCCCGGCTTCACCGCGGGCGCGCGAACCGAAAAGCTCCAGCCGCCGTACGCGGTGGCGGCGGCAAATCGGCTCAGCAGTTACTTTGATTTCATTCAGCGTCATGGCGGCAATCTAGCGAAACAGTACTTTCGGGTCAATAGCCGCAAAATGTCGGCAAGGATCAAAGAATCTCTTTGAGCGCTTTAAGGACGGCGCGGTTCTGGGCGGGCGTGCCGACGGTGATGCGGATCCATTCCGGCAGACCGTAGCCGTCCATCGGGCGGACAATAACTTTACGCTTCTGCAGTTCGCCGAAAACCTGCCGTCCGTTGCCGGTTTTCACCAAGAAAAAGTTGGCGTACGACGGAACCATCTCCAGTCCGTTGCCAATCTTCGGCAGTTCTTTGGCGAAAAGTTCCAAGCCTTGGAAATTGGTTTTGCGGGTTTTTTCCAGATGCTTGTCGTCGTCGAGCGCGGCGAAGGCGGCGGCCAGCGCCATAGCGTTGACGTTGAACGGCTGGCGGACGCGGTTGAGCAGAGCGATCAGCTTTTCGTGTCCGACGGCATAGCCGATACGCAATCCGGCCAGCCCGTAGGCTTTGGAGAACGTGCGCAGAACGACGACATTCTCCCGGCCCTTCTGGATTTCTTTAATCAGATCCGGCTTCGTTTCATCCGGCATGAATTCAAAATAGGCTTCGTCAAACACCGCCAGCACGTTCGCTGGCAGCTTCTTGAGAAACGATTTGATCTTCGCCGGTGTGACGATGGTGCCGGTCGGGTTGTTCGGATTGCAGATGATCACCATACGCGTTTCCGGCGTAACCGCCGCCAGCATGGCGTCGAGGTCGTGCGCGAACTTTTTCATCGGCGCGGCGATCACCTGCGCGTTGAAGAGCATGGCGACAAGGCGGTAAACGACAAAAGCTCCTTCGCTCATAACCAGATTGGTGCCGGAAGTAAGATAAACGTGGCCGAGAAATTCAATCAGCTCGTTGCTGCCGTTACCGAAAAGCAGGTTCTGCGGTTTTACGCCGAGCTTACCGGCCAGTTTTTCTTTCAGGTAAAAACAGCCGCCGTCGGGATAACGGTGCATTTCGGTCGCGGCGGCGGCCATCGCTTTCATCGCCTTCGGCGACGGGCCAAGTTCATTTTCGTTCGAAGCGACTTTGATGATTTCGGCTATGTCGGCAAAACCCAGTTCGCGCGCCACTTCTTCAATCGGCTTGCCCGGCTCGTAAACCGGT
>JBAZTQ010000078.1:0-14672 GCA_041661845.1 Kiritimatiellales bacterium | reverse complement strand
ATCGGATCTTTGTCCGCGGAACGGGCGCGGAAGATAAACGGTTTGCCCGGCTCCGCGCTGAGTTTGATAACCGCCGCGCCGGCACCGTCCTGCCCGCGGTTATGCTGCTTTTCCATCAGCAGATAGAGACGGTTGATCGCGAAAGCGGGCGAACCGTACTTTTCGACGTAATATTCGAACGGCTTCAAAAGCCGGATCGCGGCGATGCCGCACTCATGTCCAATCCAGTCACTCATATCCCATACACTCCTTGGTTCCGGATAAAGTTGAGCCGTATCCTTGCATCCGACCCCCCGCCGGTCAAACGGAAATCTGTCCCACTTTGGTGGAACGCGCCGTCCCGGCGCGTTCAGCGTGCGCGGAGCGCCCGCTCCACCTGAATGGAAAAAAAGAAAAAATCCGTGAAATCGGGGCCGGTCATGCTAAATTCCGGAGCTTCCTGCAAAGGCAGGAAGTGTTATTCGTTATTAGAGGTTTGTTATCCGGAACTCCAATAACCAATAACCAATAACCAATAACAGGAATCTTTCATGATGACTTCTAACGAAATCCGCCAGTCGTTCCTCGATTTCTTCAAATCGAAACAGCACACCATCGTATCGTCGGGCAGCCTGCTGCCGGACTCGCCGAACCTGCTGTTCACCAACGCGGGGATGAACCAGTTCGTGCCGATCTTCCTCGGCCAGTCGAACTGCCCCTACTCACCGGGCCGCGCCGCCGACACCCAGAAGTGCATCCGCGCCGGCGGCAAGCATAACGATCTCGAAGACGTCGGCATGGATACCTACCACCACACCTTCTTCGAAATGCTCGGCAACTGGTCGTTCGGCGACTACTTCAAAACCGAATCCATCGACTGGGCATGGGAACTCATCACCAAAGTCTGGGGCTTCCCGAAAGAACGCCTCTACGCCACCTACTTCGGCGGCGACGACAAAATGCCCGCCGACACCGAAGCGCAAAACCTCTGGCTGAAATATCTGCCCGCCGGCCACGTTGTCCCCGGCAACCGCAAAGACAACTTCTGGATGATGGGCGACACCGGCCCCTGCGGCCCCTGCTCCGAACTGCACGTTGACCTTTCCCCGAAAGGCGACGGCGGCGCAAAAATGGTCAATGCCGGCTCGGCGCAATGCATGGAAATCTGGAACCTCGTCTTTATCCAGTTCAACGCCAACCCTGACGGTACCTTCACGCCGCTTCCGGCCAAACACGTCGATACCGGTATGGGCTTTGAGCGCGCCTGCTCCGTCATTCAGTGCACCAAAGATTTTACCGATTTCTCCGGCGTCATCTCCAACTATGAAACCGACGTCTTCACCCCCATCTTCCGCCAGCTCGAACAGATGAGCGGTATGAAGTACTGTTCGACTCTCCCGGCGCAGCAATCTGAAATCACCAATCTGAAATCTGAAATCGCCACGGATGTGGCGTTTCGCGTCATCGCCGACCACATCCGCTGTCTCACCTTCTCTATCGCCGACGGTATCGCGCCGTCGAACGAAGGCCGCGGCTACGTTCTGCGCCGCATCCTGCGCCGCGCCGTCCGCTACGGCCGCGCTCTCGGCTTTAAGGAACCCTTCTTCTACAAACTCGCCGACACCGTCGCCGACAGTTTCGGCGACGCCTTCCCCGAACTGCACAAAAATGCGGCCCGCGTCACCAAGACCCTCAAAGCCGAAGAAGACAGCTTCAACCGCACCCTCGACCGCGGTCTCGACCTGTTCGAGGAAGTTGTTTCGAACCTCGGCTCTGTGGCCGCGGGCGGTGACCGCGGTTCTTCTGTAGCCGCGATCCCTGATCGCGGTCCGAGCTCAAGGAGCTCGGCTACAATGTTCCCCGCCGAAGAAGCCTTCCGGCTTTACGACACCTACGGCTTCCCGCTCGACCTCACCGAACTGCTGGCGCGTGAACGCGGCCTGACCGTCGACGTCCCCGGTTTTGAAAAGCTGATGGAAGAACAGCGCAACCGCGCCCGCGCCGACCACGCCAAAAAGAAAACCGTCGTGACCGTCGAAAGCGAAGGGCTCGAAGTGAAACCGACCATCTTCGTCGGCTTCGACAGCCTCGAAGCTGAAGCGCTGGTTGAAGCGATCTCTATTGTAGCCGCGATCCCTGATCGCGGTTCTTCTGTAGCCGAGGTCCGTGACCTCGGTCCGCGATCAGGGATCGCGGCTACAGAATTCAACATCATCCTCGACAAAACCCCGTGCTACGCCGAAATGGGCGGACAGTCCGGCGATACCGGCAGAATCCGCCTCATCGCCGACGAAAAACTGATCGGTGAACTGAAGATCATGGATACGCAGCGGCAGGGCGAACTGATCGTCCACCGCGCCAAGCTGGTTTCCGGCCGCGCGCCGGAACCGGGCGAAGGCATACTGGTTGACGTCGACGGCTCGCGCCGTGCCGATATTCAGCGCCACCACACCGCCACACACCTTTTCCATTGGGCGCTGCACGAAGTCGTCAGTAAAGAATCCCGCCAGCGCGGCTCGCTCGTCGCGCCGGAACGGATGCGCTTCGACTTCAACTCGCCGGAAAAACTGTCCGACGAACAGATCGCGCAGATTGAAAAGCTGGTCAACGACCGGATCAAAGCCGGCGAGCCGGTTTTCTGGACCGAAGTTCCGTTCACCGAAGTACAGAAACAGCCCGCCATCCAACAGTTCTTCGGCGAAAAATACGGCGACACCGTCCGCGTCCTCCAGCTCGGCGGACATAAAGGCAAATTCGACGGATTCTCGATGGAACTGTGCGGCGGATGCCACGTCCGCAACACCGGCGACATCGGTCTCTTCAAAGTCATGCGCGAATCAGCCATCGCCGCCGGTATCCGCCGCATCGAAGCCGTCTGCGGAAAATATGCCGAACAGTTTATTGAAGAGCAAAAGGCCGCCGGTGCCGCCGAAGCCGAACGCGCCAAAGAAGTTGAACGCCAGAAACAGCTCGCCAAACAGCGCCAGACCGAAATGCAGGCCAAAGCTCCGGCCATCGCCGACGAGCTGCTCGGCAAAATCAAAAACGGACTGCTCATCGAAAACATGGGCGAAGCCGACGCCGAACTGCTCAGCGCCGTCATGGACGCACTTCAGCCGAAACTCACCAGCGCCGTTGTTATTCTCGGTGGCGTCTCTGACGGTAAAGTCGCCCTCGTCTGCGCCGTCACACCGGATTTAGTCAAAGCCGGAAAGAACGCCGGAAAAATTGTCGGTGCCATCGCCAAACAGTGCGGCGGCGGCGGCGGCGGTAAACCCGACCGCGCCCAGGCCGGCGGCAAACTTCCTGAACAGCTTGAAGCCGCCTTGGCTGGTGCAAAAGCGCTGGTTTAAGCGCTGACTTTGCTTTCGCGCGCCAAAGCGGAAAGGTGCCAATGAAAAATCCGATGGACAGACAGCTCGAAAAACAACTTTCAGACCGGGCTGTCGCCATTGGTCGCGAAGGCAATACGGTAGCCTTCGACGAACTGTTTGAACTGCTGAAATCCTCATCCGCCAACGCGCGAAGACTGGCGGCTTCCGCATTGGGAAAGCTGGCATGGATGGGCGTGGATCAGGTGAAAGCAGTTGCCGCACTTGGGCCGGTCGCCCGGCGTGATCCGCATACTCAAACCCGGCAGTACGCCATCAAAGCGCTCAAAGCCTACGGTTGCGCTTCAAAATCCTGGCTTGGCGACTTGCGCGACATGGCCGCCAATCCCGCAGAAAAAGATTATATCCGCCGCGACGCCGCATCGGCAGTTGAGTTTATCGAAGAAGCTCTGCGCGTTGCGGAAGCCTCCGCCGTGCACCGCTGTCAGCGTTGCAGCGCGGTAACAACCGCCGGTGAATTCGCCCGCTCGAATCAGGCCTTTCAGCGCGTCTTTTGCGACCGCTGTTTCGATGAGATCTTTCTGGAGCGAAGAAACTTCGAAACACAGGTTGAGCTGAACAAAACCATCACGGCTGGCGACGGTACCGTCGTTCAGTCCGACGGCGAGCGCCACATCGCCGAGTGGCTTACCGCACACGGATTGACCTACCGCTACGACGCCAAATTCCGCATCATCGGCGAGTTCCAGATCCGCCCCGACTTTTATCTGCCGGAACTGGATATTTACATCGAGTACTGGGGCATGGATACGCCGCAATACAAAATGAGCATGTACAAAAAACAGATGCTCTATCAGCAGGAAGGCAAGCGCCTCATTTCGGTTTACCCGCAGGATCTGTCGTGCTTACACGCCGTGCTGACGGCAAAATTCCGCCTGTTCGGCTACTCCATCACCTAAACCCGTATGAACGCGCGAAGCAAAGTCAGCCTCATGAACTCAACCGAATGCCCGTGCGGGAGCGGGAAAACTTTTCAGGGCTGTTGCGGACTGTATATTCCCGGCAAGCAAAGCGCGCCGACGACGGAGGCGCTGATGCGGTCGCGCTATACCGCCTACGTTTTGAAGAATGTCGATTATCTGGTGAACACCACCCTGCCCGCGTCGCGCGAACCGGATCTGGCGGACGATATCCGCAGCTGGATGAATCAGGTGACGTGGCAGAAGCTGCATGTGCTCCAAGTTGAAGCCGGCGGACGATCCGATATGGAAGGAACCGTGAAGTTCATCGCCGAGTTTGTTGGCCCGCATGGTGACGACCGCCACCACGAGCGCTCACAATTTAAAAAATTCCGCGGCACCTGGTATTACGTCGAGGCTCTTCAGTAATTTTCTGAATGTAGTGTTGGCTCTATGAGCCAATTTGTTTTTCGGCTCTGAGAGCCGACTCTGCATTTCCGCAAGGCCGCCGGGACGGCGGCGATACGTACCGCCGGCGTCTCGCCGGCCTTGGAAGCTGGCAACAGGCTCCCTGACAAATCGCCCTCGCAGAGTTTCAGAGGCCGCAGAGTTTTTGGCGTCTCTGCGCCTTGGCGAGAAAATCTCCCTACTCCAGCCCCCGCTCAAACAGATCGTCTTCGTCGAGGCCGAGGTAGTGGCCGAGTTCGTGCAGGTAGGTGATGCGGATTTCGTTCCGGAAGGCGGATTCATTTTCTTCCGCTTCGTCCCAGAGATTTTCCAGAAACAGAATAATCTGCGCGGGCAAAGGCTCATAGCCTTCGTCGGCAAGTTCCGGGCCGGTGAAAAGTCCGAGCAAATCTTCTTCCTGTCCGTCGTCCGGATCGGGCTTCCGCGCAAACAGTACCGGCACCTTCCGCGCCGATCCGGCCAGCGGCGCAGGCAGCGCGGCAAGCACCGCCTCCACTTCATCCGCCGCCAGCCTTTCCAGCCGTTTTTCCAGTCCGGTCATTGCACTCTCCCTGCGGATAAACGCCGCCGATATTTCAACCGAAGATAACAAAGTCAACCCAAGGTAACAATAACAAGGCAGGCAGGATGCCAGCGACACGTACCGCAGGCATTCTGAAACCGCCCTTGACTTTGCGGCGTGCGGCGCAAGAATCCGCGCATGAAAACAATCCTTGGTCTCTGCGGTGTTTTTCTTGCGGTCTGCCTCAACCTGACGGCTGCGGAGTCGGACCAACTGATCTTTCAGGATGACTTCCAGCGGAACGAGCCGCAGGAAAAAACCGATGAACCCGGCAACGGCTGGGGCACCAACAGCAAGAGCCGAGCAAAGAACAATAAGCAGGTCGATCTGCGCGACGGCGCAATGTACATCTACATCAGCAAGGAAGCCGACCACGCGGTTTCCGTGACACATCCCGCCGAGTTCACCGACGGTACCGTCGCTCTGCGATTCAAGCTCGATGACGGGAAGGACAGTCTCGGCCTGGATTTCGCCGATCTGGAGTGCAAAACGGTTCACGCCGGGCATCTGTTTGTCGTCGTCATCAACCCTAAACAGGTAACATTGCGGGATGCAAAAACCGGTGTGATGAACCTCGAAACGTATGACGCCCGCAAGGCCAAGACGCTGAGCAAAGCGAAAGAGATGGCACTGAAAGATAAAGAAAAAATATTCCCCTGCCCGCTGGAAACCGGAAGGTGGCATGATCTGCTGGTGACCGTTGACGGCGACAAACTCTCCGCCAGTATCGGCGGCAGGCCGGTTGGCAGCTTCAAGTCCGAAGGAATCGCCCACCCGACCAAACGTGTGCTCCGGCTCGCCGTGCCGCGTAACGCGGCCGTGGACGACATTAAAATCCGGCGCAAAGATTGAAGCATCTGCACTAAAAGGTGCCTGCATGCCCGACGAAAAAAATCCGGGGTCCGATCAGGCGGAACGGAATGGGTTGGGGCCTTCCCTGCTGCCGGCAGGGCTGGGCGGTTTTCCTTGTCTACATTGCATTGATCATAGCGGCCTCTTGGATAGTACCGCCGGACGAAGTACCGATCCGTTACACCGCTTATACGCTCGGATTGACTGTTATATTTCTCGTCATCTGTCTGTTCAAAGGCGGTCGGCCACGCTGGCGACGGGGGAAATAGAGCGCCGGATATTTCCATGTCGGTGAAAGACGGTCACCCAATCCGGCCCGTCAAAAACAGGTCGATGCTCTTGCTAACGCCCGCGAACTATCCTAATTTTCCCCGCCGAATAAATGAACCCGACAAATAACAAGCTCGATATTTTCCCTGTGAAGCCGCCCCGCCCGAATAAATTCAAGGCCGGGGTTGAATGGGTGCGCGCGAAAGCCAAAGCCGCCCGGGCCGCCTGGTTGGACTTTATAGAAAAATCAGCCCGGGCCGGAGCGGAAAAAAAAGCGTCGTACGCTGTGTTTGCCAAGGATGCCTGGGGCAAGGCGAAAGCCGACCGCGCGGAAGCCGCCAAAACGGCTGCAGATCAGGCCGGTCAGCCCCGCTGGTCTGAGCTCTGCTCTGTTGCGAAGGAAAAGGCGGACGCAGAAGCTAAGTCAGAAATCGCTTACCGCGAAGCCCGCAGCAACGCTTCCTGCGCCCAGGTAAAAGCAACACGGATCTTCTGGAAAATCGCCCAGGCAAGATATAAGGCCGACGAATCTGAAACGAAAACCCCCGCCGCGATCGACGCTGCAAAAACCGCATGGGAAACAGCCGCCAAACAGGCCGCCCGGGATAAAGACGCCGCCGAGGCGGTCAAAGCGCTGAATAAAGCCACCGCCGCGCATACTGAAGCCAAAGAAAAGGAGAAAGAGGCTGATGAGCGCCGGCACCGTATCGCACGGCTGCTTGCCGAAGCGGAAGCCACCGGCTTCAAAGCCGAAGTCAGGGCGGCCAAGGCCGAAGTTGAAACCGTCACGGCAAAAAATGCACTGGACTGGGCCCGCGAAGAAGTGGTTGCCGCTAAAATCGCGGCCAAAGCCGCCGGCGACACGGATTCCCGATACAAAGCTGAAACCGGAATCGCCAAAGCTGAAGCCCATGCCGAAGTCGCGATGGTTGCTTTTGCCAGAGCCAAGGAAAAATCCGCGGCGGCCAGAGCCGGGGTTAAAGCTGCGCACGACGAAGCCCGGCAGGCCGGAGTCATGCCTGAAGTCGAAACGGTCAGAACAGACTTCATCAAGACCGTCTGGGATCATGCCGAGGCGGAAGTCGCCTGTGCCGCGGCCAGAGCGGAAGTTGCACTTGCAGAGATTGTCTGGGCCAGAACAAACGCCGCGTCCGCCCATGCCGTAGCCGGATCGGAACATGGCGGAGCAAATCCGGCCATCTGAAACCGTTCCGGTTTCCGGATCACTCTTCGTAGATCATTTTTTTTGTCATGCCGCCGTCGGCGACAAAGTTCTGGCCGGTGACAAATCCGGCGGAGATCAGATACTCCGCCAGTTCCGCAATGTCCTGCGGTACGCCGACGCGCCCCGCCGGATGCTGCAACCGGTCGGCTTCGCTGTGTTTGGCGTCCTTGCGCGTTTCGATCCAGCCGGGACTGATACAGTTGACGCGGATGTCCGGCCCGAGACTGACGGCCAGCGCATGCGTCAGCGCCAGAATGCCGCCCTTCGATGCGGCGTAAGCTTCGGTGTCGGATTCCGACATCAGCGCGCGGGTTGAAGCAATATTCACGATGGCGCCTTTCGCGTTACGCAAAAACGGCGCGGCGTGTTTCGCCATCAGGAAATAACCGGTCAGATTAATGCCGAGCACACGGGTCCACTCTTCGAGCGGCAGTTCTTCGACTTTGAATTTTCCGCGAGTGCCGACTCCGGCGTTATTGATCAGCGCATCGAGCCGGCCGAACCGCTGGATGGTTTTTGCCGCGGCCTGCCGGGCAGTTTCTTCGAGCAATATGTCACCGCAAACAGTTTCCAGCCGGCCGCCGGAGGCCATCGGCTGAATATCCACCGCCGTCACGTTCCAGCCGAGATTAAGGAAGTGCTCCGCACAGCCGCGCCCGATGCCCTGCGCTCCGCCGGTAATCAGAATGGTTTTCATCGACTCTCCTTTTATTTCCCGATGCAGAAGCGCGAAAAAATATTATCGAGCAGTTCGTTGTGATAGACACGGCCGGTAACCTGCCCCAGCGCTTCGAGCGCGGCGCGCAGATGTTCCGCCGCCGGGGCCGCGCCCAGCTCTCCGCCGCCGGCAATCTGTTCGCGCGCCCGAATCAGTTCAGTCCGTGCCGTTTCGAGCAGATTGCGGTGCCGTTCAGAAATCACCGCATGCGCCGGTGCATTCAGATTAACGCCGGTCTCCAGTTTTGCGGCGATTGCCGCTTTGATTTCTGAAACTCCGGCTCCGGTAATCAACGCGGTTTCCACCATTTGGATATTGGTTATTGGATATTGGTTGTTGGTTGTTTTTTTGTCGGCCTTGTTTAACACGACAACCGTTCGTTTTGAATCGAGTTTGGCGAGGTGCTCTGCGTCTTCGGAAGAAAACGGCAGAGAGGAATCGATGAGATAAATGGCGATATCGGCGGCGGCGGAATGGGCGCGGGCGCGGCGGATGCCTTCCTGTTCGATGAGGCATTCGGTTTCGCGCAGTCCGGCAGTATCGAGGATGCGCAGCGGAATGCCGTCGAGGACAACCGTTTCTTCGAGAACGTCGCGGGTGGTGCCGGGCAGCGCGGTGACGATGGCGCGGTCATGGCCGAGCAGTGCGTTGAAGAGCGTGGATTTACCGGCGTTGGGACGGCCCATGATGACGACACTTGCCCCTTCGCGCAGCAGACGGCCTTCATCCCAGGTAGCCATCAGGTTTTCCAGTTCCTGAAAACTTTGGTCGAGCTTTCTTCCAAGGTTTGGAAAAACGTCTTCGGGCAGTTCGTCTTCGACGAAGTCGAGCGTAGTTTCGATGTCGGCGGCCGTTTCCATCAGGCCGTTGTAGAGTGCATTAAATTTTTTACTGAGCCCTCCTTCGAGCTGTTCGAGCGCGGCTTTGGCGGCGCGGTCGCTCTGCGCGTGAATCAGGTCGGCGACCGCTTCGGCCTGTACGAGATCCAGCTTGCCGTTCAGGAAAGCGCGTTTGGTGAATTCACCGGGCTCGGCCATACGCGCACCGGCATCAAGACAGCATCGCAGAATTTTCTTCAAGACAACCGGCCCGCCGTGCCCTTGAATTTCAACGGTGTCTTCGCCGGTGTAACTTTTCGGTGCGCGGAAAATCAGGCAAAGCGCCTCGTCGATTTCAGCGCCGTCAGCTGACATGACTTTGCCGTGCAAAAAAGTTCCGCCTTTCGCCAACGAAGGGCGCTCCGCGGATTTGAAAATTCCGTCGGCGATTTTCCAAACCTTGGAACCGCTGACTCGAACAATGCCGACGCCGCCCTGCCCGGGCGGCGTGGCGATCGCGGCGATTGTGTCGAGTTCACTCATCGGGGAATATTTCTAACAGAAGGTCGCAAAGAAGACGAAGAAAATGGTACCGTGCCGGACTTATGAAAAAAATCATTCTGTTCCTCTGTCTGGCCGCAGCCGCTGTCTTTGCCGGAGATGCGATTCCGAAAAACATCATTCTTTTCATCGGCGACGGCATGGGTCTGCCGCAAGTGACCGCCGGAAAAATCGCCAAAGGGAAGCTCGAAATGGAACGCTGCCCGGTGACTGGGCTTGTAACCACCTGGTCGGCCAATGCACTGGTAACAGATTCAGCGGCGGCGGCCACGGCGCTGGCCACCGGCGTAAAAACCCGCAACGGCGCGCTGGGCGTGGCACCGGACGGCACGCCGCTGAAAAACGTGACGGAATATGCGGAGGAAAAAGGCAAATCCACCGGCGTCGCGGTTGTCTGCGCGCTGACCCATGCCACGCCCGCCGGATTTATTGTTCATGTGTCCAGCCGCAAAATGGATACTGAAATTGCCGGACAGATTGCGGCCAGCGATGTAGACGTTCTTTTCGGCGGCGGCCTGAATCATTTCAGTCCGAGCCTGCCGGAACTGCAGAAGAAGATGCCGGTGGTATTCACTGCGGAAGAATTCCGCAAACTCGGTATGCCGGAAAAAGCGGCGGCGCTGCTCTATCCGGTTCACCCGCCCTGTGCTGCCGAACGGGAAATCCCGCTGAAAGAGCTGACGCAAAAAGCGATTGATATTCTGTCACTGGACAAAGACGGATTTTTCCTGATGGTGGAAGGGTCGCAAATCGACTGGGCCTGCCACAAGAACGAGGGCACCAATGCGGTGAGCGAAGTGGTTGATTTCGATAACGCCGTCGGAGCCGGCCTCGATTTCGCCGGGAAAAACGGCCAGACTCTGGTGATTGTCACCGCCGACCACGAAACCGGCGGCTTCGCCGTACTGGGCGGTTCCGTCGAAAATAAAACGGTGGAAAAAACCGGCTTTGTATACGGCGAACACACGGCCGCAATGGTTCCGCTGTTCGCCTGCGGCCCCGGCAGCGCGGCGTTCAGCGGCCTCCACGACAATACGGACATCGGGAAAACGATGATCCGTTACATCAGGGAATCGGAATAAGGACGGCGCTACTTTTTCTTTTTCTGCCGGGCCTTGACCTTTTCCTTCGCCTGCACGGACTCATCACACCGCGCCACCCATTCGTCCTTTAAAAAACGGGATGAATTACTTTCCTGCGCAAGAATTTTACCGTCCGCTTTTACCAAAACGATATACCCGGCATAGGTGTCGCCTTCACGCGTTTGCGCCGACTTGTCAAAATTATTTGCCGGATACACCCGGTTTATTGATGTTATTGTAAAAATAAACGGCTTGGGATTAACCGTCTCCGTGCCGGTCGCCCTACCTTCAAGGCTGATTTCGCGCTTTCCCGAATCCAAAATAACAAACTCCTCATTGTCCTTGCTCAACGTTCTTTTAGAGACAGTACACCACTCCAGTTCGTAACTGCTGCGCTGATCCGCCGGATTATCAATTTCAATTTCCAATCTGCACGTCTCGGTTTCTTTCTCCACCGTTGTGGTCACAGAAGCATTTCCTTTCTGCTCGGTGTTCTGCTCTTTTCCCTGATTGTGTGTTGTCGAAACTTTTACCGACAGATCCGCCCCGGCACCTGACGCTGCAGCGACGGATACCGGTGCAGCTAAAAGCGCCCCGGCAAAAAACGAGCGAATGAAAATCCGCCCGGCCATTTTGTTTCTACTCATTATGCCCTCCTTGTTCTTATTCAAACATTGGAATAATTACACGAAACAGCAGATGATTAACCGCCAGCGCAAAAAGCGCGGCGAGAAAATCATCGATCACAATCCCCGTTCCGCCCTTCAGGCGCTGAATCTGCCGGATCGGCGGCGGCTTGGTGATATCGAAAATGCGGTGCAGCACAAAACCGCTAAGAACAACCCACGGTATGAACGGCAGGCCGAGAAAGCAGATCGGCAGCGTGCAATACTCGTCCGCGACGATACAGCCGGGGTCTTTACCCTTGCCGAGCTGTTTTTCCGCCGCCGCGCAAACCGGCACCGCCAGCAAGGTCAGTGCTGCACATGCCGCGACTTGAAACCCGAGTGACGGCAGCTGCGCAACCGCCCACGAGAGCGGAAGCCCCCAAAGCGTACCAACGGTTCCGGGCATGACCGGACTGAGACCCAATCCGAATCCGGTGGCGAGCTGCTGAATCGATTTATTTTTCATTTGTACCCGAGCATAGCGTAAGCAGCGAAAGCAATGCAATGCAGGCCGTATCGGTACGCAGAATACGCGGCCCGGCATTGAATATCCGGAAGCCGCGTGCAGAAAACATTTCCAGCTCATACGGGGTCCAGCCACCCTCGGAACCGACCGCCAACAGCCTGTTCGCCGTTCCCGCTTTTTCCAATGTCTGGAAAATATTCCGCGCACCGGACGGATCGGCCAGCAGCCGGGTTCCAGCCTGCGGAAAAATTCCGTCGAGTTCGTCTTCGAGAAACGGCTTCAGTTCTCTGACGACCTGTACTTTGGGCAACCGCGTGTCGCCCGCCTGCTGGAGCCCGTCAATAAGCAGCCCGGTATAAAAGTCCGGATCAAGAACGTGGCTGTCGAAATAATACCGTTCAACCTTTTCGGCGTTGGTCAGGATGATACGTCCAACGCCGAGCGCGGCGAGCTGCGCCCAAAGCCTCTTCATCACTTTCGGTCGCGGCAGGGCGAGAAGCAAATCAATGGCCGGACGCGAAGGAATTTCACCGCTGAATTCACAGCGCAACACCACTTCTTTACCGTGGATTTCAGCGACGGTTCCGCGCCCTAACGGTCCGTTGAGCAGGCCGATGCGAAGCTCCTTGCCGGGCACGGCGCGCAGCACACTTTGAATATGCGCCGCACGCACACCGGAAAGGTGTACGCGGCCTTCGTTGTCCGGTTCATGCGGATGGATGATGATCAGATTCATTGTCAGGGGATTCTTACCACATTGCTCTTGCTAACCGGAACGGCTTTTTCTATGTTCTGTGCCCTTTCTCATTGGCTGGGTAGCTCAGTTGGTCAGAGCAGCGGAATCATAATCCGCGGGTCGGCGGTTCAAGTCCGCCTCCAGCCACCACTTTACGAAAAAAAGCACCCGGGGTTCATAAGGAGATTTGCATGTTGCCGCAACATGGAGGAGTGCCGAATTTCAATCTGCGTATTTCGGGGCCGTTTCTCCTGTTACTGGTTCTCGTGATAATCACGGGAACCATGCTGACCCTTTCTTTTTATCTCAACGCCGACGAGGGCGATCTGGCCGCGCAAAACCGTGTCAAACTTTCTCTGCTGATCACGATACTGCTCTCGGTGTTCGTCTTACTGGCCGGCACCGGCCGCTGGTGGCACACTCATCTATGGGAAGGCCGCCGCGCCGGCAAACGACAGCACCGCCACGGACATCACCGGCATTAGCGGGCCGAGTTGCATTGAATTGCTCAAGGCCAAGCTTTTTTGTTGCGTTGCCGTGAGGCACAAAGTAACTTCTCGGCTCTCTTTTTGACGGACGCGTAGCTCAGTTGGTAGAGCAGCTGACTCTTAATCAGCGGGTCCCCGGTTCGAGCCCGGGCGCGTCTACCATCCGGGCCGGCCGGCTCTTCCCCGAAGACGGAGACAAGGACGGTTCTATTAACCGCACAACACTATTACACGCAATCGGGAAAACCTTGCTTTGAGCCGGTGAATTCCCTTAGACAGAAATGTCCGGATAAAATTCCGGCGCGAACCCGGCACGGTTTCCGGCCAAAAACGGCGTCAGGTTTGCTGTGTTTTTCTGGCGGCGCGTTCCGCAACGCGTAGCTTCCGGTCACTATGCTGACCGATGCATCCTGAAAATCAAGGCGGCCCGTGTCCTGCCGCAGGAAGCGAAGCCCCGGAACGGGATGCCGGCGGCGCGTTCTCCCAGCAATTCTTTGAGCAGGAATAAAACCGTGGCACTGCTCATGTTGCCGTAGCGGCGGAGAATATCCCTCGACGTCCCGCTCTGTTCGGGCTCCAGTCCGAGTTCCTTTTCAACCTTGTCCAGAATGGATTTCCCGCCCGGGTGGATGGCCCATATGCCGACGTCGGGCAAGATCCTCCTGTGCTCCGCCAGAATCGGCATGAGCAGTGACTTGATATTGCTGCTGAGCAAATCAGGTATGTAGGTGCCGAGCGCCATTTCAAAACCGGTGTTCCCGATCCGCCGCGCCATATCTTTCCGGCCTTCCGGGATAATGGCGGAGGAAAACCCGTCCAGACGCAGTGCGGGCTGACCGGCGTCCGGCTCTCTGGCGCTGACGATAACAGCCGCCGGCTGAAAAGCCGCTTTTCGTTATGACATGACCGGCAACGTCGCCAGCCAGTTTTCCGGACTCGATAGCGTAGCGTTCATTGCGTTCCCGCATTCCCGGCTCCACCGGCTTACCGCCGTTCCCTATCATGAAAAGGTTTTCCGGTTTGTCGGCGAGGAAGTCACTCAATACGCTGTGCCGGGTTTCAATCCCGGAACTCGCGCAGACCCGGCGAATCAGCCGGCGCTCCGTGTCTTTGTCCGTCCATGACAGCATCTTATCTCTCACGAATCCCTGAGAATACGCATGAAGCGGCACACCCGTTTCGATGCTTCGTATGTAAACCGCTTTCATATTCCCTTTCTCTGAATACACGCATCGTATGATAAGAAGCAGCGGCGCAACTATCAGGAAAAGCCCCGCTGTCCAAAACGCAATCCCTCGCTTTATACCGGGCCGCCGATCTGAACTATGCGCGCCGCCCACGGAGAATTTCGATATTTTGGCGATACCTGCTCGGCGTCGTTTTCATAACGCTTCGGAACTGACAGTTAAAATGTGAAAGGGTCTCGTAGCCGCATTCGTAAGCGATTTCGGATATGGTGCGGGTGGTTTCAGTCAGAAGCCGGCAGGC
>JBAZTQ010000077.1:0-14756 GCA_041661845.1 Kiritimatiellales bacterium | reverse complement strand
AAACGCACCGGAAGGCAGCGTTCCTGTACGGAACCGGCTTTGACGCCGTTGACATACAGTTCCGTTTCGCCGCGCGCATACCAGTGGGAAAGTGCCACCATATTCCAACCTTTGGAAACCGCCGCAGAAATGCGGTTTGTGCCCAGCCCGGCGTAAAGCAGCCGTCCGTTGGCGACAGCAAGCGAAACGGCTGACTGTTCGGTCGCCGGAGTAAATTGACGCTCGGGCGTATTCGTCGCGGAAACCGAAAAGGCGTCGATTGAAGCAATCGCTCCGTCCGCAGAAGCTTTGACCCAGAAGACTTCGGCAAACGCATGAACCGGATCGGCAGAAATAAATTCAAGGGACTGCCCGCTCAGACTGTGCCCCTCTCCGACGGTGCGTTCGGGAATCGGCTTGCCCTGTTCCAGCGCCTGCCAAAGTGTCGGCACGATAGCGTGAAACATTTCTCCGTGGCCCGCTGTGTTGGGATGAAGCGCATCGGTTCCAAACTGAAATCCGGAAGCCCAGCGGCCCGCGCCATCATCAACACTGCCAAAAAAATTAATGCTCGGCACATCAAGCTGGCCGACAAATAAATTCACCTGGCGGGTTTGCGCGTAGCGGGCGGCATCCATCGCTCCGTGGGAGTAACAACCGGCTACGGCCACCATCATCCCGTGCGAGCGGCAGGCCGAGATCAAGCCCGGCAGGTTGCTTTTAAACTGCGTGTCATTCCATTTCTCGTTGCCCAGCGAGAGACTGATCAGCACATACGATGGTTTCGCCGTCAGGAGAAACGGGCCGGTGTTGGTCTGGACACCGTTTCCGTTATACATCGGCTGCCACCGGGTTTGAATCGTCACCGTCGAGTCGCCGCCGCGGGAAACGTTGGTCACGGCCCAGCCGTCCTGCGCCAGCCGGTTCCGAAGCAAATCGATATAGGCGCTTCCTTTCGCGGCTTTCTGGCCGCTGCAAACCGACGAGCCGAAGCCCGCGAGCGTTTTCGGGTTCAGAGTCTCGGCGGCACAAAAAGAAAACAGCGCCGCCGTAACGTAAAATACTCTGAAAAATTTATTCACTGTTTCTCCATCAAACTTCTACAGCTCAACCCGGTATTGATGAACGCCGCTGCCGGCCGTCTGAACGCCGGACGGCAGATGCACTTCTGCGGACGCTCCGGGTGGTACGGTCAGATTCAGAGTAATCTCACCGGCTTTCCGTTCCCACTTCACTTTGATCCAGCCGCGCGGCGAATCGAACTCATAGGCAACGCGGTCAAGTCCGGTGACAAACGACGGCTTCACGGCGAAACGCTCGTAGCCGGGCGCTTCCGGCATCGGCTGAATGCCCGCCAGCGCGCGGATGAAAAATGACGAGAGGCCGACATAACAGGAATGCACTTTGCTGGAACAGGCAATCGGATCCCAAAGCTCCGGCCAGGTGTCATACCCTTGATCCAGTATGTAGGCATAACCGGGATATTCCCGGCGCTGCAGCACATCGAAAAACCACTGATGATATTCCGGATGCTGAATGATGAACTCGAGAAAAACCGTCAGTCCCGAACTTCCGGCGTCTATGTAATTCTTGGAATGCAGTTCTGTGTCCAGTGCGGCTTTGGCTTTATCGAGTTCCGCCGCCGGTGTAACACCGGTCAGCTGCATCATCATCGAAAGCACCTGATTCGGTTCAAGATATACGCCGGCGGACGGAACAAAAAACTTGTCGTGCACGGCCGGTTGCAAGGCTGCCAGCTGCGTGCTCCATGTATTCACCTCATCCGGTTTATTCAATGTACCGGAAACCCGGATCATGGTCTGAATATCCAGCGCATAAATTCCGTTATTGAATGCCAGCGCCTGCGGGCTGTCGCCCCAGTTGACGACATGCGCGTCAAAGCCCCGGTTTGCCGGAGGAACGGGCCGCGCCCAGTCGCCGAGAAACTGATAGTTATCTTTGCTCTCGTACCGCGAAAGAATTCCGTTCGAGACGACGGTATGAAGATAATTCATCCAGCGGCGCGCGGAATCCTGATTTTCCTCCAGCAGCCGCCGGTCGCCGGACTGCACATAAAAATCCCACGGCCCGAGCACGGTGAATGAACTCCAGAGCGTTCCGCCGCCGCCGGCGCTGTCCGGCGCGGTGTGCGGCATATAACCGTTGGACTGCTGCACATCGCGCCAGTCGCGCAACCACTTGCCGACGAATGCCGTCAGGTCGTAATTGCCCGCCATGCCTCTGGAAGTGCCGAAAGCGTGCTCGCCGTAACCGCGGCGTTCGCGCTGCGTGCAGTCGTGGTTGTATCCGTCCAGCGTGAGATTCCGGTATGTGTAGAGATCGGTTTCGTACATCCGGCTCAGCAGTTCATCCGAACATTGGAAAAATCCGACGCGGTCGAAATCGGTACTGATGCGGTGCACTTTGAAGTCCGAAAGTTCCGGCGTGCCGGTCAGTCCGGTGACTTCAACCCAGCGTCCGCACATCCAGTGGAACCGGTGCTGGAACACCGCCGTGCCGGTCTCGCCGGGAATCACCTCGCTGTGCTGCCCGTAATAATTCGGTTTCGCTAAATCAGCCAGCGCGGAAAACCGGACCGGTTTGCCGGGTTCGCCCTGGATGCGGGCTTCGAGCTGGCCGGTAAAGTAACTTCCAAAATCGACCAGCACCGTGCCGTTCGCGCGCCGCTCGATTTTCTTCGCTGTGATCGTTTCAACACGCCGTGTCGGAGGAATGATGTCAGCGGAAAGTTTGGCGGTCTCCGGCCGGGTACCGGCAGCGTTCCACGACGAATCATCGTATCCGTTCTTATTCCAATCCGGAACAAACGCGCGGTCATCCCACTGTTCTCCGCCGAACAAAGGCTTTTCATTTCCAATGATTGGATAATAGCGCGCCAGATTCGCGGTTTTAGTTTTCCATGACGTATCGCTGACAACGGCCTGTCTGTTGATTTTCCCGGACAGCAGAAACGCCGGAGCATGGTTGGTATTCGATCCGACCCGGCCCGGCGAGATCCAGACGGCCAGCGTGTTTTCACCGGCCTGTAAAAGCGGTGCGATGTCATACACAACATAGAGAATTCGTTTTGCCGTAGCGCCCATTCCGATAATGCTGGCGTTCGGTGCCAGCGCACGGTCATCGGCCCTTTTCCCGTTTACATAAAATTCGTGATACCCGCGGGAGGCCAGCAACACCAGTGCCTGCTTAGGTGCTGTTTCAAGCGGCACGGACTTCCGGAACCAGGAAGTCCCGGTTTTTGAATTGGCCGATGAATTTAAAATCCACTGCCCGGCGGGAACTTCGCCGGCAAGCAGTCCGGTTGCAAAACGGGCCGGAGCGCTCCAATCCGATATTTTTCCGGCACCGTCTTTGACCCGGACTTTCCACCAGCAGCTCTGCAAAGAAACCAGCGGCGAACCGGCATAAGAAATCAACTGACCGCTTGCGCCATCTACCCATCCGGAGTCCCAGAGATTGCCGGTATTTTCAGCCAGCTGTTCCGGCGAACCGTCCACTAAAATCTGGTACGCCGTCTGCGCCTGACCGTTTTCAGCGGATTCCAGCTTCCATGAAAAGCGGGGCTGCGCGGTTTCAACGCCGAACGGTACCGCAACGTGCTCGCAGGATAATCCCCGCACCTGAAGTGCCGCCGATGCCGTGGAAGACGAATTTGCCAAGCAAAACAACAGCCCTGTAAAAACCAAGTTTTTCATATCTGATCCCTTCTCTATTTCTTTTCGCAAACCCTCTTTCTACAAGCCGGACATTTTCGCGTTGGCCTGTATGGCATTCGTTCCAACGGTATCGGTCGGACCGGTGAAACCGGGGCCTCCGCCGGCCACATAGCCGTCGCTTCGTCCCGTTTCATCTTTGCTGACCCAGAACGAATAGAGCGCCCCGTTTGAAAGCACAAACCGGAAACGCACAGGCTGTCGCGGCAAAACCGACAAATCGTTTCCGCCCGTCCAGCCCATGGATTGAATGGTGCTGTCGCCGGAAAACGGAATGCTGTTTGCCAGCGTGAACGGTTCGACGGGAGCTCCTGCTTCATCCAGCACTTCCGCACGCAAGGTGCCGTTGGTAACGGCCGCATTAACAAAGAGGCGTTTCCCGGTAAAAGTCACCGGACGGGTAGTAAGCGCCGCCGTTTGCGATCCCGCATCCATCGATGCAAAACCGTCACGCCGCAGGAAGGCAACACCCATGGCGCCGTTGACATATTTCCCGTGAGCGCCGTTGGGCCAGGTTTCGTCGCCGGCAAAGCCGGTATAATAGAACCAGAGCTTGTCTCCGCGCACGGTGCAAATATTGCCGAGCGACTGAACGTAACCGCGATCCCACGTCCCGGCGGTCCGCTCCGCTTTAATCGCCGCCGTGCGGTCCGGACGGTGCCAGTAAAATCCGTCACGGCTGTAGGCAAAATTCAGTTCGGTAATTTTTGGAATGCCGTTGGATGAGCCCCGGTCACCGCGATAGATCTGATGCAAACTCAGCATGATGCTTTCATAAGCCACGGCATCCAAATTGTATAATTGCGGAGTAACTTTCTCGACCGGATCAGACGGATCAAGTTCGTCGGCACCCGTCCAGATCACCGGCTGACCTTTCTGCCAGCCGGTACCATCCAAGTTCTGAGCCGACCAGGTGTTCCCCGTCATAAAATTGCCGGCTTCCCAATAGTGCCGCGACCGTCCGCGAAAACTTGAGCGGAGACTGAAAACCCATTTCTGGCGAAACGGATTATAAAACATGGTGCTGCGGTCTCCCATGACACCGCTGATTGTCATTTTATTTGTACTGAGGTGAAGGCCGTCGGCGGATTCGAAACACAGGGCATTCGTTGCCGTTCCGCCGGGCTGACGTATGAAAATTTTGTATTTGGCATTCGGATCGCCGGTCAGCCAGTCGCGCACGACGGTCCAGGAATCCGGCTTTAAGTTCTGCGGATTCGGTTTGGGCGGCCAGATCTGATTGCTGCCGTTCGTACCGACGATGTTGAGTTTGGGACGATCCCACGTCAAACCGTTCGTGCTGGTTGCGTAGCAAACAGTACTCAGCCATCCGGCTTCGTACCACAGTTTGAAAATCTGTTCGTCAGGATCCCACCAAAGTCCGCCGCTCTTCGGACAGGCAGCCGGCAGCACATTATTGGTCTCAAGCGCAGCCGCCGGATACAGCAAAGGATTACCGGCGTATTTTTCCGGATAATGGAACGTGCGTTTTAAATCCGTCGTTTCGATCAGGAAGTCATCCACGAAAAACTGCCGACCGATATCAATCGGAAGAACCGCCGGAGGATAATCCAGGTAAGGCACCGGCATTGGTTTTACGGTGGCCCAGTTCATGTGTTCCGGCGGCCAGACCTGCGGCAAACGGATTCCGTTATAAAGCAGCTCGCCGTTATTGGTGTTCCACGCACCCGGCTCTGTCCGGATTGTCCAGACGGCACCGGTCAAATTGGTGAACCCGAGCACTACCGTCCATTTATCGAACGTGTATTGTTCACCGGCCTTCACATTTTTCTGATAAATCCGGACTTTATTCCCGGATATGTCGCCAAAAAGCTGAAAGAGCGCGGGCTCGGTGATACGAATGAAAGCCCGGTTTTCAAGCGCCGCATACTGTGCGCTTTGAAATTGCGAAGACTCCGGCGTCAAGACGGTCAGTACGCCGTCCTTTGCAACCTTGAATGACAACGCCGGAGGCGTGTCCATGTTGCTGCGCAGGAAAAACTTTCCTTTTAAAAACTCAGGGCCTGGCTGAAGCGTATAAGTCCGGTCGGAAAAAATAACCGTGCCCTCGTAAAACCGGTCGACACAATCGGCACCGGTATAGTTCGACGACACTTCGATTTCAGCGCCTGCCCCGCTCAATGGAACGGCCTGTGTCAGCGGATGGTTGTGAAGCGTGAAAATAAATGAGGTGAAAACCAGAAACCCGAAAGCCACATTGTTCATGCTATCACCCAGCTTTCGCTACAAACCGGATATTTTTGCATCGGCCTGCAGCGCGGCAGTGCCCGCCGTATCCGTCGGGCCGGTGAATCCGGGGCCGCCGCCGGCCACATAGCCGTCGCTGCGCCCGGTGTCATCTTTGCTGACCCAGAACGAATAGAGTGCGCCGTCTGAAAGTACAAAGCGGAAACGCACCGGACGGCCCTGCAACGCCGACAGGTCGCCGCCGGTTGTCCACTCCATCGGTCGAATGGTGCTGTCACCGGCAAACGCAATACTGTTTTCAAGGGTAAACGGCGGCACCGGATCCCCTGCTTCATCCAGCACTTCCGCACGTAAAGTTCCACTGGAAATATTTGCATTAACAAACAGGCGCTTCCCGTTAAAAATAACGGGACGGGTGGTAAGTGTCGCAGGCTGCTGCCCGGCGTCCATTGAAACAAATCCGTCCCGCCGCAGAACGGCAACGCCCATGGCTCCGTTGGCATACATGCCCTGATTGTCTTTTGCCTTGGATTCGTCGCCGCCGAAACCGGTGTAATAAATCCAGAGCTTATCGCCGCGCACCGTGCAGATATTGCCCAGCGACTGGACATACCCGCGATCCCACGTCCCGGCATCCCGCCCTGCTTTAATGGCTGTTGTACGATCCGGGCGCGACCAATGGAAACCATCGCGGCTGTAGGCGAAATTCAGTTCGGTGATTTTGGGAACTCCGCCGCAAAGATTGTTATCCGGTCCGCGCCATATTTGGTAGAAACCCAGCATGATGCTCTCATACGCTACGGCATCCAGATTGTACAATTGCGGAACGTTTTTAGTGACGGGATCGGGCGGGTCAAGTTCGTCAGAACCGGTCCAGATTACCGGCTGGCCTTTCTGCCAGTTCTTCCCGCTCAAATCTTCATCCGCCCATTTACATCCGGCAATAAAGTCATCGGCTTCCCAGTTGCCGCGAACGTCCGCGGAATGATGAGCGAAGACTGAAAACCCATTTCTTGCGGAACGGATTATAGAACATGGTGCTGCGGTCTCCCATGACACCGCTCATTGTAAATTTTCCGAAATTAATGCCGTCGGGCGACTCGAAACACATGGCTCCCAGCGGCTGTCCGCCGGGTGCGCGCACAAATATTTTGTATTTGGCTTTCGGATTGTCCGTCCACCAGTCGCGCACCACTGTCCAGGAATCAGCCCGCAGTCCGGCCGGGAAAACCTGATTGTAACCCGGAAGGACATCAAGTGCCGGACGGTTCCAATTCAAACCATCTGTGCTGGTTGCATAGCAAATGGTGCCGCACCATCCGGCTTCATACCAAAGCTTAAAATGCTGTTCGTCCGGATCCCACCAAAGCCCGCCGCTCTTCGGACTGGCGACCGGCAGGTTGTGGCCGATCCGCGCGCCGGATTCGAGATCGTTTTCCGGTTTCAACAAAGGATTACCGGTGTATTTTTCCGGATAATGATAGGTGCGCTTTAAATCGGTCTTTTCGATCAGGAAATCGTCCACGAACAGCTGCCGCCCGGTATCAATCGGAATAATTTGCGGAGGATAGTCCAGATAAGGTACCGGCATGGATTTCTTAGATTTCGGATCCATATGTTCCGGCGGCCAGACCGTCGGCAGACGGATTCCGTTATAAAGCAGTTCGCCGTCATTTTTATTCCAGGCTTCCGGCTCTGCCTTTACCGTCCAGCTGCTGCCAAGCAACTTGCTGAATCCCAGCACCACCGTCCACTTGTTGAACTCGTACTGCTCACCGGCCTTTACATTTTTCTGATAAATCCGAACCTTGTTTGCCGGTTCAGTACCAAACAGCTGAAAAAGCGGCGGCTCGGTAGTGCGAATAAATTCCTGCTTTTCGAGTGTTTCGTATTGTGCGCTTTTATACGCCATAGATTCCGGAGTCAGCACGGTCAGCACACCATCTTTAACAATACTGAAAGATAAGGAAGGGGCGCTCATGCGACCGCACAAAAACAGCTTTCCGCTCAAGAATTGGGGGCTTTCTTTCAGCGCGTAAGGACGGTCTGAAAAAAGCACAGCACCCGCGGAAAAGGTATCTGCGCAGCCATCCTTGCTGCCCGCTGACAATTCGATTCCGGCACCATCTCCGCTCAAAGGCGATGATTGAGTCAGCGCCCAGACAGGATTTATAAAAAGCAGTGATGCAAAAGCCAAGGTACACAGTTTGAAATTTTTCATGCGTATTTGTCTGCCTTCGGGTTATTCCCCTGCACTGTATCACGTTCAACTTATTATCCGGCTCTGCGTTATGTACAGAAATCCGCCGTCTTCTCTGACATCATCGCGCGAAAGAGTCTTCCCGTTCAAATTTATCTTTCTGATCTGACTGTCCGAAAGACCGGTTCCGCCGTTGGCAGAATCAATGGCAAAACGAATAATTGAATCCCCGAGATTAATGATTTTCACGCTGGAAGCTCCCCATACCGTAGCCGCGAAAGAAGAATCCTGAAAGGTCCAAACTGAATCTGATCCGCCCATGTCCAATACAACATCAGCATCTGCATCCAGCCAGCCGAAATCCTGATTAAAGCCTTTAGCAATGAGGCCGTAGCCGGCTGTTTTAAACCGGACGTTTGTCCCTGCCTCGATGGCATTGTCCGCCCCGAGATAAACCCGCGCCTGTTCGACATACATTAACTTGTCATCGGTTGCATATGCACCGGTACGGTTCAGATATAATTTCAAATCGCCCGTCAATATCCAATAGAGCGCGGATCGGGTTGAACCCTGCCCGCCGACCGTCACAACCTGATTGTTGCCCGCGCCGGTATTCATGCGCAACCGCGTAGCCACATCGATATCCCCGTTTAATTCGACGTCTCTGACGAGATTCACAGCGCCGGCGGTTCCCGTGCTTTTCAGCGCCTTGTTAAGAATTGTTTTTCCGCCTGCCACGGAAACAAAGCTGGCAAAACTGCCGGCAGTCGGACCGGACTGGCAAACTGAAACCGGGATATTGAATGTGGTGGTAACACCCGTCTGGTTATGTACAAAATTATTTCCCTTTTCATTGTTGCCGCGCAGATCAAACGAACCGGATCCTTCAAATGTATAACTTTGTTTAAACGAAAGCCCTTCAGCCCGGGCCCGTTCACTCACATTAACTGTATAGGTATTGGCCTGATCCGCAGTAAAACTCGCAGTATCAGCATCCATCGGTATACGCGTATCCCAGTTTGCCTTGTCATTCCATGTTGCACCGACCGGCACATCGGCATTCCAACTGACCGTCGCACCCGGCGAAACGGCATACGGCAACGACACGGCAACCAGCCCGGCGAACACATTTGCTTTCTTCATAATCATCCTCCCGTTTTTAATAAATCATGAACAATCCAAGTTTGGCGTGTTGAGGTGTGATGTACAGATATCCGTCCTCTGTCCGGGTATCCGCAGGCGCAAGCGTTTTACCATCCAGCACGATCTTGCCGATCTGGGCCGCAGAAAGTCCCGTTCCGCTGTTTGCCGAATCAATGGCAAAACGAATGGTCGCGTTTCCCGCATTGGTAACCGTCAGCGTTGTACTGCCCCACACCGTTGCCGCCGCCGACGAATCTGCAAACGTCCAGACAGATTTCGATCCGCCCATATCAAACGTCGTGGCGGCATCCACATCCAGCCAGCCGAAATCCTGATTAAACCCCTGCGCAACAAAGCCGTACCCGGCATTTTTGAAACGGACATTCGTTCCAACAGCCAAAGCATTGGCTGCACCGAGATATACCCTGGCCAGCTCCACATTCATATACCGGTCATCGGTGGTATACGCACCGGAACGGTTTAAATTCAAAGTCAGATCGCCGGTTAAAATCCAATTGAGCACCGAACGGGTCGTACCGCTTCCGCCGATGCTCACAATCTGATTGTTTCCGACGCCCGTATTCATGCGGAACCGGCTGGCCAGATCGATGTCTCCATTAAAATCAACATTCCTCGTGAGATTTACCGGACCGACGGTACCTGTGCTTCTAACTGTATTATTAAAAATTATTTTTCCACCCGCAACCGAACTGAAAGTGGCATAACTGCCGGCGGATGTACCTGCCTGATCAACGTTAACTGCCGTATTAAAAACTGAAGTGACAGCGGTCGAATTGTATATAAAGGTGATTGAACCGGCGCTGTTTCCGCGCATATCGAGCGCACCGGTACCGTCAAATGTGTAACTCCTGGACAGCGTAAGTCCGCCGGCCACGGCAGTGCCGCTGACATCCACGGAATAGGTGATGCTTTGTGTATTGGCAAAGTTAGCTGTATCATTCGTTGCCGGAACCACTCCGGCACTCCAGTTTGCCGCATTGCTCCAGACTGCACCCGCAGGCACATTCGCTACCCATGTATTGGTAGCACCAAACGAAACGGTGATGGCGGCCAGAAAGACTGCCGAGCCGAGTTTAAAGACTGTTGTATTCATGATCTTTTCCCGCTTAACGAAACGCCGAGTTGTTAATCGTTTGAGAAAAAGCCCGGCCGAAGCCGGGCTTTTTTATAAACACACCATGCGTACTAGCGTGTACGCATCCGGCGGACCATCAGCGTGATCAGTGCGCCGAGTCCCAGCATCCCGATCGTCGCCGGTTCCGGAATTACGGTCAGGCTTCCGGTACCATTGATCGCAGCCGTACTGAGCGCATCAAGAGCTGATGCCGAATAAGTACCATTTGTGAGCCAGGTGGCTCCGCCGTCCAAAGAAATACCGCCAACGGTATCCTCGCCGGTGAAACCAAGCGTCAGTGTGGAATTGGTACCCATAATCAGCATGGCCAGATCAGAGATATAGTCATTCGATACACCGTTGGTAAGAATCAACGTCGCGCCGTCTGCAACCGTCATGCCGCCCGTTCCAAAAGCACTGTCGGCAGCCCCGATCAACCTGCCCGATGAAACGATGGTACCGTCGGCATATGTGTTCGCGTTGCTAATGGTCAAATTTTCAGACCCTATTTTAATAAGTCCGCCATTGGAAATAACGGCAGCAATAGTATGACCGGCAACAGTGGCTCCACCCGTTGTGATAGTCCGGATTGCGCCGCCGAGATCCATCGTCCCGTCCATTTTAGTCGCACCTGTGCCCGTCGCACCTATCGTGAAATTACCGCCTATCACGAACGTGTTCGTCCAGGATCTGGAGTTTCCGGAATTTCCAGCCAAGGCGCCGCCGTTAATTGTAACCGTGCCGTTGCCCAGCCCGCTGTTGATGGCCGTAAGAGTTCCCGAATTAATCGTCAATCCACCTGTGAAACTGTTATTAGCACTGCCAAGCTGCCAGATTCCTGAACCATTTTTAACAACAGCCAATTTTCCTCCAGCCGCTCCATCTGAAATAACTCCGTTTACTGTGGCGGAGACGGTGCGATTGGTAGTCGCGCTAGATCCATCGAGAGTGAGCGTGGTAGTGTTCCCTAACGTGGAAACACCCGATACCGCATTGATCGTCAAGCGAGAGACCCCCGACGTAGCGTTGGCAGTAAAGGCAGCGTTTCCTCCGTTACCCTGAATGACAATCGCGGATGATATGGTATTAGTGTGGGCTCCGGTGACTGCAAGATTCTGGATCACCCCGCCATTGCTCAGTTGAATGACACCAGTATTCAGTGTGTAACCGAATGCGGAAGTATTCCCGAAGGTAATTCCACCGATATTGCGGTTGGCATCAACCGTAATAGTACGTGCCGCAGTGAGTGCGGTGGAAAATGTCGCCACATCCGCGCTGCCGCTGCCGCCAGCGATACCAGGCACACCCGCCGTCCATCTAAGGGTGTTGGTCCATTGACTGGCACCGTCAAAACTCCATGAACTGTCTGCCGCCTGCGCCGCAAAGCACAGTCCCAGAATCAGGCCTATCATTGCTATTATTCGTCTCATGATTCCCTCTCCTTTTCTTTTTTCCCTTACTCGCCCTCGCTATTAACCTTAACAGCAGGCACCCATCACAGGTTGCCGTCCCTGCGCAAAAAATTACCGCCGGACCCGTCCGTTGCCGTCGCCGGACGCCAGACGCTCCACTTCGGAACGCGTCACAAAATTAAAATCTCCGCTGACGGAATGCGCCAGACAGGATGCCGCCGTTGCAAAATCAAGCGCGGCCTGTCCGTCTTTAAACTCACCGGAGTTCAGGGCGAAAATCAGCGCGCCGGCAAACGCATCGCCGCCGCCCACGCGATCCACAATCGCGTGGATTTCATAGGGTTTGTATTCGCCGTGCTTCAGCGGAGCCAGCACGGGCTGTTTGCCGCGCACCGAAAGAATCGCCCCCCAGTTGTTGTGCGTTGCAGAAATACTTTCGCGCAACGTCGTCGCCACCATTCCAATGTTTGGAAAGCGGCGCATGATTTCCTGCGCCACGGCCGCAAAGCCGCCGGTGTTCAGATGTCCGGATTCGATGTCCGTATCATCGGCTTTGACGCCAAGCATCTTGTGAGCATCTTCTTCGTTGCCGATAACGACATCGGCATATTTCAGTAATTCCGGCATGACTTCCTGCGCGAGTTTTTCGGCGGAATACCCTTTCTTCCAGTTCCAAAGCTTGGCGCGAAAGTTCAAATCAACAGAAACCGTCAGCCCCGCTTCCTTAGCGGCCTGTGCAGCCTGACAGGCCGCTTCGGCAGACCCTTTTGAAAGCGCCGCCGTAATGCCGGTGGTATGAAACCATGAGGCCCCTTTGAAAATTTCATTCCAGTCAAACGTGGACGGCGAAACGTCAGCAAAAGAGCTGCATGCCCGGTCATAAATAACCTGACTGGCCCGCTGATTGGCTCCGCGCTCAACGAAATAAATCCCCATGCGCCCTTCAGCCGTGCGGGAAATATTCCCGGTGGCTATACCCAGTGAACCGAGCTGACGGATACAGGCGTCGGCGATCTGATGACGGGGTAAAGCGGTGACAAATTCCGAAGAGCCGCCGAACAAAGCCACCGATGCGGCCACATTGCTTTCCGCGCCGCCGAAGGTCATCTGCCACGGGCCGGGCGACACCTGCTCGAACCGCAAACAGTCCGGAGGACAAAACCGGCACATCACCTCACCGAACGTTACAACCTTTTTGAATTTCTGTTTCTCTGCCATTTAAAAATCTTCCTTAAGCAACACGAACATCAACACGTTGCCGCAGCGGTTGCGTCGCTTGCACAATGTATATTCTTTTGTTGTATATTGTTTATATTCGTGTAGGGTTTGTATTGCAAGTAGATTTTGGGTTAAAAAGAGCGCATGAAAACAGCACGTATATTGCCATCGTTCCTGAAGGGTATCCGGATACTTCAGAATATCGCCCGCCATACAGACGGGATGAGACTGACCGAGATATCTCAGGAACTCGGACTTCCCTCGTCCAATGTGACCTTGTATCTGAACACCCTGTTAAGTTCCGGAGTTTTGATCCGGGATCCCTTGAGCCGTAAATATTTCATATCACCCTCGGCCATGGAATTGTTCCGCAATGCCGGCGAAAGCCTGATCCACCATCTGATTCCCTGTGCGGAAGAACCCATGCAGCGGCTCCACCGGCAGTTTAACGAAAATGTTCTGCTCGGCTTCCGGAAAGAGAACACGGTGTTCTTCATCAAACACATAAGCTCCAGCCATGTCCTGAGTATCAAAATTGAACCGGATCCGGATTTCCCGCTGCATATCACCGCCGCCGGACGCGCTATTCTGGCGTTTCTGCCGGAGAAGGAAATCGACGCTTACATCAAAAAAGCCTCTTTTGAAAAAATCACCAGCAAGACCGTGGCCAGTGAAAAGGCCTTGCGGAAAATTCTCAGCGAAACGCGGGAAAACGGCTATGCGTTTAATCCCGGTGAGTTTGAGGAAGCGGTCATGGCGGTTGCCGCACCGATTTTGATTCACGCCCGGCCCATTGCCTCGCTGGTTGTGCAGTTTCCGGTGCTGAGACACAGCACCGAAGAAGCACAGGCCGCAGCAGGATTGATTATGGAACAAGCAAGAGTTGTTGAAGAAAGACTGATGGAGAAAAAATAAATGGAAATCGAGAACCTGATTTCAAAAGCAAAAATAATCGCTGTACTGACTGTTGATAATCCAAGCCATGCGGTGCCGCTGGCGCGGACACTGTTTGAGAGCGGAATTAAAGCCATGGAACTGACCTTGCGCACACCGCGGGCCATGGAGTGTCTGATCCGCATTGTCAATGAAGTGCCGGAAATGCTCGCAGGTGTCGGCACAGTGATCCGCCCGGATCAGGTGCGCGAAGCCAAAGCCAACGGAGCCGCCTTTGCCGTCTCGCCGGGAACCAGCCGGAGAGTTCTGGAAGCGGCCAAAGAGGCCGGACTCTTTTTCGCGCCGGGCATCGCGACGCCCAGCGATATTGAGGCCGCCCTGGAATATGACTGCCGGCTGATGAAATATTTCCCGGCCGAAACTTCCGGCGGACTTCCCCATCTGCGCGGCATGGCGGCACCGTACAGCTATCTGGCGGTTAAGTTCATCCCGCTGGGCGGTATTAATGAAAATAATCTCAAAACCTATCTGTCAGACCCTTTGATTCCTGCCGTCGGCGGATCATGGATTGCCAAACCGGAAGAGATAAAAAATGCAGACTGGGAAACGATCCGGATACGCGCCCAAACGGCTTCGTCACTCGCCGCTTCCTGTCAGTAGAAACTATCTTACGTAATTTTATTTTATGAGCACTATGATGAATGATTCGATTTTCGCACAGCAACTTAAGCTTATTGAAGCCCGGAGAAGTTCCTGGCTGGAGAAGGCCGCGGCGTCCGCGCCGCAATTATGCAGCACGGTAAAACATCCTGCCGCCGTCATCGACGTACAAA
>JBAZTQ010000076.1:0-14973 GCA_041661845.1 Kiritimatiellales bacterium | reverse complement strand
AAACAAAGTTGGAGTAGAGGGACTTTTGAAAGTTCGGCGCGGTCAGCTTGATCAGATCGGCTTCGCGCAGCGGCATCATGATATCGTAATGGCTGACCGGATCCTCCTGCTGGAGATGCCCGATCAGCTCGCGGATGTAGGAAGCCACGCCGGAGCGGCCGCCCTGCATCACAAAAGCTGAAAATCCAATGTTCATTGGCACCGGATTCTAAACACCTCTCCGTGCTTTTAAAACAGTCGATTCTGAAAAAACGCGTTTTACGCAACCGCAAGGATGCGCTCTGGTTGATCAGGACTGCCAAAACCGCCGCAAAAACGCAGAAAGCCGGCCTTTGGTCGCTTCACGATGTTCGTTCCTGCTGCGCTTGTGGGCTTTGTACTGAATATCCAGAGTGAATTGTGCCGTTATAAAATAACACTTTTTTATTTCAATAATTTCTGAAAAAGTCGTACCGTGCGCGATGTTTTAAAGATTATATTTACAAACAAAGGACGGGCGAATGAAGAAGCGGATACTTGTGTTGAGCGTATGCGGGGCTGTGGCGCTGTTGCAGGCGATGACGGTGCGGGCCGGCAGCGACCCGAATGCAGACCCGGATATGGACGGTTTTTCCAATCAGATCGAAACGGAGCTGGGCACATCCCCGCTGGATCCCGCTTCCCGCCCGACGCTTGCGGATAACTGCGGAAAAATCATAGCCTATTGGCCGCTGACTCAGAACGCGATGGCGGCTGTCGGCCCCGTGAATGGCCTCCTTCGCAATGGCGCGCGGTTTCAGAACGGCGCCCTGAAGCTCGACGGAAAGGACGATTACGTCAACTTCGGTTCCGGTTTGAGCGTGACCGGCGACCTGTCCTATTGCATCTGGTTTCAGATGGACAAATGGAGCGGGCTGCGTCACGTCCTCGGGAAATTCCAAAGTGCGGATCACCGGCGGGAATACAGTGCTTTTATCGGTCCTGAAAGAAGACTCTGGACATATTTTTCCGATGACGGTTCCTGTATGCTGCAGCACAGTCTGTTGCAGGTCACCAGATTTCAGGCGGTAAAGATTCCGGCCTGGCAACACCTTGCAGTGAGCTGGCAAAGCGCGCTCGGTGCCGATGGTGTGCGCGTGTACATCGGCGGCGTTGCACAGCCGTTGTGCGGACTGTCGCAGGGAGATATCCGCAGCATTCACAACGGCGGCGCAAATCTCACTTTGGGCGCTTATGATATGTTTCTTCCCTGCCGGGGGAAAAATAAACAGCCGAAGGAAGTGGTTCGCAATTCTTTCGATGGCTCGATGGCCCAATTGGTTCTCTGCAACGGCGCGCTCACGGATCTGGAGGTGCGCGAGATTTTCCGCCTCGGACGCGGCGGCAATCTGCGCGCCTGGCTTGATCTGGACTCCGATGGTGACGATTGGCCTGACCGGCTCGAACGTCGTCATTTCGGTGATATCCGCGAGACGCCTGATGGCGATGCGGATGGCGACGGGCTTTCCAATGCCGAAGAACTCCTTCTGGGTACAGATCCTCTCAATCCCGACACCGACGGCGACACGATGCCTGACGGCTGGGAAGTCGCCAACGGCTTTGACCCGCTCAATTCCTCCGATGCGAATCGCGATGCGGATGGCGACAATCTCGTCAATTCCGGCGAATTCACCCGCCATACGGATCCGCGCAATCCCGACACGGACGGCGACGGCTTTGACGACGGAACTGAAGCTTCCGGCGGCTCCGACCCGTTGAATCCCGATTCGATTCCGGGGGTGAAGGTTTGCGGGCAAGTCATTTACAACGGCCCGCAAACAGGCACCGTGTATGCGGTCTTGACTGCATTTTCCAACGAATGGCGTTCGTCAGCCGAGGCGGTGCTGTCCGGGCCGGGGCAATATGAACTCGGTAATGTGCGGCCCGGCCCGGACTCCTTGTGGCTCAAAGCATGGATGGATACCGATGGCAACGGCTCGAATGATTCATGGGAAGCCTGGGGCGTTTACACTAACAATCCGCTGGTTCTGACGTCGAACACCGCCCGTCTGGATGTTGTTCTGCTTGATCCGGATGCAGACGTGGACGACGACGGCCTGCCCGATGCGTGGGAAAAAGAGTGGCTTCACGGGTTGGGCCGGAATGCAGATGACGATGCGGATGGCGACGGGCTTTCGAACCGTCAGGAGTACGAAACAGGAACCGATCCAGACCGCCGGGACAGCGATACCGACGGACTGCCCGACGGATGGGAAGCCGATCACGGGTTGAATCCGGGAGATCCAACCGATTTTATCGGCGATCCGGACGGCGACGGACTTTCAAACGAACAGGAATATTTTTACGGAACCGATCCAAACCGGGCCGACACCGACAGCGACGGGTTTTCCGATCCGGTCGAAATCTCCAATGGCTCCAATCCGCTGGATCCGGATTCGGTTCCGTTTGCCAGTCTTGGCGGAACGGTGCTCTATAAAGGCATTCAAAACGGAGCGGTTTATGTGCTGGCGGTTCCGGCAGACGGCAGCAATGCCTGGAATTCGATCTGGTCAACGGTCCTGTCAAATGCAGGCCCGTACACGGTTTCTTCCGTTCCAACTGCGCGCAATTATGACCTTAAGGCGTTTCTAGACACCGATGGCAACGGAATCTATACCGCCGGAGAACCGGCCGGGTCGTTTGCCTTTTCAAATATGCTGGTGCTGGGTTGCATGACCAATCTTGACTTTCAGATCGCGGAACCAGACTCAGACGGTGACGGCATGACCGACGTCTGGGAAACCGCCAACCACCTCAACCCCTATGATTCGTCTGATGCCCAGGACGACCCCGATGGCGACGGCATTCCCAATCTGCAGGAATTTACTGCCGGCGAGAATCCGTTTGACGGGCGCGAACCGCTGGCGGATGTTTATATCGCCCTGACCGGCGCACATATTCCTCCGTTCTCCAGCTGGGCAACGGCCGCCACCAATATTCAGGCGGCACTGGACGCAGCACAACCCGGTGACGTGGTCATGGCTGCCGGAGGAATCTACAGCGGCGAAGGCAACCGGAATATCCGTTTCAACGGCAAAGCCGTCACGCTGTGTTCCCAGCACGGCTCTTGGCAAAGCATAATCGACTGCGAATACACCGCCCGGGGTTTCATTTTTGACGGAGGCGAAACAAATGATTCGGTGCTGGCCGGCTTTACGATTTGGCGCGGGCAGATCCCCGCAGACGGGGAGACATCGGCCTTCGGCGGCGGCATTTTCTGTTCCAATGCCAGTCCGCGGATTGCCGGATGCCGCTTGCTCGAAAATGACGGGAATTATGGTCGCGGCAGCGCCGTCAGTTGCACAGCCGGATCGGCGGCGGTTATTACCGATTGTCAGTTCGAGTACAATTTCAGTTCCCAGGAAGGAGCAGTCTGTGTGGAAGAGTCCAGTCCGGTTATCGAAAATTGCCGGTTCAGCTGGAACAGTTCTACGCGGTTCTCCAGCGGCGGCGGATTGTTTCTCCGGAATTCCGGTTTCACAGCGCGTAACTGTATTCTGGACGAAAACGTAGCGTTCGGCGGCGGTGGAATGTGGTGTGAGAATTCTACCGGGACGATTCAGAACTGCACATTTTACCGCAACTGTGCCTATGTCATCGGAGGAGTAGGCGTTTCAAACGGGGAGAATCTTCCGGTTGATGTGGCGAATTGTATCTTCTCGGAAAACGATGCGCTCTCCGGCATTCCCGATATTCAGTTTGACGATCCGAATATCCGCGTCGCGCACAGTTGCATCCGCGGCATTTGGGAAGAAAACGGCAACATTGATGCGGATCCGCTGTTGTGCGCTGAGCTTTCGCTGGAGGAAACATCTCCCTGTATTGATGCCGGAACGGACAAGGGGTCTGCGGCAACCGACATGAAAGGCTCTTTGCGCAGAGATCATCCGGGGCACGTCAATGTTGCATCAACCGTGGATATGGGCGCGCTTGAATTTGTTCCGCAGACGGATGATCTCGACGGTGACGGTATGCCGGATGTCTGGGAACGGCGGTACAGCCTGAGTGCAATAACTGATGATTCCGCTGAGGATGCGGACGGCGACGGACTTTCCAATCTGGCCGAATACCGGGCCGGAACCCATCCGTTCCGTGCGGATACCGATGGCGATCTGCTGCCCGATTTATGGGAAGTTCAAAACGGTTTGAATCCTCTGAGCAAAATGGATGCGTATAGCGATTCCGACGCTGACGGTGTCAACGCCCTGTACGAATTTCTGCGCGGAACAGATCCAAACGATACTGTTTCCGCGCCGACGGTCGCGTTTTTTGTGGACGCCGCCGCCTCACCGGGCGGTGACGGTTCATTCAACGCACCGTTCGCCTCCATTCAGGATGCTTTAGACGCTGCGGACGAGTTCGATATGGTTCAGGTTGCGCCCGGACGCTACACCAATTCGGTCGATTTCGGCGGAAAGGCGGTGTTCGTGCGTGCCCGTCCGGGCTATGAACGGGCCGTGATCGAAGGCGCCGTCCGGTTTTCCCGCGCGGAAGACCGGACTTCTGCGCTGTCCGGATTCCTGTTACGTGATGCCGGGGTCGTTTGCCGACTTTCCCGTCCGCTTATTCAGCGCTGCATTTTTACACCCGGCTCGCGCCTCTCGTATGAGACGTCCGAACCGTTGCTGTTGAATTGCACACTGCTCGGCAAGGAGACTCTTGTCTTTTCCGGGGGAAATAAAACCCCGCAACTGTGCGGCTCCATTTACCGGAACGGTTTTGATCCTCTGTTGACACCCGACGGACGGTTGCGCGCCGGTTCGCCCTGTATAGACGCCGCACCGCAGGAGCCGGTGCTGACCGATATGGAAGGGGAATTCCCGGTCGATATTCCCGGACACGGGGCGTCCGGCCTGCTTATGGACACCGGTGCTGATGAATTTACCGACGGCGACGGCGACAGACTGCCTGATGCGTGGGAACAGCATATTTTCGGCAATCTCTCCGCAACCGGCTCCGGCGATGCCGACGGCGACGGGCTGGATAATCAAGGCGAATATGAACCCGGGTGCGATCCGTTTAACCCCGACAGCGACGGCGACGGACTGACGGACGGCGCGGAAGTCAACATGCACGGCACCGATCCGCTCCATCCGGACACGGATCGGGACTTGATGCCGGATGTCTGGGAAGTGCGGTACGGCCTCAACCCTCTTGATGTAATGGACGCGTGTGCCGACGCCGACGGCGACCGAATTGATAACGTCTATGAATGGCATTACGGAACCGATCTAACCGATCCGGCATCCGCGCCCGCGCCAACTCTGTTTGTGAATGCCGCCGCCGCATTGGGCGGCGACGGCTCGGTGACTGCTCCGTTCAAAACGCTCAAAGCCGCCCTTGATGCTGCATCCGAATACGCCGTCATTGACGTTGCGCCCGGACGTTATACCGGCCCTGAAAACCGGAATCTGTCGCTGAGCAAACCGGTTCTATTGCGCGGCGCAGGCTGCGGATACGATAAACCGGTCATTGACTGCGAACACCATTATACGGCCATCTGGTTTGTATCCGGTGCGGATTTACGCACAGTACTGGACGGATTCATCATCGAAAACGGCGGTCAGTTCGGGGCTTTGAGTTTAATGGCGGGATCGGATTTCGGACCGGTTGTCCGTAACTGCGTTGTGACCCGAAGCGGGAGGGAACCGGTGAATAACGGCTTTTATAATGAAAGCGGGGCTGTCTTTTGTTTCTGGCGGGGAAGCCAGCTGATCGAAAACTGCACGATTGTGGATAACCCCAGTTCCGGGGTGACCGCCGCCGGGGGAGCCTGGCCGATGTTGCGCAACTGCATTGTGCGCGGCAACCAATATGGCGCGTTTTGCGGCGTCGGAACAAACCGCGTGACCTATTGCAATCTGCAAGAGAACTTTCCCGGCGAGGGTAATTTCAATCTTGATCCGCTATTGGACCGGGACTTCCGCCTGACCGCCGCTTCGCCGTGCATTGATGCCGGCACGCTGTCCGCTGTCCGGCATGACGGCGATGGAGAATACCGCTGGGACGATCCGGCCCATTCCAACCATGTTTCTTCGGCGGATATCGGTGCCGATGAATGGATAGACACGGACGCCGACGGCTTGCGTGACAGCTGGGAGCTTCTGTTTTTCGGAACGCTGACCCATGATATGCAGGCTGATGACGACGGTGACGGTCTCTTGAATTACGAAGAATATAATGCCGGAACCTCGCCGATAACGTCTGACACCGACGGTGACGGCCTGTCCGATGGTGCCGAATTCAGAACACACGCCACGGATCTCTGCCGATCCGACACAGATCTCGATGGGCTTTCCGATTCATTCGAGCTCGGGCACGGGTTTGATCCGCTCAATGTCCATGACTCCATGCGCGATGATGACGGCGACGGCTTCGGGTTCATTTACGAATACCGTCATGGAACCGACCCGGCGGACGCTTTATCGTTTCCCGTTCCGACGGTCTGGTTGGAGCCGACAGGGGAACTCACCATCCAGGCGGCTATTGACGCCGCCGCCGAATACGATGTCATCGGGCTGAAAGCGGGGGCGTATGGCGGCGCGGGCAACCGGAAAGTCAGTTTTTACGGCAAGGCGGTAATGCTGCTGGGCGATGCAGCCGTTATGGATCTTTCAGCGGGGCGTGAAAGAGGTTTTGTCTTTGAATATGAGGAACGGCCTCAAACCGTCGTTTCCGGCATTACCATCCGCAACGGATACGCGCAGTACGGCGGAGGCATCTATTGCCGGGAAAGTTCACCGACGATCCGCAACTGCCGGGTGTTGGACTGCGAGGGGAATCTGATGGCGCCAATGGGGGTTTTTGCGTCCGACCAGATTAAGATTTTCCGTAAGACACATCCCACAGCAGGTGGCGCGGTTTACTGCGAGCGGTCCGGAGCGGTATTCGAAAATTGCCTCTTCGGCGGCAATTCGGCCGATTACGGCGGCGCAGTTTACTGTGAACGTTCCTCAGCACTTTTTCGCAACTGTACGATCACCGGCAACCGCGCGGAGCACTACGGAGCTTTCTGTCTGAGTTCGTCGCCCGAAACCGGAATCATGAATTCGATTGTCTGGAACAACGGCACGGGAACCGTACTCGGCGGATCATTCTCGTTTTGTGTTTTGCAGGAGAGCCGAAGCGGAGCCGGCAACAGGATGCTCGACCCTCAACTGGCCGGAAACTTTTATCTGCGGCCCGGCTCGCCTTGTATTGACGCTGCCGGGTCTGACGCTCCGGCGCGCGACCTCGCCGGACATCCGCGCTGGGATAATCCCGCCGTCAGCAACGCCGCTTCTTATGCCGATATCGGCGCATACGAATATGCCGATACCGACGGCGACGGTCTGCCTGACGACTGGGAATTTGAACGCTTCGGCAACCTCAGTTCTGCCGCAACCGGCGACGCCGATGCCGACGGTGCGACCAACCTCGCTGAATTTCAGGCCGGAACCGATCCACATAAGGCCGACAGCGACAACGACGGTTTATCCGACGGCGAGGAGAGCTCCGCAGGGCTCAATCCCATATGTGCCGACACCGATGGTGACGGTCTGACCGACGGCGATGAACTTTACGCCGACGGTTCCCATGGCGATACCGACGGTTTTGTTACCAGCCCGCTCAATCCGGATACGGACGGTGATTCCATTCCGGATTCCGCCGACGAAGATCCGACTGATCCGCTGGTTCCCGCCATCACATGGACGGTTTCAGCACCGGCCGAAGCTCAGGCGGGGCAGATGTTCGAAATTACAGTGACGGCGGCACCGCCGATAGCCGACGGCTGGGCCGATTTGGATATGGCAGGCGGCGGACAGCTTGTCGGCGCATCGGGCGATGTGCGCTGCAACGGCACTTCAACTGTTGTGCGGGTGCATGTGCTCGACGGAAAATTCACCGGAAAAATTCTGGCACTGAAGCCGGGCCGGATCGAACTGAGCGCACGCCGTCCGGATATGGAACCGGCGCGCAGCAGCAACGCACTGGTCCGGGCAAAAACGCCCTTTCAGTCGGCCGCATGGTACGGCCGTCGCGTCCTTTTCCCCGAAGGTGCCGCTGCCGTGACCTTCGACGTCGCTGCGGCCGCCCGCCAGATCGGCGGAACGGTGGACACAAATATTGTCTGGACGGTGGCCGGGCTTCCGCTGACAACCATCACCATCGGTCGCGACGGTTATGCATTTCTCGGCAGCGAGGCGCTGTCTGCTTTGCCGGCGACCGCAGCCGAAGGGCCTTCCGGTCTGCTGGCCCCGTGCATGACCGCACTCGTTTTCAAACCGGAAAGCCGCGTCTGCATTGATTGGCTGTGGGGTCAGCGCGAACCTTGTTTCACTGTCGAATGGACGCATATGGGCCGCGCGGAAGATTCTGCCGCCGATCTGTCGTTTCAGCTTCGGCTTTACCCGCACAGCGGACGGTCAGACTTCGTTTACCGTGAACTTCTTGTCAGCAACGGTACGCCGCTCACCGTCAGCATGAATTTCGGAACCAACGGCTGCTACGCCTGGACCAACGGTTTCGAAAACCTCTTCGGTCTTGAGCTCGGCAATGCCGCCGCTGACGCAACGGTTCTCGTTGTCCCGAACGATTTCGACGGTGACGGGCTCACAACCGCCAAAGAGATTGAGCTGGGTACGCATCCCGACCGCATCGATACCGACGGCGACGGCCTGACGGACGGCTGGGAGTCGGACTATTCCGCCGCCGCCAATTCCCTGATTGCTGATGCGGATAACGATTTTGACGGCGACGGGCTGAGTAATCGAATCGAATACTGGTTGGGAAGCAACCCTGAAGATCCCGCCAGCCCTGAACAGACGGATCCCGACACCGACCGTGACGGGATGCCCGATGTATGGGAAACCGCCAACGGACTGAATCCCAACGACGCGACCGACGCGCTGAGCGATAACGACCACGACGGCTACTGCAACGTGCTCGAATTTGCCGCTGGCGGCGACCCGAATGATCCGTCCGGTCACGGCATTCATCCTTGCGAACCCCGCGGCAGTGGTGTCATGAAAAGTCTGAGCATAACTTCTCCCTCCGGAGTCTCCGGCGGGGCAACCCGCAGCAGCGAAGAATCCGGCGAGGAATCTGAAGTGAACAGCCGGTTTTACGGAGTCTCCGGTTTTGCGGAGCCGGGAAGTTCTTCATTCGCGGGGCGCAGAGTTGAACTCAAAGCGCGCCGCTTGCAATTGGTGACCGACCAAATGGAATTTTCCGAAGAAAACTGGATTGGCTATCCCTCCGCCGGCGGGGTGCAGGAATGGCTGCCCGACACCCGTGCATACGCCCGTGACGGTAACTCACTGGTCATTGAGCCGGGCGGGGAAGGGCCGGTATTCATTTTCGGAACCGGCAAGCCCTATTATCTGTACCGGACGAATATGGTCTTTGATATGGAAATTGAAACCCATCCGGACTGGGGCGTATTCATCAACCGGCGGGCCGGGAATTTCCGTGAGCGGATCATGGATGAAAACAGGGCTTATTACTGCTCGCGCGAGCACATGGTCGAGCGGAAAGAGCGCGGCGCAGACGGCGAAATTGTTTGGAAGAAAGAAAACGTACCGTATTACATGTACTGGTTCGAAGCGGCCGCGCCGCTGGTGACCAATATTCTCTTTGTCAAAGAAAGCGGCAGACAGGCCGCCCCGGTTGGAAAAACCTGCATCGCGACCGGTGAATGGGTGAATGTGTTCGCGGAACTCATTCCGAACCGCCCGGAGTACGGCATCGCGGTGACCTGGGCGAAGGGGTCTGAGGAATGTTTTCCGGAACATCGCATCGGCGGTCAGGTTCAGATGCGCTGGAAGGAGCCGGGCACACCGGTTGTATCCGCCTCCGCGGGCAGCGACCATATCTATTGCGGCAGTCTGGCGGTTTGCGCGGCGACGGTGGAGACCAACGCCAGTCAACTGATTGTTGACTCGACTCTGGCCACCAACGGCGTAAGTCTTGTCACGTTGCTGGAGCCGGGACTTGAGCCCGAGGCGGTTAAGGGGGAATGTACGCTGAAAATCGTCACACAACAGGGAGGTTCAGTGCGGACACTGGTGGATCGGGAAGAGCGTACGGGCGGAACGGCCTACACCGATATCTGGGACGGCCTCGACTCCGCCGGCAACGCCGTTCCGGCAGGTTGCTACCGGCTTAAACTCCAGTGGGAGCCCGGCGTCGGCGATACGCCGCCCCACCGCGCCCGCTGTACCGACGAGCGGGAGCTGGTTCTCGCCAAGGTGGATATTGAACAGGCTGAAACCAATGTCTGCTGCCAGATGACAAGTGCGACATTGAACCTGACCGCCGACAGCTGCGGAGGATCCGGCCCGAACAGCGTCATCTGGACAAACATTCCGGAGGGTCTGAGCAATGTGGTTATATCGGCGGACTGTATGACGTTTACGTTTAACCCGAGTAACTCATTGCCAGGCGAATATGAAGTTGCGGCCTGGGCCCGGCAGCTGACGAATTGTTATGACACCTGCACCGTGCGCGTCTTGAAGGTGGATATTGAACAGGCGGAGACCAATGTCTGCCTGACGATGACAAATGCAACGCTGAATCTGACCGCAGACAGTTACTGGGGCGGAGGCTCGAACAGCGTTGTCTGGACGAACATTCCTGAGGGATTGAGCGATGTGGTGGTATCGGAAGACTGCAAATCGTTTACATTCAATCCTAGCAACTCGGTTCCGGGCGAATACGAAATTATGGTTTGGGCCAGTCTGCTGACGAATTGTTTCGACACCTGCACCGTGCGATTTCTTAAAATAGACATCTTTCCCGACTGGAACCACGACCGGACGATTGATAGGACTGACCAAAACCAGAACACAAATAACGCTCCGTTCCGCTTTTGGATCAATGACGACAATGACAGCGGGGATATATCCGAAGGTGACAGCGATCTGCCCGGCCAAGGCGGAGGGTGGTTTGGGTTGGAACATGCAAACTATAAGGATGACGTGGTGAATGGACGCAGCGACCTGCCCGACTTTTTCCCGGTCTGGCTCGATATTGGCCCGGCTCTGGATAGTTATCCGCCGGGCAGCGGAGTTGAATACCGGTTGAGTCAGGCGAATGACGCGCTGAAATTTGTTTATACCGACCTGATAAATACGAATGCCGGGGACTATCTTATCTCCACCAATGTCAGCTCCTGCGGCTCTAACTTTAATCAGAACGCCTGTGCTGCGGACACCATCCTTATCACCTCGTCCGGTACGGAATTAAGCGCAGAATTTCTCCGCCGCGTTGCGGAGAATCCGAATAAAGGCGTTATCCTCATCGAAGGAGTTGCGACTTCAACCGTTCCGCTTATCCTCGAAGCCTCCTCAAACGGGACGGTTGTCGCCCATGCCGAACTCCCGCTTTCTATCTCCGGTGTCGAAAATATGTACCGATGGATCAATCTTAGGCATGTGCCGTTGGCGAAAGAGGAGCGAAACACCAACACCAATCAGCCGGCTAATTACCCGGACAGCCTTTGCGAGAATGGGAAGCATTTTGTTTTTGTCCACGGATTCAATGTGTCGGAAAAGCAGGCGAGAGGATGGAATTCTGAAGTGTTTAAGCGGCTGTATCAGTCCGGCTCCCGAGCCATGTATACGGCCGTGACGTGGCAGGGCGATGAAATATCAGGCTTTCTGCCCGCCGAAGAACCGTATTATCATGCGGATGTCATCAACGCGTTTCAGACGGCATCGAGTCTGGCGGTAGCTGTCGCAGCCTTGCCGGGCCAGAAATATGTGGCGGCCCACAGTCTGGGGAATATGGTGGTGTCCGCTGCGATCAGAGATCACGGGTTGAATCCCGTTAAATATTTTATGATTGATGCGGCTGTGGCGATGGAAGCGTATAAATCGAGTGACACAACGAATGCGCTGGATATCGCAGAGGCCCCGTGGACAGAATACACCAATCGCCTGTGGGCTTCAGAGTGGTACAAGCTTTTTGATGAAAGTGACGGGCGTAATCGTCTTACATGGCGGGGCCGTTTCGGAAATATCCCTCAAGCCATCAATTACTACTCCTCTGGCGAAGATGTGCTCAACAACAACACAAATCATGAAAGTATGTCGCTTTTGAATACGCACTCGGCGGAACACTCATGGATATTTCAGGAAAAAATAAAAGGGGGCGCCCTCCCAGCTGTTTTGTGGGGTATCGATTCACAGGGTGGCTGGGGGTTCAACTCGCACTACAATGAATATCTCGTTTTTACCATGCCGCCCGATCAAGCCGCTTTACTCACCGACGATCAGATTCGAACCAACTCGTTCTTCAAGCCGTTCTATGAGGATGGGCTTTATGGAGTGGACGGTAGTACCGTGGCGTCAAATCTGAATGTTCGCGCCAAAGTGTTGGCGGAGGCCATTCCCGCCACATCGAGGGCCACGGGACGTAACGCGCTGGACGTTTGGGGTGATTCGAGAAATATAGACTTGATGTTGAAAAAGAGCGGATGGCCACCGGAAAGAATTACTTTGAAGGATTCTGAGGGCCGCTGGTTTCATAGCGATTCCAAAAACGTGGCGTATTTATATGTGTATAAGTTTTTCGATGACATGGCAGGAGGCTTAAAATGAAGAAAACGCTGTTTATTGGTATCGTCGGTGGTTGGATACTTTCGCTCACAGCGCAGGCCGGTGACCCGATTGTACAGATGACTTTTCGTGTGACGGACGATTATGGAAACGTTGTAACGAATGCGCCTGTAGGTATATCTACTTTTTTACGATGGATACCCGGCGAAGGATTTGGGCAGGATGAACATCATAATGTTAGTGGAACAACGGATACGAATGGTCTGGTGACTTTAAAATTAGAAAGTAAAACCGGCGATGTGCGATATTCGGTGTTTGCTGGCGGCACGTACTTTGACGGCACATTAAAAATGAAGGTGTGTGGCGTGGATTATTATCGCGATAGCGGCGGGAGCATTCTCTTTACCAATAAAATTGGCGGCAAATGGCAGCCGTGGAACCCGACGGTTGATCTTGTGATCAAGCGAGTACTCAATCCGATTCCTATGTATGCGAAGAGACTGCGCAATTTGCATCCGCCGTTCCAAATCCCCGAGTACGACAAGGCCATCGGCTTCGATCTGATGAAGGGCGACTGGGTTGCGCCATACGGGAAGGGGGAGATAGAAGATTTCATTTTCAAGATGGATTGTAAGTTTGGGGATGGAATGACATCAGACCGGTATCAGATGTATGACGCTTCTTTGACGTTACACTTTTCAAACGATGATGATGGCATCCAACCCTTCTACGTTCATCCGATGCGGAGTAGCACTCTCCGGTTGCCGCGTTTTGCGCCGGAATCGGGATACGCGAGCAATTGGATCAAAACGGCGTATGTGCACAAAGATGAAAGTCACTTTGAAAACCGCGAGGACGAGAACTACCTTTTTCGAGTTCGGACGAAGCGCGACAAGGGTGGAAATATCACAAATGCTCTCTACGGGAAAATATCCGGAGCGCTGTCTTTCGATTATGAAAAGCACATTAGCTTCACCTTCTACCTGAACCCGACGCCGAACGACCGGAATCTCGAATTCGATCCGAAACAAAACCTCCTAAAAAATCTTCCCTGGCAGGCAGAAGTCCAAGAGCCGTAAAGCGGACATGAGTTTCAAAGGAGGTTTGGATGAATAAGGGGCTTCTTGTTTTGGCATTCGGCTTGATGTTTTCACTAACAGCGCAGGCGAGGGATCCGGTGGCGCAAATGACATTCTGTGTAACAGATGATCTTGGCAATGTTGTAACAAATGCGTCGGTAAGAGTGTCAACTTTTCTAAAATGGATTCCCGGTGAAGGATTTGGTCGCGACGAATATTATAGCGTTGAGGATGTGACGGATACGAACGGCGTGGTGGTTCTTGAGATGCAGAGCGTGAAGGGCTCCGTAAGTTATGCGGTTGTTTCGACGAATGACCCTCATTTCGACAATCCAACTCAAATGAATATCTCGGGGATTGATTATTACAGGACTGTTGGGGGGAGCTCGTCTTTTACCAATGCAGTCAAAGGCAAATGGCAACCATGGAACCCGACGGTTAATCTTGTGATCAAAAAGGTGCTCAACCCGATTCCTATGTATGCGAAGAGACTGCGCAATTTGCATCCGCCGTTCCAAATCCCCGAGTACGACAAGGCCATCGGCTTCGATCTGATGAAGGGCGACTGGGTTGCGCCATACGGGAAGGGGGAGATAGAAGATTTCATTTTCAAGATGGATTGTAAGTTTGGGGATGGAATGACATCAGACCGGTATCAGATGTATGACGCTTCTTTGACGTTACACTTTTCAAACGATGATGATGGCATCCAACCCTTCTACGTTCATCCGATGCGGAGTAGCACTCTCCGGTTGCCGCGTTTTGCGCCGGAATCGGGATACGCGAGCAATTGGATCAAAACGGCGTATGTGCACAAAGATGAAAGTCACTTTGAAAACCGCGAGGACGAGAACTACCTTTTTCGAGTTCGGACGAAGCGCGACAAGGGTGGAAATATCACAAATGCTCTCTACGGGAAAATATCCGGAGCGCTGTCTTTCGATTATGAAAAGCACATTAGCTTCACCTTCTACCTGAACCCGACGCCGAACGACCGGAATCTCGAATTCGATCCGAAACAAAACCTCCTAAAAAATCTTCCCTGGCAGGCAGAAGTCCAAGAGCCGTAAAGCGGACATGAGTTTCAAAGGAGGTTTGGATGAATAAGGGGCTTCTTGTTTTGGCAAGGAAAGGTGTCAGTCCTATTATTTTAGTATTTTGCTTGAGCGGGTTTGCTGGAGTGTTGTAGAAGTTGCGCATGGGAAGATCCCCGAGAATTGAATACGCCGGTGCGGTCTATCATGTGATGTGCCGCGGGAACCGGCAGGAAGCGGTGTTCCGGGATAACCGGGATAACGAACTGTTTCTGGATACGCTGGAAGAAGCGTGTAACCGTA
>JBAZTQ010000075.1:0-15106 GCA_041661845.1 Kiritimatiellales bacterium | reverse complement strand
AGTCACCTGGCCGGAGGAGTGGCAAGTCTTGACCCACGAAATGCAGCGCTATGAGTATGAAATCTCGCCGCGCGGCCATATCAGCTACAGCGCCCCGTCCGGTTTTCACGACGATTGCGTCATGGCACTCGCGCTGGCCAATCACCGGCGATGGGAAACCGAATCCTGCGGCCCCATGATGCCCCTTACACCCAAAGGCCGTTTTTCGCCGTTCGCCGCCCGGCCCCGTATTCTGCCGGGCTGATTTGATTGTTGTCCTTATACCAGAAGACAAAGTGAGAAAATTTTATGCGCTACATTTGCTCATCCAAAGACCACGGCTACCGCGACTCGACCAATCCGCTACACGGCCTCAACATGTCGCGCCTTGTCGGCTTGCAGGAATCCGGTGAACGCGGCGACTACGCCGACCTCCAGTGGTTTTACTACTACATGGAACGCTCCGATGCCATGATCCACTCGGTCATCCAGCGCCGCCGCTCCGCGCTACTCTCCCTCGACTGGGACATCCGCATCGTTTCGCAATCGAAAGACGATCCTCGTGCCCAGGAGCAGGCCGACTTCCTCCGCATGGTGTACGACAACATCGACAATTTCCGCGAAGCCGTTTCATACCTGTTCACCGGCTTTTTCCGAGGCTTTGCCCATCTGGAGAAACACTGGACACCCAGCGGGCTGATTGAGCGTCTTGAACCCGTCGAACAGTGGTTCTGGATTCGCGACGGACTTTTCGGAAACTGGGAATACAACGCCGGAGCCGTTTCCGGATGCCGTCGCGGCACCGTCATCGACCCTGAAAATTTTGTCATCCTCGAAACCGCCGCGCTCGACCGTATCCTCAGCGTCCTGTACCTGCGCAAAAACCTCTCGCAGTCTGACTGGGATTCATACATCGCGGTCTATGGCATCCCGTCCATCTTTCTGGTCGGCCCGCCAAACGCCGACGAAACGAAGCAGAAAGAATATCAGGCCGTGGCTGAGCAGATCCTTTCCAACGGACGCGGATTCCTGCCGCACGACAGCGACATCAAATTCGTCACCGGGGGCGGGGGACATCCGCCGTTTCAAGAGCAGATCAAATATCTCGACGAGCAGATCACCATCGCCGCCACCGGCGGACTGCTGACCATGCTCTCTGCGCCCGGCAGCGGAACGCTGGCCGGCAATGCTCATCAAGACACCTTTTTGCAAATCGCCAAAGCCGACGCCATCACGCTGGCGGGGATTTTGCAGAACGCCATTGATGTGCCGTTGCTGGCTGAATACTTCCCCGGACAGCCCGCGCTGGCATACTTTGAATTTTCGCCCGGGCTCACCCATGCCACCAGTCAGGTCGTGCAGGATGCGCTCGACCTCAAAGCCGCCGGTCTCGAAATTGACACCGCCGAACTTTCGGAAAAAACCGGCTACACCCTGACAAAAACCCCCGCTACTTCGACGGCTCAATGATACGTCCGAAACGTCCGATCCGTCCGGCTCCGTTTGATATATCAAACTTTTCAGAAAAATAATTTCATTTATTTTTTTGAGCCCTTTGCGCGCCTTCGTGGCCAACCGCTCTCCCCAATAACACGGGAGTTGCCCGTTCGTTTGATTTTACCCCTTTAGGTGATGAACCTAATTCTCAACCGTAATTTTGAACTTCCCGCCGACGGCTGGCACCAGCTCGCACCGCTCGGCGAGTTTCCCCATTCCGCCGCCGGAATCGTTCAGGTCATTGACGCCGAAGCCTGCACCCGCATGGTTGCCGCATTTGAAAATGCCCGCGCAACGTCAGGGAATTTCCCCGGTCTGCTCATAGATTTCGACCACTTTTCGCTCGATGCCGAAAAACGTTCCGAAGCCGCTGGCTGGATTACCGATTTAAAATTTGTCCCGCCGTCTTCCGGCAACAATCCTGCCGGATTGTATGTCTCCATTCGATGGTCTGACATCGGCGAAGCCGCAGTCAAAGGCGGACGTTACCGCTTTCTTTCGCCAGTTTGGGCCAAAGGCGACTGCGAAGACCTCGGCGACAACCGCTTCCGTCCCGTCCGCCTGCTTAATGCCGCCGTTACCAACGACCCGAATTTGAAAGGCATTTTGCCTCTCTCCAATCGGGCTCCGTTTGATTTTACCCCTTTGGGTAAGAACGCCCCTTTAACCCAGGAGAAAAACATGAAACCGATTGTCGATGCCTTGCTCAATAAACTGAATCTGCCTGCCGATACCGCACAGGATGCGGTTCTCGCCGCCATTGAAAACATGGCGTCGCCGGAAGATGTCACCGCGCTGCTTAACCGCGCAGAGACGGCTGAAACCCGGCTCGCCGGATTCCAGGCCGCTCAGCTTGAAGCCGATGCCGACGCGTTTATCGAAGCCCACGTAGCGGTCATCGAAAACCGCGACGAAGTCCGCGCCCAGTTCATTGAAAACCGCACCCTGACGGAAGCGGTCTTCAAAAATCTCAAGGCTCCCAAGCCGGTTACTCCGCCGCTGGCTCCGGATACCCGCCGACCGCTGCATAACCGCGATTCAAAGGTTTTGGCGACGCAGAACCGCGACGCCTCCGCCTCTGAATCCACGGCGGTCAAAATCCGCAACCGCGCCGCAGAAATCATGAAGACCGAGCGCGTTGCCTACACCGAAGCTTTTCGCCGCGCCGAGCAAGAACTCTCAAACTAACCGTAAGGGCAGCCCCTGTGGGTGCCCTTTGAAAGGAAAAAAAACATGTCCCAATCCAATACCAAAACCGGCCCCGTCGTTATGCCTTGTGGTGCAGATTTGACTGCTCACGCGGATCATCTCGCTGTCCTCAGCCATTCCACCGGAGCCCCGCAGATGATTCTGCCCGCTTCGCTCACCGCACCCGCGCTCTACCTCATTCTGGCAGGCGCGGCGACCGGTGAAAACGGCGACTTCCAGCCGCTCACGCCCGACCGCAATGTTCGGCTTCCGCTCCTTGGAACCTGCAATCCCGGCGACACGCTGGTCATTGCCAATCCGTCTGTCTCGGGACAGCCCGGCAAAGTCTGCGCACTGCCGACCGCCGCCGGAACCTACCGCGTTGTTGCCATCGCGGAAGAAAAGGGCGTTGCCGGTCAGCTTGTGCTGGCCCGTCCTGCCAACATCGGCCTCATCACCGTCACCGCATAATTGTAAGGGCATCCCTCGTGGTTGCCCTCTCTTTCCCCACAACCATCAACCGACAACTAACAACTAAAAAACCGGAGGTTCAAAATGTCCCGTCTGCAAGCCATCAGTTCCAGCCCCATGCTTCGCCAATTCGCGCAAGGTGCCGCCCAAAGTGCCATCATGCCCGTTGCTGACTTTATTGCCCCGACGATTGAAGTCCCGACTTCAACCGGACGGTTCAAAAAGTACACCGAGAAACACCGCTTCCATATTCCGAAGACCCTTCGGACGCTTGGAGGCCGCGCGTCCGAACTGCGCTTCGAAGTGACCGATGCCACCTACAACTGCGAGCCCCATGCTCTCGACTATCCCGTGGATAATCTTGAGCAGCTTGAAGCCGAGGGGCTCGAAAACATGATCAGGGAAGGGGCGGTCGCAGTTGCCGAAGTTGCGGCGCTGGCTCATGAAAAAACCGTCATCGACCTCGCAGTCGAAGCCGTCGGCCCCGGTACCGGTGCCACTTGGAACGATGCCGCCGATCCGGTTGCCGACATTGACGACACCATTCTGGATGTCATCAAAGCCTGCAAGTACGGATCGCTGATGAACATCGGCGTGCTGTTTGGCGCATCCGCGTGGAACGTCTTCAAAAATCAGGCCAAAGTCCGAGGCCGCTTTGTGGTCGGTTCCGGTGCCAAATCCGGTGTCGGTCTGGCAGTGCCGACGCAGGCCAACGTCGGTGAAATGTTCATCGGTTCGCCCGAAGTCCGCACCAGCTACATGGTCTTTGACGATGCCGCTGAAGGCGTTGCCGAGGATGTCAAATTCCTGCTGGACAGCACCGTGCTGGTTTTCGCCCGCAAGGCGCAGCCCACCCGGCGCGATCCGAGCTTCATGAAAACCTTCCGCCTGATGAACCGCTTCATGGTGCCCGGCTCCTACATGCGCGACGACGGACGTGTCGAAGTCGCTAAGTTTGACTGGTCCGAAGATGTGCAGATCAGCAACTCTGCCGCCGCCAAGCGCATCAATGTTTCCGCCACCGCTCCGGGTAGCTAACCGGTGCTCCGCCGTCCGTGCCTTCCCTGTGGGTGCGGACGGTGGCGCGCCTCTTTATTTGCTCAGAAATCATCAATCCTAAATCAGCAATTCCCCATGTGGCCCATCCTCACAGTCGCTTACATCGAATCGGTCATGAGCCCTGCGCTCTATGCCGCCTATCTGCAATGGCTCACAGACAACCCCGGCAAATCCGGGCGGCTTTATGCGCTCATTCTGCAAATCGCGACCGAATTCCGGAGCGCCCTGAGAGCCAACGGAACGCCGGTTCCGTCCGGCAACGAAACCGCAGTTCCGTCCGCCTGCCTGCGCCATGCGCAGACCATCATTCTCTATGAGCTAAAAAGAGAAATCGGGCTCACCTTTTCGGAGGGGGAAAACAACATGGCGCTGCGCTCTGACATGTTCCTGCGCAACGTCTGGACTGGAAACATCCCGCTCAGCCGTGACACCGGCGGACTTTCCCCCAGCTACGTTGCACAGGCCGCCGCTATCGAAAACCCCTAAAGGAGATTCTCAATGAAACAAAAACCTGAAGCCTACAGCCTAAAGTCTATAGCCTTTCTCTCTGTCCTCTGTCTTCTGACCTCTGTCCTCTGCCTGCCCGCATGGGCAGGGGGCATCGCCACCACCCATTCCCTCAGCTCCGGCACCGTTGCTATCACCAACACCCAGAAACGCTCCTCATGGGTGCCCGTTGCTTTGCTCTTCCGGTTTACCGCTCCGACATCCGGAACGATAACCGTTGAACGCCGCACCGGCTCAACAGCCTTTCTTCTAACGGGGTGTACGCTTTCCAACAATCAGCACGCGGTTTGGGTTCCGGACGCGGACATTCCATTTAACGAAAACGATGCTTTGAATATCACCAGCACCATCACCAACGGCACTGTCGAAATCATCCGAAAGGGCGAATAAATGAAAAATCTCTTCTTAGTTGTCATCTGTCTTTTGATCTCTGTCCTCTGGCAGGGCGCCAGCGCCCAGCAGTGGATCATCGACGGCCAACGCGTCCAATCCTTGGAAATTCACGTTTCCGACCCGCAGGCCGTTTACACCGACGGCTCCCGCCAGATGACCGCACCCCTGCCGGTCGCTTCATCCGTGACCGCGACATCCGGAATGCTACGCGCATCCATTCCCTGGGCTTATGATCATGAGGTGCATGACTTCTTCATGATTAGCGAACCGGATCAGGCGGTCGTTCTATCCAGCAGCGGTGAAATCGATTTAAAAATCGGTAAGCTGTTTGTCCGCGAATCCGGGCTCTATCAGACCGACGAAGGCACCACGATCAATATGGAAGAACACATGCTTTCCGGGGGCTGGCAAATTGACGAGGTTTTGCCGTATCCCGAGGCAATCATCAGCCGCGGGTTCGCCGACGGCAAATACATGATTGCAGGCGCACCTTCAACGCAATCGCTCACGTTTGCCCAAAGCCTCACTGCAACCAATGGCGCACTTCAAATCTACGCCAAGGACAGTGAAGAGCACCACGGCTATTTCAAAACGCTGAGTTTTCAGGACGGACTGCAATTTTCAACGGCGCACAGCGATGCTTTGTTTTTCGGTCAGAACATGAGTGACGGCCTTTTAATCTCCCCCGACACCATCATGCAGCTTGGATACAATACGACCATTGATTTTGAAACCGGAAATCTGACCGGGTCAGCAGGTGCGAAGTGGCACGTTACCGAAAATCCCACAGAAGCCTTGGGGATCGTAAACAAAGGATATGCCGACGGGCGCTATCTTCGCTACGAAGCAGGTCGTGCCATCACGGTTAATCTCGGCACAAACAATCTCGCCAACGGTACCGCCTTGCTTGCCGCGTATGCCACGGCCAAGACCATGAGTCCGGCAATCAGCAACGAAGTGACAATCATTTTGCCGCCTGCCATCTATGATCTCGGCTCATCCACTCTGAATATGACATCGGAATACATCAACATCCGGGGTCTTGTGCCGGTAACTCTGACCATGCAGGGTGCAGTCACTGTTGTTACGTCAGGCATAACCAATACAGGGCACTCTGCCGTGCTCACCGGCGAAGCGCCGAAAAGCATCATCCGGAGTTCGGGGTTCGCCATCTCAAACAAAGTCAGCAACGGCTCGGTGTACTACGCCAAAATTGAAGGAAGTGTTCGCACCGCCGACGACAAAACGGCTGTCTGGCAGGATGTTTGGTTTACCGGGAATGTTGATAAGGAGCTGGCAACCAGCAACACCTTCATCCGCGTTTATGCGCCGCTTGGAATCTGTGGTGATCCAGCCGAAACCTTTTCGGGAGGCAATCATTTCCGGGGTGTGCTCGAGAACTCCGTTGTCAGTGGTGCCTCTTGCCTTGGCGGCGGCGGATCAGTTTCCGGAACTCTTACCGGGAACACCATCACCGGGGGAACTTGCGTAGGGGGTGAAGGCAGCGTTACGGGAACTTTCACCAGAAACACCATCAGCGGAGCGAACTGTGTTGGAGGCAGTTCCGGCACGGTTAGCGGCACCTTCACCGACAACACCATCAGTGGAAATTATTGTGTCGGGGGGAATTCCGGAACAGTCAGCGGCCTCTTCGACGGCAACACGATCACCGGCAATCGTTGCGTCGGGAGTTATGGCACCGTCAGGGGCACCTTCATGCGGTGTGTCATGGCCGGCCCGGAACCGCTGTACAATGCAACCATCGCTACCAATGCGGTGTTCACTTTTTCCACGGGTATTCCGGCAGCGGTCACCAATGTGGCCTGTAAAGTATTCAGTTGCGCCGACCAGAATTTAAACTCCATCCCCAACCGTTAATTGAAAATGTCTCCTCCCTGCAAACCGCTTCCCGACGGCTGCCAGCAGCGCTTCGACCGCATCGACGAAAAGCTCGAAGCCATTCACGCACAGGCCAGCAAAACCAATGGCCGTGTCACCAAACTCGAAAAATGGAGCCTCGTTCTTTTGACGGCGCTTGTAGTTTTTCTCTCCACCAACCCGCAAGGCTTGCTCACGGTGCTGAAAACCATTGCCTCATTTTTGCACTGAACCGTTCCGTTCAGTCCGTGTCCGTCTGTTTTTCGGGTACTTCCGTTTGATTTTACCCCTTAGGGTAAGGAGGAATCATCATGCTACAAACTATGCTTATCAAACTCGGGCTGTCGCTATTCAAGTTACTGCCCTTGGAACAAATCGTTGCCAAAGTGCTCACCGCGGCCATTCAGCGCATCATGCTGTCCCGCAAAACCGCCGCGCAAATCGCGCAAATCCGCAAGACCGCCATTCACCTGTCGGAGCTTGTGGCGCTCATTGATCCGATGCTGGCCGACAAAGCCGTCACCGGTGACGAAGCCAAACAAATGTTTGACGCGGTCAACCAGACCCGGCTGGAGATTTTGAATCTCTGGGCCGACGGTGAGTCTGCCAAACATCTCGAAGCTCAAATCCCCAACTGACCTCTGATCTCTGAAAATTGATCTTTGGTCTTGCCGCCTTCGGGCGGCTTTTTTATTGTAAAAGAAGCTACACGTTTAGGGTGGTACGGACGCTGAAAATTGTCCCTGAAACGTTCTGAAAACTACGTGGGAAACTACGGGTTTTGACCGCCCTAAAACAGCATTTTTCAGATAGGTTCACTTCTCCCTTGCAACAGCGTATCCATGTGCTATCTTACTTACAGCAAGGGAGATAAAGAAACAAAGTGCAACTCCCTGAACGCAACTTAAAACAGTGAGGTGTGCCTGTCACGCTGGATGTTGCGGGTTCGAGTCCCGTCGCTCCCGCCACTCTTTTTTCCAAAAGCGACCCCGATTTTTATCCCTGAAGCCTGCGGGGCGCGTCTCTGCCGCCCTCTCATTCAGGAACCGGAAAAAAACGTCCCTGTGCTTCCAAGGGCCGGAGAAATCCGCTAAAAACTTTCCAATGCTTGGAACAAGACGGGAAGGCGGATGATCTGATGGGCGAGACGAAGCCGGATGTGCAAAGGTTTATTGACCGCTGGGAAAAATCCGGCGCTGCGGAACGCGCCAACTGCCAGATTTTCCTGACCGAACTTTGTTCTCTCATCGGCGTGCCGCCGCCGGAGCCCGCCACACCCGACACCAACCTCAACGCCTACGTCTTTGAACGTGCGGTAAACTTTGGCCACGGCGACGGGGCCGCCAGTACCGGGCGGATCGATCTCTACAAACGCGGATGCTTCGTGCTCGAAGCCAAGCAGGGCTCCGATCCGCTGGCCGCCGGAACGCCTCTTTCTTCAACCGTGCGCGACGAGAAGGCCCGGCTGAAAAAAGGCACTGCGCGACGTGGTACCGCCGCGTGGGACGATGCCATGCTGCGCGCCCGCGGTCAGGCCGAGCAATACATCCGCGCACTGCCCGCCGCAGAAGGCCGCCCTCCGTTTCTGGTCGTTGTTGATGTCGGCCACTCCATCGAACTCTATTCCGAATTCTCCTGCACCGGCGGAGCCTATATTCCGTTTCCCGCACCCGGTGCCCACCGCATTTTCCTGCGCGATCTCGAACGCGCCGACCTTCGTGAACGGTTGCGCGGCATCTGGACGGAACCGCTCAGCCTCGACCCGTCGAAGCGCAGCGCGCGCGTCACCCGCGAGATTGCCGGGCATTTGGCGCGCTTGGCCGTATCGCTCGAAGCCGACGGCCACTCCGCCGAACGGGTCGCCGCCTTCCTGATGCGCTGCCTGTTCACCATGTTTGCCGAAGATGTCGGCCTTTTAATGCGCCACAGCTTCACCAACCTGCTGGAAAGCCTGCGCGATACGCCGGATCACTTTATTCCGATGGTCGAAGAGCTCTGGCAGAAAATGAACAGCGGCGGATTTTCCACTACGCTGCGCACCAACATTCTCCAGTTCAACGGCGGCCTGTTTGCGGACGGCAAAGCCCTGCCGCTCACCCGCGACCAGCTCTGCCTGCTCATCGAAGCGTCCAAATCCGACTGGCGCGATGTCGAGCCCGCCATTTTCGGCACGCTGCTCGAACGCGCGCTCGACCCCGTCGAACGCCACAAACTCGGGGCGCACTACACCCCGCGCGCCTATGTTGAACGGCTCGTTCTGCAAACCGTTATCAATCCCGTTCGAGCCGAATGGGACGCCGTACGCATTGCCGCCGTCAACCTCGCCAATCAGGGCGACATGAAAAGCGCCGTTTCCGAGGTCCGGAAATTCCATCGCGAGCTCTGTCATATTCGCGTACTCGATCCTGCCTGCGGCAGCGGCAACTTTCTCTACGTCGTCCTCGAACACCTCAAGCGCATTGAAGGGGAAATTTTTGACACGCTCGATGGATTCGGCGACCGGCAGGCCTCGCTCGATATGGCCGGGGAAACGGTCGATCCGCACCAGCTGCTCGGACTCGAAATCAACCCGCGCGCCGCCGCCATCGCTGAACTCGTCCTCTGGATCGGCGCGCTCCAATGGCATTTCCGCAACCGGGGCAGCGTCCATCCTCGCCAGCCCATCATCCGCAATTTCCGCAACATTGAATGCCGCGATGCCCTCATCGAATATGACCGCAAAGAAGCGGTGCTCGACGACAGCGGGCAGCCCGTTACCCACTGGGACGGACGCACCACCAAGCCGCATCCCGTCACCGGCAAAGAAGTACCCGATGAAACCGCGCGCATTCCCGTCTTTCACTACACCAACCCGCGCAAAGCCGAATGGCCGCAGGCCGACTACATCATCGGCAACCCGCCGTTTATCGGAGCCGCCCGGATGCGCGACGCGCTCGGCGACGGCTACACCGATACGGTTCGGAAAGTACATTCCGATGTCGGCGAATCTTCCGACTTCGTCATGTACTGGTGGAACCACGCCGCCGAGCTGGCCTGCGCCGGAAAGATTCAGCGTTTCGGCTTCGTCACCACCAACAGCCTGCGCCAGACCTTCAACCGCCGCGTGCTTGAGACCCACATGGCCGCCAAAAAACCGCTTTCGATCCTCTTCGCCATTCCCGACCATCCGTGGGTTGACTCCGCCGACGGTGCCGCCGTCCGCATTGCGATGACCACCGCCGCGCCCGGCACCGCAACCGGCATTCTCCAGCGCGTCGTCGAAGAAAAAGGCGGCGATGGCGACAGCTACGAAATTCAACTCTCCACCCAAACCGGATGTATTCAGGCAGACTTGACTGTTGGTGCCAATGTGGCCGGAGCCGTTGTGTTGACCGCGAATGACGGGCTTGCAAGTGAGGGCGTAAAACCGCATGGGATGGGCTTTGTCGTTACTGAAGAGGAAGCCCGGCACCTTGGGCGTGGTGTAGACCCTCGTGTAGAGGAAATTATAAAGCCCTATCTCAATGGACGGGATCTTGCGGCGACAAACCGCAATGTTTTGATCATTGATCTATTTGGTAAACGAGAAGAGGAAGTCAGAACACAATTTCCTTCGATCTATCAGTGGGTTTTGGAGCGAGTGAAGCCGGAAAGAGATCAAAATAATCGCAAAACATATCGAGACTCTTGGTGGGTATTTGGAGAAGCACGTCGGAGTTTCCGTCCAGCGCTAGCAGGTGTGAGACGTTATATCGCTACTGTTAAAACAGCGAAGCACCGTTGGTTTACGTTCCTTGATCAGAACGAGCTTCCAGACAGCAAGCTGATTGCCATCGCATCTGATGATGCGTTTGGGTTAGGCGTTTTATCTTCGAATATCCATTGCGCATGGTCATTAGCGGCTGGGGCTCATCTTGGTGTAGGGAACGATCCAACCTATGTGATTGGTGCTTCCTTCTCAAAGTTTCCGTTCCCGGAAGCGACGGAGGAACAGAAGGTGCGTATTCGCTCTTTAGGCGAGCAGCTCGACGCGCACCGCAAGCGCCAGCAGAAACAGCATCCGGAACTGACGATGACGAGCATGTACAACGTCCTCGAAAAACTGCGCTCCGGCGGAGTGCTCTCCGCCAAAGAAAAAACCATTCACGAACAGGGCTTGGTTTCGGTGCTGAAACAACTGCACGACGAACTCGATGCCGCTGTCGCCGAAGCCTACGGCTGGCCGGTCAATCTTTCGGATGAAGAAATTCTCGAACGGCTCGTCGCGCTCAACGCCGCCCGCGCAGCCGAAGAAGCGCAGGGAAAAATCCGCTGGCTCCGCCCCCGTTTCCAATGCCCGGCAGAAGTGCAGGGCGAATTAAACGTAGACGCGGTGTCCTCACCGCGTTCCGCACGCACGGCCTCTCCACAGAAACGCGGTGAGGACACCGCGTCTACGATAAAACAGCCGTGGCCTTCATCCTTACCCGATCAGGTGCGCCTGCTGCGTGTCGCACTCGCGGCTGCGCCGTCGCCTGTCACCGCCGAAGAACTCGCCCGCAGTTTTGCCCGCGCCCGCACCGACCGCGTCGCCGACCTCCTTGAAACCCTCGTCACCCTCGGCCAGGCCCGCCAGTTGGAAGACGGAAGGTATTCGGCGGGATGACTGAAAGGATGCAAGCGGTATGAGTGATCGTGATTTAGGAACAATGGGAGAACGCGAATTCGGGAAGAAATGCGCAAGTGTAGGAATTACCGCCAGCTTTTCCAATCCAGATAGAAATGGGTGGGATGCAATTCTGGAACTTGATTCGCCAGAGGGGAATTCCTCTCAAATGCTGGATAAAAAACCACCGCAGATAAAATGTTTAGTGCAAGTAAAGGCGACTGACTCTAAGACGAAAAATAGCTGGAGCATAACGCTTTCTAATTTGAAAAAACTCGTTGATTTCGCTGGCCCAGCATTTGTCGTTCTTATGAGATTTTCCGGGGAGGAGGATGTTCAGGAAATATATTTTACTCATGTAGATGGGTCTATTCTTCGCCTAGTGATGCGCAGGCTCCGAGAGCTGTCTATAGAAGGAGGAGATTCGGCTAAATCGACTCTAAACATCAAGTTTGGCAAACATAAGTTGTTGGAGCCAACCGGGGCTAGTATCAGGCAAAAGATCCTCAATGTTGTTTCCGGTTCCGGGGCGGATAAATACATTTCTGACAAACAACGAGTGCGAGAAACTGTCGGCTACGAACGAGGGCGGCATAAAGTGACTTTTACTCCAAAAGATGCGGATGCGGCAAAAGCTCTTTCAGGTGCAATGCTCGGAGTGCCAGCTATGGTGCCGGTCATCAATGTTGTTCGGCAAGAGGACATCAGATTTGATATGCCCGCTAGAGTTGTTAAAGATGGTGAGGCTTTTGTTTCGTTAAAAATGCATCCATATACTGCTGTAGAGGTTTTTTTCCAAGGGATGGGTTTTTCTGAGCCCATTTCTTTTTTAGCGGATGTATATGTATCCCCAGTTTTACATACGGTACGACTGGATCTCAAAATGTTCGATATGGTGTGTAGTTTGGATACTCGAGAAGCCAGCTGGAATATAACCCATACTGAAGATACTGCTATTAGTCTGGAGTTGTTCCATAAGTTTTACTCGCTGGTTTCTGAAGTGGAAAACGGAAAATCATATCAGGTAGGCATTAAGGTCGGGCAAAAAATATTACCGTTTCTTGTGATGTCAAAGGAGATAGATGCGAGGGCGGATGGTTTTTTGGTGAACCAAAAACAGTTGAGCTTGTATGCTAAGAAAATATTGCGTCACTTTTCGTTTGCTGACGCACTTGTCACCAGGTCATTGCTTAATCAGCAGGGGGTCAATCTACATATTTTTGCGCAGGCTCTTGAGGGAATATCTGAACCTGTAAACCTGACCGTTCCTTCACTGGATGGTTTGAATCTAGAGGAAAAGGTGGAGTACACGACAGTTTTCCCAGCAGTCGTTCGTCTTGGAGACAACCTGTTCTGTGCGATTTTAAAAATCAAAGGGCGGTACGTAAAAGAGGGATCTAAGCATTATTGCCGGTCAAATGAATCAACGCTGTTGGAAACTTTTCAGCTACCCAAAAGTGACATGGACGGTTATTGCGAAATACTTGATTCCAAGTTGAGTGAATGTGCAAAACAAGAGGGGGTGAAAACCACTATCACAATTAATCGCATGAACCGAGATGCTGAAAAGGCTCTTTTTATGGATGTTAATGCCTGTGGATCACCCAATAAATGACCTTAAACGCGTCAAAAGCAGAACAGGATTTTTCCGCAGGGAAGTTTCATTTTTACTGCAAAGGAAAAGCCTGCGCCGGGAATCTTCCGTTTATTCAGTATTTACGCGACCAATACGGCATTATTTTCTGCCTGCTGGCGGACAGCACCCCGGCTTATGACAAATACACGACGCGCATGTTCGGACTGTTGCGGGGAAAATTCGGCAAGGATGTTTTTTATGAAGCGCAAGAAAATGCCGGGATCAAACCCGGATGCTATCCAAGATGGCCGGAAGCGCTGGTGCATACAGAGATCAGGATGTTTGCGGATCACGGCGCCTGTCTTTGGGATCGCAATGGATGCAGCACCTGGCTCGAATATATTACCGGGAAAACAGAAGAGCTGGATGACCGGCTTGAAGCCTGGGCGGACCGCTACAGCACGGTTGCCGACATAGACGATCACGGGAAATGGTTCGTTCCCTGTTCGCCGGAAGAATTGAACCGATACAATGAAGAAGGGTTGATGCTGGCGAAAGAAGTTCGCCGGCTTCTGCCGAACACAACCATTTTGACTTATGCGCGAGTGATGGAGAACGCTTTCTGGGGGGACAGCATACAGATTGATCCAGAGAATCCAGATTCCAGCGGGCATACCAGACGGTAAACCCAGAGCTGGTGCTCAAGGGAAGAATGGGCAAGGCGGGACTCGAACCCGCATGCCGTGAGGCACAAGATCCTAAATCTTGCGTGTATACCAATTTCACCACATGCCCGGAAAAAGCCCGATAAGAGAATACAAAAACACGTCTGGACACAAGGGTTTAATTGCCCGTTTACGCAAAAGCCGCTATCCTCGCTCCTAGAAACGGGGGATTGTCCGGCATGAATACCAAACTGAACTTTTTCGGCGCGGCGCAAAACGTTACCGGCTCCTGTTATCTGATAGAGGCGTGCGGGAAACGCATTCTGGTGGACTGCGGGCTCTATCAGGAACGCGACCTCAAGCAGCGCAACTGGGACGCTTTCCCGGTTCCGCCCTCAACGATTGATGCGGTTCTGCTGACGCATGCCCATCTCGACCACTGCGGACGTCTGCCGAAACTGGTGAAGGACGGGTTTCGCGGAAAAATTTTCTGCACCCCGGCCACGGCGGATATCGCGCAGGTCATCATGAAAGACTCCGCCTTTCTGCAGGAAGAAGACATCAAGCACAAAAAGGAGCGCCACGAGAAGCAGGACAAAACCAGTCCGTTTCCGTATGAGCCGCTTTACACCGTCGCGGACGTCGAGAAAACAGTTCCGCTGCTTACGCCGGTCAGCTACATCACGCCGGTTCCGGTTGCCGCAGGCATAACGGCATCTTTCCGCGAAGCGGGTCACATCTTCGGCTCGGCGTCGATCCGGCTGGTTGCGGCGCAGGGCGGCGAATCGCGCTCGATTCTTTTTTCCGGCGACGTCGGCCGCTGGAATATGCCGATCATCAACGACCCGGACCAGTGTGAAACGGCGGACTACGTTCTGGTCGAATCCACCTACGGCGACCGCACGCACGGCGAAATAAAAGACATTCCCGGCGAGCTGGCCCGCATCATCAATGAAACAAATAAGGCGGGCGGCAACATCGTTATTCCGAGCTTTGCGGTCGAACGGACGCAGGAACTGCTCTATCACCTCAACGCCCTGCTGCGCGAAAACCGCATTCCGCATTTGTTCACCTTTGTGGACAGCCCGATGGCCATCAGCGTGACGGAGATATTCAAAAAGCATCCTGAACTGTTCGACAAGGAAACCCGCGACCTGCTCCGGCGCGGCATTCATCCGTGCGATCTGCCGGGGCTGACGCTGTCCAACACCGTCGATCAGTCGAAAGCGATCAACCACATCAAAGGAACCGCCATTATCATCGCCGGTT
>JBAZTQ010000074.1:0-15448 GCA_041661845.1 Kiritimatiellales bacterium | reverse complement strand
TACAATATCCCGCTGTGCTTCCATATCGCGCAATCGGTTGACGCCGGTGCTTTAAAGAAGGCCTGCCGTTTTTTGCTGGATCAGTATCCCGTGCTAGCCAGCACGTTTGTCGAACAGGATGGCGAGCTGATCCGGGAAACCCGTACAGAACCGGTATTGGTGCCTGTATCGATAATGGAACAGCAGGATGTTTCAGCACTGGACCCCGAACAGTTGCTGACGCACATAAGGACAATAGCCAAGCTGCCGTTTGAACTGGACTCCGGTCCTCTGGTGCGCTTCCATTTGTTCAGCCGCGGCCGGCGTGACAATTACCTGCTGCTGACGCTGCATCATATCGTTTTCGACGGGGGCTCGTTCTTGCCTGTGGTCGGTACATTGCTGAACCCGTATCGGCAAATTGCGCAGGGAAAAACGCCAACGCCGAGTGTAGCAGCCGACCACTACCCCGACTTTGTACAATGGGAGCAGAAAATGCTTTCCGGCGCGGAAGGTCACAAGCATCGCGCTTACTGGACGCAGCAGTTATCGGGCAAGCTGCCGGGACTGAATCTGTTTACCGATTATCCCCGCGCCGCAAGCAGCCGTTTCGAGGGGCGGACGCATTCGATCCGGCTTGATTCGGCGTTGAGCGGACAGATCAGGTCATTTGCCCGACAACAGCGGAGGAACCTGTCCACGCTGTTTTTGGCGTTGTATAACGTACTGCTGCATCGCTATACCGGCCAGGACGACATCATTATCGGCATGCCGGAAAAAGGGCGTTCGCAGGAGCGTTTTGACAGCGCGGTCGGGTATTTCATTAACATGCTGCCGATACGGAGCCGGGATCTGGGGCAAAAACCGTTCGCTGCCCTGATCCGTGACTTACAGCTGACCATGACCGATGCGCTGGATCATGCCACCTATCCTTTTCCGGTGTTGGTTAGTGATTTGGGTATAGCGCCGACCGAAGATTTTGCGCCGGTTTTTAAGGTTGCGTTCGAATATCAAAATGTGTTCTCCGCAGGCGATTTACTGACCTTTCAGCGGCAGTTCCAGGATGCCCTGTCGATAACGCTGATCGAAGAAATCGCCCAGGAAGGGGAGTACGAACTGGTCCTTGAAGTCAGGGAAGGCAAGGACGATTTTGCGCTGAATCTGAAATATAACCCGACCCTATTTAAACCGTCGACCATCGCCAGACTGGCGGAGCATCTGGTTAACCTGGCAGGGCAGGCCATTGCCCATCCGCAGCAAATGCCGGCCGAACTCGGCATGCTGGCCGACCATGAACAAAAACTGTTGCTCGATGACTGGAACAACACCGCAGCAGACTACCCGGCGCAGCAGTGCTTTCATCAATTATTCGAGCAACAGGCCCGGTTGACGCCGAATGCGGCCGCGGTTGTTTTTGAACATCAGCAACTCAGCTACGCCGAGCTGGACCAGAAAAGTACGCAGCTGGCCAAATACCTGCAACAGGCCGGGGTGGAGCCGGATCAGCTGGTGGCCGTTTGCGTTGACCGGTCTGTCGATATGATGGTCGCCCTGCTGGGCGTCGCCAAATCCGGCGCAGCCTGGCTGCCTATGGATCCGCGCTATCCGGCCGACCGGCTGGGTTTTATGTTGCAAGATAGTCAGGCATTGATGGTGCTGACGCAGGCGGATTTCCGACAACAGCTGCACGATATTGCTGCCAAAGCGGGACTCGGCGACTTCCCTGTCATTTCGCTGGACAGCCAATGGGATGACATTGAACGTCAGGCGCAGCGCGGCGACTTGCGCCGACAGGCGAATGCGGATCATCTGGCCTATGTCATTTATACCTCGGGCAGCACCGGAGTTCCCAAAGGCGTCATGATCCGGCATCGGTCGCTGACCAATTTCCTGCTTTCAATGGCGAAAGAGCCGGGTTTCCAAGCTGGCGACAGGCTGCTGGCGGTCACCACCTACTGCTTCGATATTGCCGCGCTGGAGCTGCTGCTGCCCCTGGTGCGCGGGGGATGCTGCTGTATTTGCGCGTCGGACAAACTGAACGACAGCGCCCGTCTGCAACAGGAGATAAAACGGCTGCAACCTACCGTCATGCAGGCTACGCCGTCCACCTGGACCATGCTGTTTCACGGCGGCTGGCGCAATGAAGAGGGCGTTAAAATACTTTGCGGCGGAGAGCCTTTGCCGCAAGAATTAAAGCAGTATTTTGCCGCCAGCGGCAGCGAGGCCTGGAATATGTACGGGCCCACCGAAACAACCATCTGGTCGACCGTTGCCCGAATCAGTAAAGACGAGCCGATCAATATCGGCAAGCCCATCGCCAATACCCAGGTCTATATTGTCGATAGCAACAACCGGCTGGCGCCGATAGGCCTGCCCGGCGAACTCTGCATCGGCGGCGACGGCTTGGCTAAAGGCTACCTGAACAATCCGCGGCTGACCGCGGAAAAATTCATCGATAATCCGCTCAAACCGGGAAGCAGGCTGTACCGCACCGGCGATTTGGCGCGCCGGCGCGAGGACGGTGTGTTGGAGCATCTGGGACGACTGGATCATCAAGTCAAAATTCGCGGCTACCGCATAGAGCTCGGCGAAATAGAAAGCTGGCTTAACCGGCACGCGGCAATCCGGCAAAGCGTGGTTGTCGCCCGCGAACAGCAGGGCGGCAAGCAACTGGTCGCTTATTATGTAAAACATTCAGATCAGGACCTGCCGCAGGCGCAGTTGCAGAATTATCTGGCCGAACAGTTACCTGACTACATGGTTCCGGCGATCTTTGTTGCGGTGCCGGAAATTCCGTTAATGGCTAACGGCAAAACGGATCGCAACGCGCTGGCGTCGCGGGAACCGGTTATCGAGCGCAAGGACAGCTATGTGCCTCCACAGTCGGAAATAGAACGGGCGGTGCTGGCCATCTGGCAGGCATTGCTGAATATCGGGACCATCGGCGTTACCGACGGCTTTTTTGAGCTGGGCGGCAATTCGGTGTTGTCGGTGATGCTGGCGCAGCGGATCAGCGAGGCGTTTGATGTTAAATTCAGCGCGCCGGATTTGTTTAAATACCCGACCGTGCAGGACATCAGCCTGTTTATCGGCAAGGCCAGAGGCCGCGAAACGGTTTCTCCATCCGTGAAGCAGACAGTGCCGGACTTGAGCCTGATTTCCACTGCAAGCAAGCCTCAATCCAAATCAAGTTCCGCTGCAGACATTAAAACCTATCCCGATTACTATCAGCACAGTCTGGCGATTATCGGCATGTCCTGCCATGTGCCGGGCGCTAAAAACCCGATGCAATTCTGGCGGAATTTACGCCAGGGCAAGGAAAGTGCGACGCTGCTTTCCGTCGATGAACTGCGTAACGCGGGCATTGCCGAAGAATTGATCAACAACCCGAATTTTGTCCCGCTGCAATACAGCATGGAAGGAAAAGACCTGTTCGATCCGGGTTTTTTCAATATTTCCCCTAAGAACGCCGCCTTCATGGACCCGCAGTTTAGGATGCTGTTGCAGCATTCCTGGCAGGCGATCGAGGATGCCGGGTATGTTGCCGGAGAAATTCCCGAGACAGCGGTGTTCATGTCGGCCAGCAACAGTTTTTATAAAACGCTGCTGCATAATTCCGGGGCCGTAGACGCCGCGGACGAGTATGCCGCATGGATTGCCGGGCAGGGCGGAACCATTCCGACCATGATTTCCTATCAGCTGGGACTGAAAGGGCCGAGCTTTGCTGTGCATTCCAACTGTTCATCGTCGCTGGTCGGCTTGTATCTTGCCAACCAGAGCTTGCAGTTGAATGAGGCTAAATATGCGTTGATCGGCGGCGCAACCTTGTTTCCGATACCGGGCGCGGGCCATGTTTACCAGCCCGGTATGAATTTTTCCAGCGACGGCCACTGTAAGGCTTTCGATGCGTCTGCCGACGGCCTGGTCGGCGGCGAAGGCGTGGCAGTGGTGATGGTCAAAAAAGCCATCGACGCGATCGAGGACGGCGACCATATCTATGCGCTGGTGCGCGGCGTTGCGGTCAATAACGACGGCTCGGACAAGGCGGGTTTTTATGTGCCGAGCGTCAAGGGGCAAGCCGATGTTATTCAAAAGGTGCTCAGCGCCACCGGCGTTAATCCCGAAACTATCGGCTATGTTGAAGCGCACGGAACCGGTACCAAGCTCGGCGACCCGGTCGAAGTGATGGCCTTGAACGAGGTTTATCAACGCTACACGGCAAAAAAACAGTTCTGCGGCATCGGTTCGGTTAAACCCAATATCGGCCATCTGGATACCGCAGCCGGACTGGCCGGCGTCATCAAGGTTGCGCTCAGTTTGCAGCAGGGTGAAATTCCGCCGTCGATCAACTACAAAACCCCAAACCCGGAGATCGACTTTACATCTTCTGCTTTTCGCGTAGTCGACAAGCTGACCGAATGGCCAAACGGTAGCGAGCCGCGCCGCGCGGCGCTAAGTTCGTTCGGCATCGGCGGCACCAATGCGCATGCGATATTGGAAGAATATCCATCTGCACATGCGGGCAGTCAGCCCATAGAGTCATTACTGGAAAGCGACCAAGTCATTGCGCTGTCGGCGAAAACTGAAGCGCAGCTACAGGCCTATGCCGCCAAGCTGTTGCAGCATGTCGCCGAGCTTGATCCTCTGCAAATCAGACTGCAGGATCTGGCTTTTACCTTGCAGACCGGACGCGAGGCCATGCCTTGGCGAGCCGCTTTCAGGGTTGCTGGGATCGGCGAATTGGCCGGTAAACTGAAGCAGTTTACTGCGGGCGCAGCCGTGATCGAAGACTGCTTTCAAGGACAAGCCAAACAAACCGGTGACGCGACGGCGCTTCCGGTCGATCATGAAGATGGCAATGACCTGGTTACACTGTGGCTGGCGCGCGGCCGGCTGGATAAGGTCGCCAGAGCCTGGGCAGGCGGCCTGGATTTTGACTGGTCGCTGTTGCATCAGGACGGGGCGTGCCGCCGTATTAGCCTGCCGACTTATCCGTTTGCCGAGGAACGCTACTGGCCCGGATACATGGCGGGCGATAACCATAGCCCGCAGCCGGCCCTGTCCGTACAGGCCGGAGTTGTCGGCAAGACCAATACGGTGATGATTGCGCATCCTGTTTGGAAGCCAAAAACAGCGGATACAGTGATAACAGCGCCGGTTTACGGTCGGCGCCTAGTCATGCTCTGCGGCTTTGATGCGGCGTTGCGGGCCGGTCTTGAAGCACAGATGAAAGGCGCTGTCTGCATTGAGTTGAAGCCGACCGGTGCGACTCCGGCGCAGCGTTATCAAGCTCTCTGCGAGCAGATTTTCGACGTCATTAAACGGATTGCCCCGGACAATACCCAGCGCAGTCTGATACAGCTTGTGCTGACCGATCACGGGGAACAGCAGTTGTATTCCGGCCTGTCCGGTCTGCTGAAAACCGCCGCTCTGGAGAATCCGAAAATAATTGCTCAGCTTATCGTTACCGGCGCGGACAATACTGCGCAGTCGGTTGCGACAAAACTGACCGAGAACAGCTTTTGCCCGGACGACAGCCATATCCGCTATATGCCGCAGCGCATGGTTATCGACTGGGAAACCCTGGCAAGCGATGAAAGGCCCGATATGCCGTGGAAAGAACGCGGCGTTTACCTGATTACCGGGGGTTCCGGGGGCTTGGGCATAGTGTTTGCCGAGGAAATCGCAAGGCAATTGCAACAGGCGACGCTGGTTCTGGTCAACCGGTCGGAATTAACGGCGCGTCAACTGCAACGGGTTGAATCGCTTAGATCAAAAGGCATTAGCGTTGTCTGTCAACAGGCCGATGTCAGCAGGCAACAGGATGTTGACGCATTGATCGCGGATATTATCCGGCAGTTTGGAACGATAGACGGCATCCTGCATGGCGCAGGCGTTATTCAGGACAACTTTATTCTGAACAAGCCGGTAGCGGAGTTTGAAGCGGTGCTCGCGGCCAAGGTTGCCGGCACCCTGAATCTGGACAGCGCCACGCGCGATGTCGAACTGGACTTTTTTGTGTTGTTTTCGTCGGCAGCGGCGGTTTTTGGCAGCGCAGGACAGGCCGACTATTGCGCCGCCAACGCCTTTATGGACGCCTTTGCCCATTATCGCAATGAGCAGGTGGCTTCAAAGCAACGCCGGGGGCATACCCTGGCGATCGATTGGCCGCTGTGGCAACATGGAGGCATGCGTATCGATGAGGTGTCGGAACAGGCGATGCGCCAGATCACCGGCATCGTTCCGATGCAGACCGAAATCGGCATTCAGGCGCTGTACCGGAGCCTGGCTTCAGGGCGGTCTCAGACACTGGTGCTGGAGGGCGATGCCGCCGCAATCAAGCGATTGCTGGCTGGCGGACAAGCGCGCCCTGTCGCATCGCAACAGACGGCGCATTCAGATGCAACCGGCACGCTCCGGCAAAAAACCGTACAACAGTTGAAATACCTGCTGGCGGAGACCGTCAGAATGCCTTCGGAACGCATACAGTCATCCGAACCGATGGAAAAATACGGCATCGATTCGATTGCGATCACCCAGCTTAATCAAAAACTGGAACAGGTGTTTGGCAGTATTTCCAAGACCCTGTTTTACCAATACCAGACAGTGGATGCGTTAGCGGGCTATCTGGCTGCCGATTATCCCGACGCCTGTCTGGCCTGGACCGGACAAAGCGCCGCAACAACAGCCGAAAGGTCGGTTGATCGGCCTGAACTTGTCCGGGCGGTTGTGGCACGAAGCTGCGCGCCTGTTCAACAGGTGGTTTACAGCAGTTCTAATTCGGCCGGTTCAACGCCGCAGACCACGGTGCAGGAGCCCATCGCCATTATCGGCATCAGCGGCCGTTATCCGCAGGCCGATACGCTGGAAGCTTTCTGGGAAAACCTGAAAACGGGCAAGGACTGCATCAGTGAAATTCCGTCTGACCGTTGGCCGATGCAGAATTTTTTCGACGCCGATCCGAAACACGCGGTGGCGGCAGGCAAAAGCTACAGCAAGTGGGGCGGCTTTCTCGACAGTTTCGCCGACTTCGACCCGCTGTTTTTCAATATTTCCCCGCGCGAAGCGCTGACGATTGACCCGCAGGAACGCCTGTTTCTGCAGTGCGCCTGGCAGGCGCTGGAAGACGCCGGTTATACGCGGGAGACCTTGCGGCAGAACGTCGGCGTTTTTACCGGCATCACCAAAACCGGCTTCGACTTGTACGGCCCTGAGCTATGGCGGCAAGGCCGGATTGTATTTCCGCATACCTCATTCAGCTCGGTCGCCAATCGCATTTCCTATTGCCTGAACCTGCATGGCCCCAGCATGCCGATCGACACCATGTGCTCGTCGGCATTGACGGCGATCCATGAAGCCTGCCAGCATATCCGCCACGGCGACTGCGACATGGCGATTGCCGGCGGGGTGAACTTATATCTGCACCCGTCGACTTATGTCGGCCTGTGTTCGGTGTATATGCTGTCCCAAGACGGACAATGCAAAAGCTTCGGTAAAGGCGGCAACGGATTCGTGCCGGGCGAAGGCGTCGGCGCGGTGTTGCTGAAACGGCTGTCGCAGGCGGTACGGGACGGAGATCCGATTCATGCGGTTATTCGCGGCAGCGCCGTCAATCATGGGGGCAAAACCAACGGCTATACCGTACCCAACCCCAATGCCCAGGCCGAACTGATCAAAGACACCCTGCAAAAAGCGGGCGTCGATGCGCGAACCGTCAGCTATATGGAAGCGCACGGCACCGGCACGGAGCTGGGCGACCCGATCGAGATGACCGGCTTGACCGAGGCGTTCCGCCATTATACAAACGATAGCGGATTCTGCGCACTGGGTTCGGTCAAGTCCAATATGGGCCACCTGGAAGCGGCCGCAGGCATGGCCGGGTTAAGCAAAATCATACTGCAAATGCGGCACGGTCAGATTGCGCCCAGCCTGCATGCGAGCCAGTTAAACCCGAATATCGATTTTGCGGCCACGCCTTTTATCGTTCAGCAGCAACTTGCCGACTGGCGGCGGCCAACGCTTACGATTGGCGGCGAAACCCGAGAATTCCCGAGAAGAGCCGGGCTTTCTTCATTCGGAGCGGGCGGTTCGAACGCCCATCTGGTGATCGAGGAATACATACAGCCGGATGTCCGGTCGATGACGGAGATCATCAGGTCGGAGTCTCCGGCGGCGGTCATAGTGCTGTCGGCGAAAACCGACGAGCGGTTGCGGGAGGTTGCCGCCAATTTACTCGGCTTCCTGAACGAAAACGAGGTTGATCTGCACAATATCGCCTACACCTTGCAGGTCGGGCGCGAAGCCCTGGATGAACGCTTGGGCTTGCTAGTTTCTTCGGTAGCGGAGCTTAAACATAAACTGGCCGGGTTTCTCGACGCAGGAGACGGCATGCAGGACGTCTGCCGCAGCAGGATTCAGCGCAACAAGGACGCATTCGTTGCGCTTGCCGATGACGAAGAGTTTCAGGACACGGTCGATAAATGGATCTCGCGGGGCAAATACACCAAGCTGCTGGATTTCTGGGTCAAAGGGCTGTCTGTCGATTGGGCTAAACTTTACCCGGATAAAAAACCGCAGCGCATTCACCTGCCGGTCTATCCGTTCGCCAAGCAGCGTTATTGGCTGGACGTTAACGCCGACAACCTACAGGCATCGGCGACAGACGCGGATGATTCCGGCGAGGTTGCCGCGCAACAGGCCGAATTGATCATGATGTGTACGGTGTGGGATGCACTGACGCCGAAAGAGTGCGCAGTATTTCCGTCGGTATCATCAAGGCTGGCGATTGTCGGCGGCACCGATAGCCAAAAACAGGCGGTTCGCGAGCAGTACAAAACTGCAATCGATCTGGCTATAGCGCCGGGACAAGGCATACAGGCTATCACTGAGCAGTTGCGGCAACCGGGACGGCTGGATCATATCGTCTGGATCGCGCCGGAATGCGAATTGCAGGCGGTGACCGACGAGCAAATCATCAGCGCGCAGCAAGACGGCGTCATGCAGTTGTTCCGGCTGGTCAAAGCCTTGCTGGCTGCGGGTTATGCCGATGCCGGCTTGGGTATGACCGTGATTACCACGCAAGCGCTGTCAGTTTGCGACGTGGACAGGGTCAACCCGGTTCACGCCGCCGTGCATGGGCTGGTCGGCAGCATCGCCAAGGAATATCCGACATGGGAGCTAAGAGCGCTGGATGTGGCCGACGAAGCCGATTGGCCGGTAGCGGGAATGTGGCAATTGCCGCCGCATCCGCAGGGGGGAAGCTACGCCTGGCGCGGGCAGGACTGGCTGCAACAAAAACTGGCGCTGCTACGCGATGCGTTGGGGAGTACTGAGGATAATACTGCTGACTTAAGCCGTATAAAGCCCTCTCCAGAGGGAGAGGGTTGGGTGAGGGGAAATTCGAATAAGGAAGAGGGTTTATTTAATCCCCCTCATCCCAGCCTTCTCCCTAAGGGAGAAGGAGCGCATACTCTTGAGTCAACAGTATTGATTACTGATGTCTACCGCCATCAAGGCGTTTATGTCGTGATCGGTGGCGCCGGGGGGCTGGGCGAAACCTGGAGCAGGGCGATGATCCGGGATTATCAGGCCGGTATTATCTGGCTCGGTAGGTCCGAAAAAGATGCGACGATTCAGGCCAAACTGGATGCCTTGGCCGAATACGGCGCTGCACCGGAATATATCCAGGCCGACGCCCGCGACCCTGAGGCGATGCAGCAGGCTTACCGGCAGATCAAGCAGCGCCACGGCAACATTCACGGCCTGATTGTATCGACGCTGGGCGAATACGACCAAAGCCTGGCGCAAATGTCGGAGGACTTGTTCCGCGATATTTTGTCGGTCAAACTCGACGTCGATGTGCGGGCTGTGCAATTGTTCCAGGACGAACCGCTGGATTTCGTCGTGTTCTTTTCGTCGATGGTCGCCTTCGGCAGAAGCGGCGGGATGAGTGCCTACGCATCGGCCTGCACTTTCAATGATGCATTCGCCCGTCAGCTTTCCCATGAATGGGCTTGCGCGGTCAAGGTTATCAATTGGGGCTACTGGGATGTCGGCGGCGGTACGCGCATTTCCGGCGCACTGAAAAGCCTGGTCGAACAGCGCGGGGTGCAACCGATCGACGCCGCGCAAGGCTTGGCTGCGTTGAAAACCCTGCTGGGCGGGCCGATGCAGCAACTGGCCGTGACCCGGACCGGTAAGCCGGAGCTGATAGAAACTTTCGCTAGCGATGAATGGACGGCGTGTGCGGCGGACAAGTTCCCCTCCTGTATGGACAGCATCGAAGCTTATCGCCCGATACAGACCGCGCCGGAGGAAAACCCGAGCACCGGACAGCTTAACGACTGGATCGTAAAACTGCTGTTTGTGCAATTGCAGGCCATGGGGCTTTTCCTGCCGGGCCATCGGGACGATCCGGCGGCAATGCGCAAGCGGGCGGGCATCCTCGATAAATATGACCGCTGGTGGCGGGAGAGCCTGAACATCCTGCAGGAACGGGGCTATCTGCGTATCGACGACGGCTGCTTTGTGCCGGATGAAAGCGCCGGATGCGAGTCGCAACAACAGGTGTGGCGGGACTGGAAAACGCAAAAGCAACATTACCTGAACCAGCCTGAAGCCCGTACGCTGGCGGTGCTGGTCGATGACTGTTTGACCCAGTTGCCGGAGGTGCTGCGCGGCACAACGCTGGTAACCGATGTGCTGTTCCCCAACGGTTCCATGGACAAGATCGAAGGCCTGTATAAAAACAACCGCGTCTGCGATTACTTCAATGACGTTGTGGCCGGAGTGGCCGAGACCTACATCAGGCAGCGTATCAACGACGACCCGGCGGCCCGGATACGGATTATCGAGATCGGCGCCGGAACCGGCGGCACCACATCGACGGTGCTACCGCATCTGAATCCGTTGCGGCAGTACATTGACGAGTATTGCTATACCGATATGTCCAAGTCGTTTTTCATTCATGCCAAACAGCGTTACGGCACGGAATATCCGTACCTGAGCTACAAATTGTGCAATATCGAGCAGCCGCTGGCCCAGCAGGACATCGCCGTCGGCAGTTACGATATAGCCATCGCGACCAATGTGCTGCATGCGACCCGAAGCATGCGCAATACCTTGCGCAATGCCAAGGCGGCATTGCGCGGCAACGGCATTGTGATTTTGAACGAGATCAGCGACAAGACCGTATTCGCGTCGGTATTGTTCGGCTTGATCGACGGCTGGTCGCTGGCCGAGGACGAACATTTGCGTATCCCCGGCAGTCCAGGGCTGTTTCCTGAAAGCTGGCGGACATTGCTGTATCAGGAAGGGTTCAGGTCGGTGTTGTTTCCGGCCAAAGCGGATCATTCGCTGGGACAGCAGATTATTGCCGCGGACAGCGACGGGGTGATCAGACAGCAAGTCACCGATCAAAGCCGGATTCAAAAACAACCCGGCCAGACTGAGCCGGTATCGGCTGAAGTGCAATCCGTTGATGTCGTCCAGCCTGAAACAGAAAACAAGCAGGATGTGGCCGAAACGGTGCAAAGCCTGATTCTGGATAGTCTGGCGTCAGCATTGAGCATAAGCCGGGACATGATCGAGCCGGATGTGCCGTTCTCCGATTACGGGATCGATTCGATTTTGGGAGTCGGCTTTATCCAGCAGCTCAATAATACGCTGTCTTTGTCGATGAACACCACGATTTTGTTCGATTATGCGACGGTCGAGCGCCTGACCGGACACATCATCGCGGACAAACGTCACAGTATCCGTATCGAGGCCAGACCGGCAGATGCCGCAGAAATGCGCAAACCGGCGGCAGTACCGGCCCAAGCCGCGACGGCTTTACACTGCGTGCTCACGCAGAAGGTTGAACCGGAGCCTGCGCGGCAGCCGTCAATCCGGCAGGGGCGAGACCCGCTACAGATGGACGGTATCGCCGTGATCGGCATGTCGGGACAGTTTCCCGGCGCGAAAAATGTCGATGAGTTTTGGCAAAACATGATTTCAGGCGTCGATCCGGTGACCGAACTGCCGGAACACTACCTGGGCGAGCAGCGTTACAGTCCCGAAAAACAGCCCGGCAAAAGTTATTGCAAATGGGGCGGGGTTCTGGAGGGACGGGACTGCTTCGACCCGATGTTCTTCAATATTTCGCCACGGGAAGCGGAGTCGATGAATCCGCATCAGCGCCTGATCTTGCAGGAAAGCTGGAAAGCGCTGGAAGACGCCGGCTATAACCCTAAATCGCTGGCGGACAGCCGAACCGGGATTTTTGTCGGCTCCGAGCCGACCGGCTATGTGCATGAAACCTTTACCGGCGCGTCCGAAGCCATTGTTGCATCGAGACTGTCCTATTTCCTGAATTTGAAAGGCCCCGCCTTTGTCGTCAATACCGGCTGTTCGTCGTCCGGCGTGGCGCTGCATCTGGCCTGCGAAAGCCTGCGCAACCGCGAGTCCGATCTTGCGCTGTCCGGCGGCGTTTTTGCGGTGATGGGACAGACTATCCTGGTCGGTTTAGCGCAGACTGACATGTTGACCCACAAAGGGCGCTGCTTTGCGTTTGACGCCGACGCCGACGGCATGGTGATGTCGGAAGGCGTCGGCATGGTGGCTTTGAAACGCTTGGACCAGGCGCTCGTCGACGGCGACGCCATCTACGGCGTTATACGGGCCTCCGGCATCAATCAGGACGGCGCCAGCAACGGCATTACCGCGCCTAACGGCATCGCCCAGCAACAATTGATTACCGACGTTTACCGGCGCTACCAGATAGACCCGGAGCGGATCAGCTATATTGAAACACACGGCACCGGCACCCAGTTGGGCGATCCGATCGAAGCCAATGCGCTGGCTCGGGCTTTCAGGGAATTTACCGACAAGACGCATTATTGCGCGATAGGCAGCGCCAAGTCGCATATCGGGCACACCTCGTCAAACTCCGGCGTGACCGGGCTGATTAGTCTGTTGTTGTCTTTGAAACATCATAAGCTGCCGGGGCTGAGGCATTTTAAGCGGCTCAATCCGTTGATCGAATTTGAACAGTCGGCGTTTTATCCGAGTACGCAACAGTCGGAATGGCGCTCGACCGACGGCAAGCCGCTGATGGCGGCGATGAATTCTTTCGGCCACGGCGGCACCAACGCTCATTTGGTTGTCGAAGAGTTTGTCGGCGGCAACGCGGAACCGGGCCATAGCGCCAGTGCATGGCCTGAGTTGATTGTGGTATCGGCGAAAGACGAAGCCCGACTGACGGAGATGGCGGCCAATCTGAACAACTTTGTCAAACAGTCTACCGAGAGCCGGTTCAGCGGCGAGGCTGTGTCGCTTGCCGATATCGCCTATACATTGCAAGCCGGACGCGAGGCAATGGAACAGCGCGTTGCATTTGTGGTTTACAACCTTACCGAATTATCCGGCGCGCTGGCTGCGTTTTTGAACAATGATGCTGACGGCGGAAAGCTGTGGACCGGCTATGTCGAACCGAAGCGTAACAAGAAAGATCGCAGTCAACATGAAACTGAAATTTCCCAGTGGCTTGCCGATGGCGCGCTGGACAATCTGGCAGCGTCCTGGGTGCAAGGCGCCGAAATAGACTGGCTGAAGTTGCGCCGGGACAGCAAGGCCCGCCGGATTCATTTGCCGAGCTATCCGTTTGCACGCGAGCGTTACTGGAAGCCGAACGAAGTTTCCGGCACCATATCCGGGCCGGAACGCGCGGTTCATATCAATGCGCAGTTGCATCCGTTGGTGCAGAGCAATACCTCCACGCTTTATCAGCAACGCTTTCAGACAACTTTTACCGGCGCCGAGTTTTTCCTGTCCGACCATATCGTTCAGGGGCAAAAACTGCTGCCCGGCGTCGCTTACCTGGAAATGGCACGGGCGGCGGTCAACTATGCGTTGGGCCACGGGCAGCAGATTCATGCGTTAAGGCTTAACAATATCATCTGGACCAAACCGCTTGCGGTAACGGACGGGGCGGTAGAGATTGCAATCAGCCTGAACGCGGAAGCAAACGGTTCGATCAGTTATCAGATAACCTCGGGACAGGCGCAGTTGCATAATCAGGGCGTGGCGCTTACCGAAGCGCTAGCGACGCCGGAGCCGCTGGATTTGTCCGCCTTGCGGGCCGGCATCGATCAAACAGGCGTAACGGCTGATTTATGCTACGCGGCGCTGGAGTCGGCAGGCGTCCAATACGGCCCGGCGCAAAAAGGCTTGCAGGCCGTTTATACCGGGCGTAACCAGGTGCTGGCTAAACTGGTTGTGCCGGATGTTATCGCCGATACTGCGGAATTGTATGCGCTGCATCCGTCCATCATGGATTCCGCGCTGCAGGCGACAATCGCATTGGCGCTGTCCGGGCGGACGGGCGAGTCCGCCCGGCGGCCGGTGTTGCTGCCGTTTGCGCTGGAGTCGTTGGAAATCTTCGCTCCATGCCGGCCGGTCATGTGGACCTGGATACGCGCTTCTGCAATGCCTGCGGTAGGCGATGAGTTGCACAAACTCGATATTGATCTGTGCACCGAACAGGGTGAAGTATGCGTGCGTATGCTGGGCTTTACCTCCAGGGTATTGTCCGGGGAGCGAATTCCTCCTGTTGACGTCGAAGATACCGGTCGTGCCGCACCTCATCCGCTGCTGCATTCGCAGGATGCCGATGGACAGCGGTTTGTCACGCGTTTTTCCGGCAACGAGTTTTTCCTGAGGGATCACAGTGGCATGTTGCCGGGAGCGGTGTATCTGGAAATGGCGAGGGCGGCAGCGCATTGCGGTGACGGCAGCATTTACGGTCTAAGCCATATCGTCTGGCCCAAACCGATGCTGGTCAATGAGCAGGGCAGCGGCCTGATAACGCGGCTGACGCCTGACGGTTTCTCAATTACGACCCGGAACAATGACGGCGACAGCATCCATTGCCAAGGCAAGATAATAACTGATTCGGCCGCACCGGAAACCAGCGCTGAATTCGACATTGAAGCTATTCAATCCCGCTGCGCATCAGTGCTCAGTAAGGAGCAATGCGACCGGCTGCTGGACTCTACGCATGGTCCCGCTTTGCTGAGTATCGAGCATCTACGCTATAACGACCGGGAAGCGTTGGCTCGGCTTGAACTGCCGGACGAACTGAAACCCGGCCAGACCGATTATGTTCTGCATCCGAGCCTGTTGAACGGGGCGATATTAACCGGCGTGGTGTGGACGCTGACCGGACGCCCCGGAGCGGCGTTGCCGATGCCGTTCAGCATGGATCAATTGCGGATTTATCGGCCGCTTCCGCAGCAGATTTATGCGTATGTGCGCAGACATGGCGAAGTTGGGCCATCAGGCAACATTGAGACTGTCGACATTGACCTGCTCGATAGCCAAGGCTTGCGCTTGGCGTCGCTGCAAGGCTTTACCACCGTGTTCGGGCAGCAGGATGACGAACTGGTGTTCGCAACGCCGGAATGGCGGGATCAATCGTTGTCCGAGCCGG
>JBAZTQ010000073.1:0-15737 GCA_041661845.1 Kiritimatiellales bacterium | reverse complement strand
ACATTGGCCAGCGACGCTCCGTATTCCTGTCCGAGATAATAACAGTGAACCAACCCCTTCACGTTTCCGAGCCACGGCATGTCGAAGGACGTGCCTGTGGAGGCGACTACAATGACGTTCGGATTTTTCTCTGCCAGATCGGCAATCTGCTGCTGCGTTTCCGCCGGAAGTTCAAACGGACGGTCAGCGCCTTCGCGGTCTCCCATATTGAAAAAGAAAAGCACACGATCCGCGTTTTTCACCGCCTCGGCGGAAGGTTTTTCGGAGTAAGAAACTTTGTCGCCGAAGACGGCTTTCAGTCCGTCGAGATAATTGACGTGATCAAAGCCGTCGACAAAGCCGGAACCGCCCCCGCTGCTGGAATTCCGTACCGCCTTTCCGCTGCCGGCCAACAGAATTTTCTGCCCCTTTTGGAGAGGAAGAACGCCGTCGTTTTTCAGCAGCGTAACCGCCTGCTCGCCGATCTGCCGGACCATCTTCTGGTGCGCGGCATAGTCAACGGCTCCCGGCAGTACCGTCGGACGCTGCCAGATTCCGGTTTCAAGCAGCACCTTCAGTGTCGGCGCAATCATTTCGTCGATTTTCTTTTCTGTGCCGGCGGTATCTTTGGCGAGCTCAGCCCGCAGGTACTGACCGAAATCTTTCAGCTGCGGCATGATCAGATTCTGTCCGGAGCCCAGAGCCTTGGTGTTGTCTTCCGTTCCGCCCCAATCGCTCATGACCATGCCGGTGTAACCCAGTTCACCGCGCAGAATATCGGTCAGAAACGTCCGGCTCTCGCCGCACTTTTCGCCGTTCACCCAGTTATAAGACGACATGATGGCTTTGGTGTCGCCCTCACGAACCGCCGCCTCAAATGCGGGCAGATAAATTTCGTGCAGAGTGCGTTCATCAATGATGGCGTCGCTGTCGGTCCGGACCAATTCATTGTTATTGGCCAGATAGTGTTTGGTAGTCGCCAGCACGCCTTTGCTTTGAATCCCTTTGATCTGCGCAACGCCGATCCGCGCGGTGAGGAAGGGATCTTCCGAAAAATATTCAAAGTTCCGTCCGCAGGTCGAGGTGCGGTGAATGTTCACGCCCGGCCCCAGCAGAATTGACTGGCCGCCGGCGCGGCATTCTTCAGCAATGGCCTGTCCCGCCTCAAACGCCAGTTCCGGCTGCCAGGTGGCGGCCAGCGCCGCAGCGACCGGAAATGCGGTGGTTTTTTTGAGCGGCGTGTAATCCCAATCCATATCCTTACGGATCTGAATACCGGCGCTGGTATTGCACATCAGCACCGGTTTCAGACCGAACCGGTCAAATCCCGGGATGAAAAATATATTCTGCCCGGCGGTCATGCGGATTTTTTCCCGCAGGGTCATCCGGCTGAGCAGATCGCGCACACGCACATCGGCGGCAACCGACGGATTGCGGTACGGCGCATCCGCCGCTACCGGCTCATAGGAAAACGGGCAGCACCCGTTAATGAACACATCGACAATCTGATACCCGTCACCGCTGCCTTTCAGACAGCGAATCCGCAATCCCTTTGCGGTGACCGGCGGATTGATTTCATGCCAGGTCCAGCCCGCTTTGAGGCCCGCCTTGGACTTTTCTCTGAATATATTCTGAAACCCGTTTGTGGAAAAAGCCGTCTGCCACGACTTACCGTCCGCCGACCATTGGATTTCATATTCGGAAGGAAAGTTCTTTCCCCATTCGATTTGAACCGTGCGGATTTCCGCCGGATAACCGAGGTCAAGAGTGACGTCCTGCTCTCCGCCGCCCTTCGACCACCACATTGTCGTGCCGTCCCCGTCCAGAACGACATTCGCATCCCCCGGCAGTATCGGGCGGCTCCCCACTCCCATACACTGCACGGTTCCGGCTTTGGCCGCCGCCGCCGGATCGGTATGCCGCGAGGAACTTGCGGTCGCAGTTGTTCCGCGCTGAGGATCGTCGGAGGCAAAGGCGGCCCGGGCGAACAGCACAAATAAAACAGAGAACAGACGTTGATACCGGATAGATTTATTTTTCATTTTTTATTCCTTTATTCTGTGGGTGCTTTCTGGAAAACAGCGATTTCAGAAAAACCGGCGTTCACGGTTTTCTGTCCAACCCGGGTGATGATGACCTCCATCCATGTGACGATTTTTTCCGGGAAATTGAGTTTGAACGGAGCGGAGCCGTCGTTGGGCAGTTCGCCGGCCATCGCGCTGGTGCCGTCGCTGAAATTAATCCATGCAGCCAGCACCTGATCTTTTTCATTGGGTCGGTCAAACAGCCAGACATCTTCAATCGTCACCGGTTTGGCCCAGATCAGTTTCACTTTTGCGCCGGTGGTCTCGCGATTACTGGTCCACTCGGCCGCCGGATTATCGGGAAACCCTTGCGCCGCGCCGTCCACCAGAGCTTCCGGCGGGGAACCTTTCGCTGAGGTGGATGCTGCAACCTTGGCGGAACGGGCGAGATTCAGCTCACTCTTCAGCGCCTGAGCCTGCGCTTCAAGCGCCTTGGCGCCTTTCGCTTCCGGAAAGGCAACGCGACGAAGCAGATTCACACCCATCGGCTGAAGTTCCACCGGCTCGCTCTGGCCGGTTTTGCGGTTGATCAGGCTGCCGGTCAGCCGCACCGGAGCTGTAATCCACGGATTGCCCTGCACCGCAGTTTTCACACATTGGAACGGCACGCCGTTTTCTTCGGCGGCGTAATCCCAGTCCGCACCGGCCTTGGGTGTGTATTCGTAATCGCCGAAACCTGCCACCGGATACGTTTTGATCTGCTTGCTCTCGGAAGGAATCGGCAGCGCATAAACCAGCGGCCCGCGCTTCCAGTACACTTCGCCGTTGGCCATCGTCCTGCGCTCGACATCCGGCTTAAACGAAACGGTAATGCGGTCGCCCGCTTTCCATTCCTTGGTCAGTACGCGCCAGCCGTTATCGTCAGCTGCGGTTGCGCCGTCAGCGGCGACATCCATACGGCCTGCCCATGCGGGAATCCGCAGACGGATGCTGCATTTGACCGGCTTCTCCGGCGTAACGGTCATCCGTATTTCGTCTTCGAACGGATAGACGGTCTCGGACGTGATCTGTATCTTCACATCCTTGATCTTGGTCTGAAGTTCGTTCGGCGCATAATTCACTGCCGCCAGACCGCTGCCGTCCGCCGTCTTCATCCACAGCCCGTCGGCAAAATAGGGAAAGAAATGCAGCGCACCGACCGGGCAGCAGGTTGCTACATCTTCATGCGTCGGCGACAGCTTCAACCGTCGGCCGTGAGTTTTAACGGTGGCCTCGTACTGGTTGTCCAGCGAACAGTATTGGATGCCCTTGCCGTCCCGCGTCCGTGCGCCTTCGGCATAATTAAAAGCCAGCACTTCAAGGGCGTCGGCCATTTTCACATTCCGGGTTTTTTCCACGCCGGATTGCAGCGTGTTGACCAGAAATCCCTGCGCGCAGTATTCGCTGCCGATATAGGGACTGCCGGCCCGCTCGAGGATATCCTCGTCGCTGATGCACGCGCCGCCGGCGGTGAGATGCCGCTCCAGTTTCGGGAAAAAGTTATCCGCCGCGGTGCGGTATTTCGCCTCGCCGGTTGTGGCCGCCAGAAAGAGCGGTGCGCGCATGTGTTCCGTGGTGTGCGCGCCGTGGCCGTTGAACGGTTTGTTCAGGTCGTTGAGATTTTTCAGCAGCGAATCGAACTCGCGGACGTCCGGTATCGCGTTATAGCCGTCGTACATGAACTTGGCAAACGTGACATAACTCCGGTCGCCGGTGAGCCGGTAGAGCCACTCGCAAACGTCCACGAACATCAGACTGTGCGGCGGACCGCCGCGGCCGACGCTGTCGCGCCAGTAAGGCCGGTCCGATCCGTATTTGGACATCACCAATTTCGTCGCCTTCTGCACGGCATTAAGCACATCCTCCCGTCCGGTCAGCTCATAATAAGCAAGCAGGCCGCGGTAAAGACACGCCTGCGTCCACAGCTCGCCGCTGGACGAGTCGATCGGCGACGCAAACCGCAGCGCTTTCGGGTAAATGCCGATATAGCCGTCTGAATCCTGCATCGCGAGAATCTGCGCAACCATTTCATCAACCTGCTTCTTCGTCGCTTCGTCGCCGGAAAGATAGGCGGCGCGGATCAGGCCGTCGACCCAGATGCCGGTCGTTTCACCGTTCCACCACGGCGCGCCGATTTTCGGCTTGATGAGTTCAGTCTTTTTGGAGCTGTCGAAAATCGGCAGTTCGATGCGATAGGTCATCTTATCCATCACCGGCCCGTAGCCGTTGGTCATATCCATGCGGATCTGTTCCAGCAGCCAGCCGCGCGGCATCACTTCGCCGACACGGAGAAACTTGAACTGATCCGCCGGTGCCTCAGCGGCGAAAAGATTGCCGCTGACGGCGGCGAAAACTGTGACAAGCAACAACCGGACCGGTGCGTTCATGCAGGATCTCCTTTTGAAACGGACTGTTAAACGGCCCGCACCATATCAATCCTGAACAGAGACGAACATAGCTGAAACGAACATCCTTCATGCCGTTTTCGATCATTTGGTACACCGGCGATGTCCGCCGCAGCTCCTAAACCAGATACGTCGAAGCGGAGGTGTCTCCGCCGCGGCCGGTCCAGTTGGTATGGAAAAACCGTCCGCGCGGCTGGTCGATCCGCTCGTAGGTGTGCGCGCCGAAATAATCGCGCTGGGCTTGCAGCAGATTGGCGGGCAGCCGTTCCGTGCGGTATCCGTCGTAATAAGCCAGCGCCGCGCCGATGGCCGGCAGCGGAATGCCGAGTTCGGCCGACGCGCTGACAGCACGGCGCCAGCCGGCCTGCGCCTGGGTAACCGCATTTGTGAAGAACGGATCCAGCAGCAGATTCACCAGATCCGGATCGGCATCAAACGCCGCTTTTATCTTGCCGAGAAATACCGACCGGATAATGCAGCCGCCGCGCCACATCAGCGCGATGCCGCCGTTGTTGAGCGTCCAGCCGTACTCTTTAGCCGCGGCACGCATGAGCTGGTAACCCTGCGCATACGAAACGATCTTGGCCGCATAAAGCGCCTGCCTGAGGTTTTCGAGCATCGCCGCCCGGTCTCCTTTGAACCGCACGTCCGGTCCTTTCAGGATTTTAGACGCCGCCACGCGTTCTTCCTTAATAGAAGAAAGACAGCGGGCGAAAACCGCCTCGCCGATCAGGGTCAGCGGCTGGCCGACATCAAGCGCCGCGACGGCCGTCCACTTGCCGGTACCCTTCTGGCCGGCGGCATCAAGAATCTGATCGAGCACCGCTTCGCCCTGCGCCGTTTTGTAGCCGAGAATATCGCGGGTGATTTCAATCAGATAGGAATCGAGCTCGCCTTTATTCCATTCTTCGAACACACCGTGCATCTCTTCATTCGACAGACCAAGACCGTCCTTCATCATCTGGTAGGTTTCGCCGATCAGCTGCATATCGCCGTATTCGATGCCGTTATGCACCATCTTCACAAAATGGCCCGCGCCGCCTTCGCCGACCCATTCGCAGCAGGGTTCACCGGCCTCCGTGTGGGCGGATATTTTCTGGAAGATCGGTTTCACCGCCGGCCACGCCGCAGGCGATCCGCCGGGCATAATGGACGGGCCGAGCAGCGCACCTTCTTCGCCGCCGGAAACGCCGGTTCCGATATAGAGAAGTCCTTTGCTTTCAACATATTTGACGCGGCGGATGGTGTCGGGAAAATGCGAGTTGCCGCCGTCGATGATAATGTCGCCCGCTTCCAGATACGGAAGGAGCTTCCCGATAAAGTCATCCACCGCCTGACCGGCTTTGACCAGCATCATTACTTTGCGCGGCCGCTCGAGGTTTTTACAGAGTTCTTCGATGCTGCGGCAGCCGATAAATTTTTTGCCGGCCCCGCGCCCGGCAATGAAAGCGTCCACTTTATCCACCGTACGGTTGAACACCGCCACAGTAAACCCCTTGCTCTCCATGTTGAGCACCAGGTTTTCGCCCATCACCGCCAGCCCGATCAGTCCAATGTCTGCTTTTTTATTCATCAGAAACCTCTTCCCCGTTCGTTCCGCCGTTGATACCGGCGGATTGACATCAGCATAAGTGCCCGCAAAAAACTTTGCGAGCCCTTCTTCAACCGGAACCGGAAATGGAACTGTAAATACCGGCGGAATTTTTTCCAATTCTTGAGAAAAGGGTGTATAACCTGTTCCGATATTTGGAAGTTTTTTTGGAGAACAGCTATGGGCAGTACATTCGGCACCCTTTTCAAGGTTACGACGTTCGGCGAATCGCACGGCAAGGCTGTCGGCGCGATTGTGGACGGCTGCCCTTCCAGGCTGCCGCTGACAGAGGCGGATATTCAGCCTCAGCTCGACCGCCGCCGTCCGGGACAAAGTCCGCTGACCACGCCGCGCGACGAAGCGGATACCGTGACCATTCTTTCCGGCACGGAAAACGGCATAACGCTCGGCACACCGATCGCTCTTTCGGTGAATAACCGCGACCAGCGCCCCGGCGATTACGGCGGGATGGTTTCCGTGCCGCGGCCGTCGCACGCGGATTACACCTATCTGATGAAGTACGGCATAACGGCATCAAGCGGCGGAGGCCGGTCGAGTGCGCGTGAAACAATCGGCCGCGTGGCGGCGGGTGCCATTGCTGAAAAGTGGCTGAAAACACGCTTCGGCGATATTTCGGTTGTTGCCTATGTGAGTTCGGTGGGCCAGATCGCCGCACTGCCCATCGCCGCCGAAGGGCTGACGCGCGAACTGGTAGACGCCAGTCCGGTGCGCTGCCCGGATATGGAAACGGCACAGAAAATGATCGCCGCCATTGAAAAGACGCGCGACGAAAAAGATTCACTGGGCGGCACGCTGACCTGTGTCTGCCGCGGCTTTCCCGCCGGACTTGGCGAGCCGGTTTTTGACAAGCTGGAGGCCATGCTGGCGCAGGCGATGCTTTCGATTCCGGCGGTGAAGGGTTTTGAAATCGGCTCCGGATTTGCCGGCACGCTGATGCACGGCTCGCAGCATAATGATGCTTTTGTCCAGAAGGGCGGCCGGCTGGGAACGAAAACAAACCACAGCGGCGGCATTCAGGGCGGAATCACAAACGGTGAGCCGGTGGTGTTCCGGATTGCGATCAAGCCGGTGGCGACGATCGGACAGCCTCAGCGGACGGCCGGTCTTGACGGGAAAACCGTTACGCTCGAAGCGAAGGGCCGGCATGATCCGTGCGTGCTGCCGCGCGCAGTTCCGATTGTGGAATCAATGACCGCGCTGGTTCTGGCCGATGCAGCGCTGAGACAGGAGTACCGCGTCTGAATACATCTCATTTCTCTCAACAGCGGCTTCCGCACTCATGAAAAAAAACGATACAGATATCCGGGACATTTACCGGTCCGAGGATCCGAAGACGGAACCCGAGCCGGGATGGAAAACGCAGGAGCTTATCGAACGCGAAATGCGCCGGCGGCTGGTTTTCAATATATCCGTCGGTTTGCTGGTCGTCGTTCTGACGGTTTTTCTGGTAATAACCGTTACAAAGGATTTCCTGCCTGAAGCGCCGCAAATGATCCCCGCAAAAGAAAAAACACAGCGCGTTGCCGCCTATACATTGCCGGAAGATGAACAATGGGCTCTGGAGTACCGGCAGGTTGCTTCGCAGGCCGAGGGCAGCGACCCGGCCGGCCCGAAAGCTTTTTCCACCAAGTGGGTAAAAAACACGGCCTATCACATTATTATGGGCGAACAGGCGCTCCGGCTGAATGAGCCGGCGGCGGCGCAGGATCATTTTGAAGCGGCCACCGAAACCTTTCCTGCCATGACAGGAATCCACCGTCCTCTCGGCGCGGTTTGTTTAAAGCGCCAGTATTTCGAAAAGGCCGCCGAACAGTTGAAGAAAGCACTGGAGGAACAGCCCTCCGTCGATGTTCTTAATAATCTGGGTGTCGCGTACATAGGAGTCGAAGACTATGTTCAGGCGGAAACCTTCCTGCGGCAGGCGCTCCAGCAGCAACCGGAACTCGCCGGGTGCTACAAAAACCTTGCGCTGCTGTATCAGAAAACCGGCCGCACCGATGCCGCTGTCGCTTCGTTCGAAAAATATTTTCTGCTTAATCCGCAGGATACACCGCTGATTAAAACCTATGTTGCTTACCTTTCTGCGGCCGGCCGGACCCGCGTCGCGATTGATTTTCTTAAGCAGCTTAAAGGCGCCGATCCTCTGACGGTCAGCCTGCTGCTGGCAAAAACCGCCGCGCAGGAGGAAGATGCCGATCTGGCCGTCAGCGCCCTGCAGGATGCTACGCGTTTCATCACTCCGCGGCAGGCGATAGCGGAAATGCACGATGCCGCTTTTGACAAAATAGCCCGCACTGAATCCTATGAAGCGTTTTTATACCGGCTCGAGCTGGCCGCAGTGTCGCTTTCAACGAATCTCGATGCAAAAAGCGGATCTGAGCATTAAAACGGTCAGATATATTTTGCTTTTCATTAATTTTTCATTACTCTACCGCGCTCTACTGATGGTAGGTGTAGCTCAGCTGGTTAGAGCGTCAGATTGTGATTCTGAATGTCGCGGGTTCGAATCCCGTCACTTACCCCATATTCTGCCGGTACGGAGAGCACGAGGAATGGCTCATGCATAAGAGAAAAGACGAAATCCGGGACATCTACCAAGGCAGTAATCAAGACTTCGAGAAGGATTTTACTCCGCAGATCGCCCATGAACTGATCGAAACGCGCCAGCGCGATTTGCGGCGCAGCCGGATAGCGTCGCTTTTCTTCGGCTCGCTGGTGATCATACTTTCCGTGGCTCTGATTGCGGTGGTTATCCGTGATTTTATGAGCGGACGCAAACCGTCCGTAAACGCCCGCACCGCAGAAAAACCCTATGTTCCCCGCTATTCCCTGCCGGCGGAAGCTCTGTGGGTAATGGATTATCAGCTGACGGCGGCACAAACAGAATCTGACGGGAGGCCGGGCCCCAAACCGCTTTCGGGCCGATGGGTGAAAAACGCCGCCCATCATATCATCAAAGGACAGCAGGCGCTGTCGATCAACGCGACAGAACAGGCGCTGGAACACTTTCAGCAGGTCGTTGACATGTATCCGGATATCGAAGGGTTGCATCTCACCCTGGGCATGCTCCATCTCAAACGCGAAGAATACGCGCCGGCGGTTACGCATTTGGAAAAAGCCCTGAAGGAAGAGGAAACCTTCGATACGGTCGCCAGTCTGGGCTCAGCGTACAGCGGCACAGAAGAATATGAAAAGGCCGAGAAATATCTGAAACGCGCGCACGAACTGCGGCCGGAAAACCCGGTCTGCTACAAAAACATGGCCGTGCTCTACCGGAAGATGAAGCGTGACCATGACGCAATTTATAATTTCGAAAAGTATATCGATCTTCAGCCGGACGACCTGGACACTATGCAGACTTACGCACTTTATCTGACCAAACTTGGACGATGGAAAGATGCGGCGGCTTTCCTGACCAAGCTGACGCAGGAAGTGACGAATGTGGCGCCGGTTTATTTCTTACTGGCGCAGGTTCAGGTGCAGAACGGACAGCAGGATAAAGCCATTGAGGCGTTGAAACGCGGCGTTCAGCTGATCGATCCGGGGCTGGCGCTGGCCTGGATGCGTCGTGATGAATTCAATGCGGTGCGCGGTACTGTGGAATTCAAAACACTGATTGATCAGCTCGAAAGTGCAACCGTATCACCAGAAAAAGGCCGGTAGTATTCATCGGCCTGGCGAAATACGAACATATTCTTTGCCTGCGGACCAGACCGGTTCTCCTTTCTGCTCATCCATCAGGGTTCGTTGCGGACGGAATATTTCCTGAAACTGCCGGATTGCTCCGGCATCCGCCTGTGCATCACTCACGACGAGAACAGCAAGCCGGTTAACGCCCTCTTTCTGCAAAAGACGGATTGTGCGCATCGTGCTGAACGGGTTGCCGTCCGTTGCCAGCACCCACCGGTTTTCCGGCAGCCGTATCGCCACAGCCGAACGGCCTTCGCGCAGAATCTTTATGTCCCGGTTCAGCTCGAAATGTTCCGCGCTCCACAGCAGCACAGACAGCAGCACCAGAAGCAGCGCGCCCTTCCGCCAGCGGACCGGCCCGGTGAAAAACAAAATCAGTCCGGCGTACCAGAGCCCGGCCGCCGGTGCAGAAGGTGCATGAACCGACCGGCAGGCGCCGGGCACGGCGGCAAGACGGTGAACAATCCATATCAGCAAATTGATGAACAGCAGGTTGGCTTGATTGAAAAGCGCCGCTGCCGCGGGAAAACACAACATACCGCCCAGGATCGCCAGACACCCGGCCAGCATGACCATGAAAGTCAGCGGTATAACCGCCAGATTGCCGATCAGCGCCACGGGTGAAAGGGTGTTGAAAAACCATGCGGTAATCGGCGCGGAAAAAAGCCAGGCCGCCAGCGAAGTGAGCATCAGCATGCCGGTGCTGCGTAACAGCATGGCGGCCGGATGCGACCCGCCGAGCTGTTTAAGAGGAACATCCCAGCCCGCCAGACGAAACCCGTTGACCTGCCGCACAGCCCAGCCGTTCACCACAATAAGCCCGCAAACCACAACAAAAGAGAGCAGAAACCCCGGGTCACCGATGTTCGCCGGCTGAAATGCCAGCAGCAGGATCGTGGCCAGCGCAATGGACGATGCCGCATCAGGCCGGCGTCCGGCGAGCGGCGCAGCAAAAAACACCGCGGCCATCGCAAGGGCGCGCAAAGCGCTTGGCTGCAGTCCGGTGGTGAAAATATAGAGAAAAAGCGCCGGGAGCAGCAGCAGCCCCCAGCGGGGACGGGCAACACCGAAGATTTTAAGTCCGGCGATAAAAATCGCGCCCAGAATCACAACATGCTGACCGGAGATGGCAAAAATGTGCAGTGTGCCGGTGCGGGTGAATATCTGATAAAGATCCGGAGGGATGGCCTGCCGGTATCCCAGCAGCATCGCGTGTAACAGCTGCGTCTGCTCCGGGAACGCTTCAACACCCGAACGGAGCAGTGCAGCGGCGCGGCGGCGGACTTCGTAACACCGGCCGGACAGCGAAGTCCCGGCTTCTTTAATTTTGCAGGCGTCCGCACCGGAAACACTCAGAAAGCCGCCGGCACCGCTGCGCGGTCTTTCATAACCGGTATACCGGCCTTTCAATCTCCATTGTTCGCCAAAACGAACCGGAACGGCGGCGGTTTTCAAATAAACCCGCAGTACCGCATCGGACGGGAGCTGTTTCTCGCCGCTATGTACGGTCACTGCGCGAAACAGAAAAGAAACGGTTCCGTCAGCGCCGGAAACCGACGGTTCGTCTTCAACCGTACCGGTCAGTTCCTGCTCATGGAAATTCACTTCTGCGGCCGGCAGCACCGCACGGGAAACTGTCGGCATTTCTTCGATGGCGCTGTGCGCGGCGGCAAGCAGTCCGCAAGCGATGTAAATCAGCAGAGCCGTCTGGCGGCGCAACACCATCCGGCAGGCCAAGGCCAGTAGAAAAGCGGTTATGCCGAGCAAAAGTAACGGTGACCCGCCGCCGCAACGCTGAACAGAAAGACCCGCAGCGACAGACAGGGCGACTCCGACCAGCGGACGCCGCACCTGTTGAGCCAAGATCATTCCGGCCTTTCTGCTATTTTCCGGGTTGAATGGCGTTCAAATCGGGTTGTTTCGGGAGTTCCAGCCCGCCGCCGAGCACCGCAGGTGTTGTTTTTTCAGCTTCCCGCTTATTGATGGCCTCAATCGCCTTGCGGGTCTCTATACCGACAATACGGTCGGCAAATGAGCGGAATTCGACGGTTTCACGAACCGGATCAAAAACGGTATCTCTAAGCCAGGAAGAAACCGCTGCTGTACCGAACAGGCTGGCCGCCTGCCCCATGAATACTACTGCCTTGCCCGCGTCATTCTGCTGCGCATAACAGCGTGCAAGCGCCTGATAATGCTCCGGCTTCGGATCAAGCCGCACCAGTTCCAAATAATAAGAAACGGCCTTCTGATAGCCCCCTTGTTCTAAATAAAGCTTTGCGCAGCCTCCCAGAGCACCCGTGTTTTTCGGATCGTTCGCCAGCATCCGCTCGAACAGAGCCAAAGCAGCGGCTTTGCCGCCCTGTTTGATCTGCCCTTCGGCGGCAATGGAAAGCACCGTTTGATTATTCGGCTGATCTTGAAGCATCCGGTCGGCAAGTACCAGCCCGGCATCGACCTGTCCGCTCGCATGCAGTGCCTGCAACAGTTTCATTTGTAAATCCGGCGACCGGCTGTCTTGATCCAGCAGGCGGATGCACAGAGGCGTTGCTTCGGCATAAAGACCCTGTTGCATATAGACATCAATCAGCATCTGTTGCGCCTCCCGGTTGTTCGGGGATATGCGCAAAGTCTGTTCGAGCTGCTGCGAAGCCTCTTCGTTTATTCCCCGCCGGGTTAACGCCTCGGCAGAGCGCAGGAGCTGTTCAGTCTGTTTCCACTGCTCCAGTCGCTGCCCGATCAGCGCGGTGCTGATCATCAGTTCCTGAGGAACCGGCGCGCCGGCGGAAACAGCGCCGGGCGCGGACGGTTTTTCCATACGGCCCGCGTTGGCCGCCCACTCCTGCTGTTTTTTCTCCGACGGTTCGGCCATGCGATCCAGCACCAGTTTCAGTGCAATAAGCCCGCCGACCAGCAACACGACGATCAGAACGGCCCGGAGCAGAAGAACAGCGATAGCCCAGTTACTGGCCCGGTTGCTGTTTTCGCGGATGTGTACCGGACTGTGCCGTGAGGTGCGATGAGTCTGGTGTCCGATCGGTCCGGTTGAGTATTCGTCCAGCGGAGCTTCTCCGGGATGCGGTGTGTAGAAGCTTTGTTCCGGATTCGGTTTCGCGGTTTGCGGACGTGTTTTGTCCGGTTGAGCGTTTTTTTTGCGGAAGAATTTCATGATTTAAGGCGCTCCGGTCTGACAATAAAACGGTTGCAGTATCGGGCGGGCTGCGTAAAGTGTCAAGCACTGCGGGCTGTTGTGCAGCGCCTGCGCGGAGGTGTTTTATGGAGCTTTTCATCTTAATCCTTTTATCGGTTCTCGCCCTGCTGGTGCTGGTTCAACTCGGCATGGCGCTGCACGGGAACACCCGGCAGGATACGCGGCTCGAAATGCTCACGCGCGGCCTCGATACACTGACCGGACAGATAGACGTCCGTGCCCGCAAAAGCGAAGAGGCGGTGCAAACGCAGATTGAAAAACTGATCGCCTCCAATAATCAGCGGCTCGATCAGATCGGCGAAAAAGTGGAGCAGCGTCTCGAAAAAGGGTTCAAGGAAACCACCACCGTTTTCAGCGATGTCCTCAAGCGGCTGGCGCTGATAGACAAGGCCCAGGAAAAAATCGATAAACTCACCGAAAATGTCGTCAGCCTGCAGGAAGTGCTTTCCGACAAGCGTTCCCGCGGCGCTTTCGGCGAGGTGCAGCTCAGCGCGCTGATCTCCAATATGCTGCCGGAAAACAGCTATTCTCTACAGCACACCTTTCCGAACGGTGTACGTGCCGACTGTGTGCTGTTTCTTCCCGAACCGACCGGCACCATCTGCATTGATTCAAAGTTTCCGCTCGAAGGCTACCAACGGATGACCGATCTTTCGCTGGGCGACGCCGACCGCACCGCCGCCGAGCGGCAGTTCCGGCAGGATATCAAAAAGCACATCAAGGACATCGCCGGCAAATACATCATTCCCGGCCATACCTCGGACGGCGCCATGATGTTTATTCCGGCGGAGGCGATCTTCTCGGAAATCCACGGCCACTACCCCGATCTCGTCGAGGAAGCGCAGCGGGCCCGCGTCTGGATGACTTCGCCGACCACCATGATGGCCGTACTCACCACGGCGCGGGCGGTATTGAAAGATTCCGCCACCCGCCAGCAGGTGCATCTCATTAAAGAGCATCTGGTGGCGCTGGCACAGGATTTCAGCCGCTTTCAGGAGCGGATGGACAAGCTGGCCGCACATATCGGCCAGGCCCACAAGGACGTTGATGACGTGCAGACCTCGGCGCGCAAAATCACCAGCCGGTTCGGCAAAATCGAAAAAGTTGAACTTTCCGGCGAACACCCCGCCCTGCCGGATGACACGAACGAAGATTAGGCCGCTGTTTTTGGGAGAAGTCCGTTCCCTTTCCGGTTTGAACTCATGGACTGATGGTGGTAGCTTCCCCGCCATCAAAAGCAGATCCATGTCACGGGTCTGCTGTTAACTAAGGAGAATAATCATGGCTTATGTAATTTCTGATGATTGCACGATGTGCGGCGCTTGCGAAAGCACCTGTCCGATGGAAGCGATCAGCGCCGGTGACGGCAAGTATGTTATTGATGCCGGCACCTGCACCGATTGCGGCGCCTGCGCGGCAACCTGCCCGATGAGCGCCATCAACCCGGCTTAAGGTTCGGGTTATTGCACACGAAAAGCCTCTCGCTTCGGCGGGGGGCTTTTTTTATGCCGGGAAAAAGCGGAGCAGTGCCAGCGCCGATAAAATACCGGTCAGCATACCGAAAAACACTTCCAGACGCGTATGGCCCAGCAGTTCTTTCAGCTTAACCTCGGACAGGTGGTGCTCTTTGAACAGTTCGTCCACGATCTGATTCAGCAGCCGGGCCTGCTTGCCGGCGGCGGCGCGCACCGTCTGCGCATCGAACATGATCACGGCAGCGAAACAGAACCCGAGCGTGAACAGCGGCGAAGAAAACCCTTCCGTCATGCCGATCGCTGTCGCCACCGCACAGGCCATCGCCGAATGCGCGCTCGGCATTCCGCCGGTGCTCACCAGATAACGGAAATTCAGGCGGCGGCTCTGCACCAGACAAATGATCATTTTCGTCGTCTGCGCGACCAGCCAGCCGGCAACGCCGGCCCAAAGAGAGATATGAACAAAATGCATTCGGTTTTACCTGTCGGAGTTGCCCTTGGAAATCTGTGCAACCATAAAGAACTATCGCCGCGCGGCGCAACCTTTTTAAATTACCCGGCCCACGGCGGCGTTTCGGAAAGCACGGCGTTGAAACGGGCAATCAAGGCGTTCTGGTATTCGCCCGCAAACGTTCCGTCAAAAACGCGACGGAGACCTTCCTCGCGCAACTCAACCCAGCTCGACGGTTCATCGCCGGGAATAATCGGGAAAAAGAGACAGCCTACAGCACGGGCGGTTTCCAGATCGCCGGGAGCGTCGCCAACCATCACCGTCCGCTCCGGCGCGTGCCGGTTTTTCATCGCCGTTCCGAGCGATTCGATCTTCGAGCCAAATTCGGCACCGGCGATCACGTCAATAAACTTTTCGAGTCCGGCGTTACGCCACTCCCGCACCAAAGCTTCTTCTTGCGTCTGCGAAACCACAATCGAATCGGCTATTGGGCGGATTTTTTCCAAGGTTTGGAAAACTTCATCAAATACCGGCATTTCGGCGATGTCTGCAATTTCTCTGCTCACCGACCGGCTCCACTCCAGCGCCCGCTTCAGCTCCGGGTCGCCGGTCCTTTCGATCCGTTTCGCCAACTCGTCTGCGCTTAGCGGAACTCCGGACTTTGCAAACGCCTCCAGAGCATCCGTAGGCGGCGGATTCGTACAGGCCGAAATATATTTCGAGACGCCCTGTAAAATCCGCAGCAGCAGTTCGAAACGGTTCAGGCCACGCCACGGCGAAAAAAGCGCCGTCCACTCCGCCACCTTCCGGAATTCGGTTTCGACTGCTTCGAGGCTCCAGAACTTGATGATGCC
>JBAZTQ010000072.1:0-16299 GCA_041661845.1 Kiritimatiellales bacterium | reverse complement strand
GGGGCGACTACACGGGAGGGCTTGGAAGTGAAACGCATTCACGTTTCAATCCACGCCCCCGCGCGGGGGGCGACCTTACTCCACACATCGCCACCATCTGTGCTAAGATGTTTCAATCCACGCCCCCGCGCGGGGGGCGACGACCACGGAGAGCGGATCGCGACTCCGTATAAAGGGTTTCAATCCACGCCCCCGCGCGGGGGGCGACAAAAGCAAGCGGCAGCATTTTTCGACCAATGCATTGTTTCAATCCACGCCCCCGCGCGGGGGGCGACCCCTGGAGGAAACACCATGAACCGCAAAAAACTGTTTCAATCCACGCCCCCGCGCGGGGGGCGACGCACCGCAAAAGCTTTCCTTTAATAAGGGAGTCGTTTCAATCCACGCCCCCGCGCGGGGGGCGACATTCTTTGAGCGCGGTGCGGGCTTCGGCTTCGTTGTTTCAATCCACGCCCCCGCGCGGGGGGCGACAATAAAAACGGCCGATGCCCAGGCCGGATTTAATGTTTCAATCCACGCCCCCGCGCGGGGGGCGACCAATGTTAAATCGTATTTTCCCTGTTTTACATGAGTTTCAATCCACGCCCCCGCGCGGGGGGCGACTTCCTAGCCGGAGTTCATATCGAACGCTCAGAACAGTTTCAATCCACGCCCCCGCGCGGGGGGCGACTCGCACGTAACGGGGCATTCTAGCGGCATTGCAGGTTTCAATCCACGCCCCCGCGCGGGGGGCGACTGTCTGCGCGAAAAGCCCGTTTAATTCAACCAAGTTTCAATCCACGCCCCCGCGCGGGGGGCGACGACATTAGCCTGACTACAACCCAGTTAGCCCAATCGTTTCAATCCACGCCCCCGCGCGGGGGGCGACCTTCCCTTGCGCCTTCGACCGGTTCCAGATCACAGTTTCAATCCACGCCCCCGCGCGGGGGGCGACCTGGAAGGCTTTGACGTTGAAGCGCTTTATTATGCGTTTCAATCCACGCCCCCGCGCGGGGGGCGACCGGCTTTTGGAGCCATTACAGCAGCGACGCCGCGGTTTCAATCCACGCCCCCGCGCGGGGGGCGACATTACAGGCCGGCGGAGAGTTCCGGGCATGGATTGTTTCAATCCACGCCCCCGCGCGGGGGGCGACAGGAAGAGTTCAAGGTGCAGTACGGCTCAGGCAAGTTTCAATCCACGCCCCCGCGCGGGGGGCGACCAGCTGACCTGCTGCTTTCAAACTCTGCACCAGCGTTTCAATCCACGCCCCCGCGCGGGGGGCGACAAGAGCCCCGCCGTAACCTTCGCACGCGTTACAGTTTCAATCCACGCCCCCGCGCGGGGGGCGACCCGCGGACGGAACCGCCACCAAATGGCTAAGCCTGTTTCAATCCACGCCCCCGCGCGGGGGGCGACGTAATTGCCAAGCTGACGATGGAGGCGGCGCAATGTTTCAATCCACGCCCCCGCGCGGGGGGCGACTCCCTTCCTAAATCCTAATTCCTAATTCCTGAGAGTTTCAATCCACGCCCCCGCGCGGGGGGCGACGATTATCCCTTGTTACATCAGATGGAGTAACTATGGTTTCAATCCACGCCCCCGCGCGGGGGGCGACGCGAGTGGTCGGCTTATGCCACGGATGATGGAGTGTTTCAATCCACGCCCCCGCGCGGGGGGCGACGGCCGATGTTAAAGCTGCCATTATCAACTACTTAGTTTCAATCCACGCCCCCGCGCGGGGGGCGACGGAAACTCTCTGGTCGTTCTGGCTCTTACAAAATGTTTCAATCCACGCCCCCGCGCGGGGGGCGACCGTCCGGCCTGCCGGTTGATGAACCTATAAACAAGTTTCAATCCACGCCCCCGCGCGGGGGGCGACCAAAGCCCTTTGAACTCAACGGCCAGATTCTTATGTTTCAATCCACGCCCCCGCGCGGGGGGCGACTTACCGTTACGAACAGCGCACAGGAAAGAGTATAGTTTCAATCCACGCCCCCGCGCGGGGGGCGACGCGTTTACCGGGAAAGAGGTTTCGAACAGCCGGTGTTTCAATCCACGCCCCCGCGCGGGGGGCGACTCTATGTTTTCGGGCAACTCACAGTACTGGTTTGTTTCAATCCACGCCCCCGCGCGGGGGGCGACAGCGGCACGCCCGCCGCCTGCTTCGCCGGAAGCTGTTTCAATCCACGCCCCCGCGCGGGGGGCGACTAGATGCCCTGCTTGTGCTCGCGCGAAGTACATGTTTCAATCCACGCCCCCGCGCGGGGGGCGACTTTTAGAGCTGATTTGTCAGCAGGTTCCGGTGCTGTTTCAATCCACGCCCCCGCGCGGGGGGCGACGCCAGCTGGCAGAACGCAAGAGACAGCTTATCCGGCGTTTCAATCCACGCCCCCGCGCGGGGGGCGACCGGCCATATCTCGCGCTCGGCGTGTTGATCGCGTGGTTTCAATCCACGCCCCCGCGCGGGGGGCGACAGGAATTACCGCACCAACATCATCGAACCGGTTAAGTTTCAATCCACGCCCCCGCGCGGGGGGCGACTTTTGCCTGCAAAGAACTGCTGCTCGTAGCCGAAGTTTCAATCCACGCCCCCGCGCGGGGGGCGACCGGCGGGTTGACTGCGTCGAGGTAGAGGCCGTTGAGTTTCAATCCACGCCCCCGCGCGGGGGGCGACCACAGCGGCGCGAATCGCGGAGCCGCTCTACGACCAGTTTCAATCCACGCCCCCGCGCGGGGGGCGACATAGATGCCCTGCTTGTGCTCGCGCGAAGTACATGTTTCAATCCACGCCCCCGCGCGGGGGGCGACCCGTTGGGATGTGCTCAGATCCGCTCACGGACGAGTTTCAATCCACGCCCCCGCGCGGGGGGCGACTAAATGCCCTGCTTATGCTCCCGAGAAGCACACGTTTCAATCCACGCCCCCGCGCGGGGGGCGACGAACTAGGCAGTAAGCTTCGCGACCTGTCCGATATGTTTCAATCCACGCCCCCGCGCGGGGGGCGACACCAGGCCCGAATCCGCGCCGCAGGCACGACCAGACGTTTCAATCCACGCCCCCGCGCGGGGGGCGACGTCGGGTTGATTGCGTGGACGTTGAGGCCAGCGAGTTTCAATCCACGCCCCCGCGCGGGGGGCGACCGCTCAATCAACGCATGATCATTGCAGCAGACAGGTTTCAATCCACGCCCCCGCGCGGGGGGCGACTTCCGGTGTTGCTCGTTCACAACATGCTGATATTGTTTCAATCCACGCCCCCGCGCGGGGGGCGACCGTCTATGGAAAGCTGAAACTCATTAAGGATGAAGTTTCAATCCACGCCCCCGCGCGGGGGGCGACACGGCAAAAAGTGTACATTGTCCACAATTTCAAAAGTTTCAATCCACGCCCCCGCGCGGGGGGCGACCGGCAAAAAGTGTACATTGTCCACAATTTCAAAAGTTTCAATCCACGCCCCCGCGCGGGGGGCGACTGGCGATATTCGCGTATGGATCGAAAGCGAAGAAGTTTCAATCCACGCCCCCGCGCGGGGGGCGACACAGGATTCGAACCTGTGACTTCTACCGTGTGAAGGTTTCAATCCACGCCCCCGCGCGGGGGGCGACCGATAAGCTCTCGCTTGCCTTCTGTCAGCTGGCGGTTTCAATCCACGCCCCCGCGCGGGGGGCGACCTGGTTCCCGACGCTTAAAGAGGCCGACGAGTACGGTTTCAATCCACGCCCCCGCGCGGGGGGCGACGCCGGATAAGTTGTCGCTGGCCTTCTGCCAGTTGGCCGTTTCAATCCACGCCCCCGCGCGGGGGGCGACGTCCTGCTGTTTTCCTGCGATGATTTGCATGACCGTTTCAATCCACGCCCCCGCGCGGGGGGCGACTGTCTTTGAGCGAATGCACCGATCCGGTTCCGATGTTTCAATCCACGCCCCCGCGCGGGGGGCGACTTGTTTTGAATCGGGACATGAAGGTTTTGATTCGAGTTTCAATCCACGCCCCCGCGCGGGGGGCGACGCGAGGATCAGATCACTCTCATGCCGGACGAAAAGTTTCAATCCACGCCCCCGCGCGGGGGGCGACCTTGAACTCATCGTCCCCGCTGATCTCCAGCGAGTTTCAATCCACGCCCCCGCGCGGGGGGCGACCGGAAATGCGTCAGGCAGTAGAAGCTCTCAAGAAAGTTTCAATCCACGCCCCCGCGCGGGGGGCGACCGTTGATATGCACCGCCGCAACGTCCATTTCGGTTGTTTCAATCCACGCCCCCGCGCGGGGGGCGACCGGCGAAGGTTCCGCTTGAAGTGCTTCGTGACCCGTTTCAATCCACGCCCCCGCGCGGGGGGCGACACCCGCCCTTGTACGTCGGGGCATATAAGAAGATGTTTCAATCCACGCCCCCGCGCGGGGGGCGACGTCCTGCTGTTTTCCTGCGATGATTTGCATGACCGTTTCAATCCACGCCCCCGCGCGGGGGGCGACTAATTGGTATAGGAAGACGCTCTGCTGTGGTGTGCGTTTCAATCCACGCCCCCGCGCGGGGGGCGACAAACTCTGGATGGTTTCTTCGCGGTTGGCCGCGATGTTTCAATCCACGCCCCCGCGCGGGGGGCGACCTTGTCGGCCTGCGAGAGAAACGGCAGGTCAGTGTTTCAATCCACGCCCCCGCGCGGGGGGCGACCTCCGAGAAGGCACCTTTTGTGCTGTTCAAGGAAGTTTCAATCCACGCCCCCGCGCGGGGGGCGACCAGGTGGTATGAGACATAGAGCCTGTTCGTCTCAGTTTCAATCCACGCCCCCGCGCGGGGGGCGACCAGACTGGTTTGTAGTTGGTAGCAATATAGCTCTGGTTTCAATCCACGCCCCCGCGCGGGGGGCGACATACAGCTCCTGGGCCGATCTTCCAGACATCGATTGGTTTCAATCCACGCCCCCGCGCGGGGGGCGACGCAGCTCCGTGCCGAACCCGTAGCGGCCTTGTCGGTTTCAATCCACGCCCCCGCGCGGGGGGCGACAAGAACTGAAGCGCAAACACATCATCGAATAGTGGTTTCAATCCACGCCCCCGCGCGGGGGGCGACTCGGATGGCCTTAAACAGCTCGCTATCCGCTTCGTTTCAATCCACGCCCCCGCGCGGGGGGCGACTTAAACTGTTTCTTATTTATCATGCCTACAGTATGTTTCAATCCACGCCCCCGCGCGGGGGGCGACGAAGGGCTGAAGATTTCGAAGACGTGCGTTGCTGAGTTTCAATCCACGCCCCCGCGCGGGGGGCGACATTGTCCAGAACTTATAAAACTGTGTTTCATATTGTTTCAATCCACGCCCCCGCGCGGGGGGCGACATCAGCCTTCCGCCGGCCACGCCGAGTTTTTCAAGTTTCAATCCACGCCCCCGCGCGGGGGGCGACCGAATTAAACTGCCATGAGTTCAAAGGAAAAAATCGTTTCAATCCACGCCCCCGCGCGGGGGGCGACACAGATCAAGGGAATGGGCGGAAGAAAGGATGCTGTTTCAATCCACGCCCCCGCGCGGGGGGCGACCTTGACCGCATTGGCAATATCGTCGTCGTCCGGATGTTTCAATCCACGCCCCCGCGCGGGGGGCGACCCGCGTTCGACCACCTGCTTTTCAACGATGTGACCGTTTCAATCCACGCCCCCGCGCGGGGGGCGACCAGCACGGCGCAGACCGACACCAGCCTTTACACGGTTTCAATCCACGCCCCCGCGCGGGGGGCGACTTTAGAGCTGATTTGTCAGCAGGTTCCGGTTCTGTTTCAATCCACGCCCCCGCGCGGGGGGCGACCCTAAAGAAAGACACTCTTCGCGCATCAGGAACCGTTTCAATCCACGCCCCCGCGCGGGGGGCGACTAGAGAGTGTGGGCGTTACAGGACTCGAACCTGTGTTTCAATCCACGCCCCCGCGCGGGGGGCGACACACGTTAAAAAAGAACTCGGTAGCAAGCTCCGCGTTTCAATCCACGCCCCCGCGCGGGGGGCGACTTAAACAAGGGTCTTGATCTGCTGGTTAAAACTGTTTCAATCCACGCCCCCGCGCGGGGGGCGACACCAGCCTCTTTGTAACGCAGCACCTGCCGCGGCGTTTCAATCCACGCCCCCGCGCGGGGGGCGACCTTAAACTCGGAAAACTGAGACGGAGTAGTCTTGTTTCAATCCACGCCCCCGCGCGGGGGGCGACGTAGCAAGCTCCGCGACTTGTCGGATATGACGATGGTTTCAATCCACGCCCCCGCGCGGGGGGCGACCCAGGCGGTGCTTACGGCGGCTTGCCGGGAAACGTTTCAATCCACGCCCCCGCGCGGGGGGCGACCTCAGGTCGTGCGCCGGTAAAGGCATATATTGATTGTTTCAATCCACGCCCCCGCGCGGGGGGCGACTGTCACTTTCTAACTGTTTGATGCGCCGCTGACAACTGTACGGTTTGCGCGAACTTGAGTTTTCTCGGCGGCCGACAGCTAATATGTCAAAGATCACAAATCACAACTTGTTAATGTGCCGAATGTTATGGCTCGCGCGAATCTCCCGGGAAACTTATGCGGGCTGGAGGTTCGCGCACTCAGATGATGAGCGTGTCTTTTTCGAGGTTCAGGGTTTCTTTTGTACCGTGGTGCTCAACCCGCCGTTCCCAGTTGGCACCCAGAAAATAAAACCGGAGGCTGTCTTCTTCCTGACTGAAGGCTTTGAGCAGCAGATTCCGAAGACGTGTCCACTGTGCAGGATCAACGATACATTCAAAGACGGAGTTTTGAACGCGAAGCCCGAAGCTTTCGCAGATTTTGGCCACGCGCCGCAAGCGGCGTTGTCCGCGCTTGTTGGCAGTAGAAACGTCATAGCTTACAAGTACCAGCATGTGACTCCCTTCGGGAGATTTGAAATTTCAAATGTAAGATTTCAAATTCACCGTTTCTTATTTCCAAATAAAAGGCGGATAGGCATCCAAATCGCCGCGCAGATGGCGGGCCAGCAGTTGCGCCTGCAAATGAGGCAGAAGTCCGACTTTGCATTTTTCTTCCAGATAAGGATGGGTGATTTCTTCCTGTTTGCGCTTCTGCCAGGCGGTTAAGACCTCTTTGCGTGCGGCATCGCTCATGGTAACGGCTCCGCCGGCTGAGTCGTTGAAATCTTTGGCCTGTATCTGCTTCAGGTTGATCAGTGAGAGCACAAGACGCTCGGCGAGGAATGAACGGAATTCTTCCATGAGGTCGAGTGCCAGCGAGGGCCGCCCGGGGCGGTCGCAATGCAGATAGCCGACGCACGGATCAAGCCCGACGCCTTCGAGGGCAGACCGGCAATCGTGTACAAGCAAGGTGTATACGAAGGAGAGCAATGCGTTAACCGGATCGAGCGGCGGACGGCGGTTGCGTCCGGCAAAGGCAAAGGCCTCGTCTTTAACGGTGATAAGTTGCGGAAAGGCGGCAAAGTACGTGGCGGCAGCTTCGCCTTCTATGCCGCGCAGTTCATCAACAGGACGGATCGTCCCCATCCGTTGAAGATATTGAGTCAGTCGCTGCTCGGCTCTTTCCAGCGCCTGACAATCGGTTTTTTCGGCGTGATCGCGCAGGGCGCGGCGCAGTACGGCACGGACGTTCGACAGCTTGCCGATCAAAACGGAACGGGTAATGTGCGCGGCGGCTATCGGATCATCAGCACGGCGATACTGCTCGCGACGCAAAAGGACGTTACCGGAGACCGGCCCCTGTATGCGGGCAAGGAATTTTCCGTATTCCGAAAGAAAGGAGACCGTTACATCGTTTTCGGCGCAGTGATGCATCAGGAACGGACTCATGGAAACCGCGCCGAAACAGACAATGCCGTCGAGCGTATGAACAGGCAGCCGGAGCCGGTTTTCGTTTTCGACTTTGACCACAACCGATTCGCCTTCTTTGAAAAGGTAGGCGTTCTGCGTGGTGACATAGAGCGTATTCAGGTGTTTTTTCATGACTCCTTTCAGGAGATTTCAAATGCGGACTCGGAAAGGTAGTCTTCAACCCGCCGAGTCCGTCTCGGCATACAGATGTCAAAAAGCGAGCAGGCGGAACATTTTTTCTCATCGTAATCCGGCGACGGAGTTTTGCCTGCCCGGATCAGCTCATGAAGCGTCCGGGCGATTTCTTCAGTTTCCGCCCGCAATGTTGCGGTGAATTCCACATTTTGACGACGGCGCGGCTGCCCGTAAAAAATCGCCCCTTCAGGAATTTCAGTCTGCATCATCTCTTCCAGACAAATCGCCTGCGCGCAAAGCTGTACCCAGTCGCAATGATCCGGCTTGGGCTTTCCGCGCTTGTGCTCTACCGGGAACACCCGGACGGGTGATTTCAATTTTGAAATTTCAGGCTCCGCCATACCGGATTTGAAATCTGGAATCTGAGATTTAAGATGTTGAATTTCATCCGCCGGATGAAATTCAATAACATCCGCCTTGCCGATGAGACCAAGCCGGAGAGAGCGAAGCGGCACGGCATATTCCAGCCGCACGCCGTCACGGACTTCATGTTCCGGACGGTCAACACGATCATGCTGCGCCCGGCCCTCTGCCGTAAACCGGTTCTCGCTCCATTGCTGTTCAACATGAATCAGCGCGCACTGCCGCGGACAGTACACATAGTGCTGCAACGCGGACAACGGAAGCAGATCGGCTTCGTCAAACATCATTTCTCCCGGGCGTTTTTTATCCTCTGCATATTCTCCGCGTGCTTTGTCCGGATTTCTTCCATGAACGCCTCTGACGACTTCTTCTGCTGATAGCCCGCTTTGGACTTTTCCGTCAGATAGCGTGTACCGGCAATGTCGGATTCCTGAAGAGAGAAAAGCCACCCACCCAGTTGGCGAGAGACTCCTCTCGCCAACGATTTCAATTTTGAGATTTCAGATTTGAGATGATCGAACGTTTGTAAACGTTCGATTACATAGCAGATTGAGCGAACCTCACCGGCAGAACCCTTGGCGTAATACAGAAACTGAATCAGCTCCGGCGTGGTACCGCGCTCAAAGCCTTCGGCAATGTTATTGGAAATGGAAAGCCCGGCGCGCTGAATCTGATTGGCAATATCGCCCCTGCCCTGAAAAGCGCGATCTTCAGTCAATTCAAACACCTTGACCGACAAATCCACCGCATCCTGCCAAACCGGTACATCTTCGAGGTTTTCGTATTTCATCGTTACCTCCATCCGAAGGCTGGAAGGTTTTCTTCCAGCCCTCGGAATCGGGATTAAATCTTCTCGTCAATCGCCACTCCGGCAGGGGCCGCACTGACAGTCACTTTATAGTCAGCAAAGGAACGCGGCGGATTATCGCCGCAAACTTTTTCGACTTTCACGAGATCGAACAGCTTTTGCGCCGGAGCATTCCCAAGTTCGGAGTCGTGTTTAAAGACAATCAGCTTGCGAGGTGCCATTTCGCCGCGTGCAGCAGAACGGTCGTGATCAAACATGTTGATCAGCGCGTCCCAGAACAGCTTTAGATCTTCTTCAGTGAACACGGTCTGCTTCGCCAGGGGCGCAGAGATGAACCCATGAACGCGATAGAGCCCGTAAGGAATGGTGAATTTCCGCCCCATCGTGCGGTTGTCGCCCTTTTGCTTTTCTGCTTCGGCTTCAGTGGCGACAGCCATGCGGGTAATGGTATGTTCGCCAGTAAATATCCGGTCAATACTGCGGGCAAAGCCCATTTGAACCGCACCGCGAACCTGTCCACAGTTGAATTCCTTCAATGACATCACCGCTCCGAAAGTGCGGATATCATAAAAGTTTTTGCACATCCACGCCTTTGCCTGCTCAGCGGCTGTCGTCCCCGCCTTCTCTTCATCAGAAAGGGCATCGTAGGCTTTTTTCTGCTGGTTGGTGAGAACGGCCTTTTCTTTGATGTAGATTTCAAAGGGCGGCTGTTCACCTTTTACGAGTCCGATATAGTTGCGGACTTTACGTTTGAGACACACATCCGTGACCAGCCCATTGCCCGTTTCGGGATCAATGCGCGGAAGGTTGCCGGCATCGGGGTCGCCGTTTGGATTGCCGTCTTTTACGTCAAACAGCAGTACGAATTCATAACGGTTTTTGATCGGATCACTCATTGCTCTTCTCCTTCTTCAGTTGTTTCCTTTTTCGTGAAAAAATCCTGCCGCTGGTGGTAGTAGCCGACGGAAAAACGCCCCTGATTTTCGAGAGACAAAATATTCGGCGCACCTTCTTTCGGTATTAGGTTTTTGACTTCTCCCAGTAATATTTCAAGCCACTTAATGCTTTTGCCGGAGTTGCGGATTTTGGCGAGATAGTGAATCGCCAGATCATCCAGCCGGTTGAACGTCACCAGAGGCGAGCTGGCGGCGGCACTGAAATAAGTGTCGCGGATGGTTTTGTTCAGCCCTTTCCCTTGAGCCTGTTCTTGTATGCGCTCCAAAACGGCAAAAAGCCGTCCGAGAACGTATCCGATGTTGTCGTATGTTCTGTCTAGTGCCACGGAGACCTCCTTCTGTGTTGTTTTTGTAAAGCGTGCATTCCGGGTTAACACCCCTTTGATGAGAGCGGCGCGGGCGTGTGTCACTTTCTGCTCCGCCTTGCACCGCCGGACAGCTCCGGCCAGTAAAGTGCGCGGATACGGCGTTCCCGTGAGTACCGCCCGCGCAACATCACCCGCGAGATTCGGCGGAATGTTATCGGCTTTGCTTTCGGTCGAAACCGAAAGCAACAGCTGGAAGAGCGAAAGAAATTCGCGATCATGCGGGGCCCGAACCATTTCGATGTCTTCAAAATGGCGGGCGATCTTCTGTTTGATCTCCTTGACCGAGTCTTCGCACCAGAAACGGACAGCAATGCGGGAAGCATTAGGAGCAAGTCCCAGCACATAAAACGGCAGATCATCCTCAACCGGCAACACACCCGACTTTACGGCTCCGAGCAGCGCACGGATTTTCCCGCAGGAAATTTCCTCCTCGCCCTTCGGAGGCTCGCCAAGCAGCCAGGAAAAATCATCCTCAATAGGATTAGGCTCTTTTGACCAAAAAACAGTACTCGCATCGCCGACCTGCATGCGCTGGCGGGATTCTCTGCGCAACAAATGGTTTAATGCGGTGGTGTAGGCAAAGGCCGCCCGCTCGCCGATGGGCGCGTTCAACCCCTGCTTTTTCCCAAACGAGCAAAAGGCATCGAGGTTAAACGAAACAATGTTGGCACCAGAACTCTGCGCTCCCCAGACACCCTTGATGGCCGCATTCAGCCGGGCAGGAATATCGGCCTCACCCGTCAGCAAACAGGTTTGCAATCCGCCAGCCGATGCATTGGGCCTCATAATCTGCTCGAGCACCGCACGGCGCTGAGCAATAAGGCAGGTGTCTCCTTCAAGCAGAAAGCTTAGATTGGGCGTCGCTTCGATGATTTCCGCCCATTCCGCCGTCGCGGCAAGTGCCGAAAAATCGCCGACGTCCAGGAAACGCTTCACCGCAAGAATCCCCTCATCGTCAACCGGTTCCGGAAAGGTTTCTTCGATCCGCTGCCGGAAAGCGGCAAAAGCTTCCCGGGCGCGCTTTACATCTTTTTCGCTGTCGCCCTTCGGCACGCCAAAAAGATATTGCGGGGCATCCCAGAGCAAATTGGCTTTGATACCCGCAGCTTTCTTTTCGCCCTGCGGAACAACGAATGCACGGGCAACTTTCTTTTTCCCGTCGCCGGTGCGTGTATCGCGCAGGTTCAGGAATTTTCCTTCTTTGGAAAGCACCACCAGAAAAGGGATGGTCTTAGTCTCAAATCCCGGCGGGGCAATAGCGCAATCGGGATCGTTATGCAGCCGTTCGTAATAGTCGGCAAGAGCCTTGAGCATCATGACCGCACCTCCACATTGCGCAGGTTGACGGAACCGTCTTCCATTTGAGCATGGAAAAATTGCGGCTGTGTTTCTTCTCCGGCGTAGTTCAGATCGTAGAGCATCCAGCCGAGATCGCGCGTTCCGCCAATAGTCGGCAACGGCGCGGCATCTTTGGGAATGAATTCAAAATCGACAGGAAATTCGCGGCAGCCAAAGTAAGGCCGATGGAAGCATTGACCTTCGGAAGCGCGACGAATAAACATCTGCTCAAATTTGATCACGTTATCGTCCGCTCCGGCCCTTTCGGTCATCTCGAATTCAGCATGAATAACATAGTCCACATCGCGCAGCAGCAGTCCGGCGCGCTGTTGGCGCTGCTCTTCTACATACAGCCCCAGCTCGCCAGAACCGCGATTCATGGCGGTTTTAACCGATCCGGCCGGGATCACCGCCCCGACTTCGTTGCGGCGAACGGACTCCCATTTGACGGGATTCAAAACATCAATCTGCAAAATCCGCCAGCGGATGGCGGGCTTCCAGAGAATAGCTTCCAGGATACCGCGTGCTGCGGAAGGGGTCATTATTTCGTACGACACACGTTCAACTTTCATCTCTGGGCGCGTAAAGCACGCATTTGTGCCGCGCACCCGCAGGCGGAAGGGATTACTTTTATTCATTGAATTATCTCCTAAAAATCATTCGTTGAGGTCAATTCCCTCAATCGAAGGAATGAATTCATCATCCAAGTAAGTATCGCTGTCTTGAGTTTCAGCCCAAAAATTTATTTGTACTTTCACAATATTGGGATATAGAAAATACATCCTTGCTATGTCAATCTCCTTCTGAGATATTTTGTCGGCCTGAGGGGTTCCCTTCAGTGGATTGAAACACAATCTTGGGTTAGTTTGTTTATGATGGGCGGTCGTAATGGCCGCCCTTTTTACGTTATTAAATCCTCCAGTTTATAGTTTTCAATTTCATCAGGCGGCAGAAACCCGAAACGGTTGTCGTAGAGCGCCGAACTTAATGTAAACAGTCCGGGAAAACGGCTGCATTCGTGAATATGCTCTTCGGCCACCAACCGGTTATGCAGCCGCCTGTTGATGCTGATCGTGTAGCGCTGCAACTTGCGCAGATAATAGCCCTCGCGTTTTTCAACCAGCATCCGGTCAATCAGCGCCTGCGCTTCGCCGAACGGAACGACAACCGGCAGCTGCCAGTCGTCACGAATCAGCCGGAACTCTTCTGCGGCGCTGCGGAAGGCGTAGTCCATGCGCCCGGATAACAGTTTCAAAATACCGAACTTATCGAGTTCATTTTCACCAAGCTGCCAGAACCTCTGCGTGAAATAGGCTGCATAATTCCGGGGAGAAAACAGACCGGACAAATCGCCCCGTAACAATTCAACCGCCAGACCGGCGGACTGGCGGACATAGCCGGGCTGTTTTTCCGGCACGAAAACAACAGTTTTGCCGAAGCCGGGCAGCTTGCCTTCGCGGTTACAGCGTCCGGCAGCCTGCACAATCGAATCAAGTCCGGCCAGCGCGCGATAGACGACCGGAAAATCCAAATCCACTCCCGCCTCAACCAGTGAGGTGCTGATCACCAGCAACGGATCTCCGCCCTCCTTGCATCGTCGTTTGATTTCGGCCAAAGTCTGCAGGCGGTGTGCAGCGCACATGTTTGTGGAAAGATGCACGGTCTGCTCCGGAGGCAACTGCTGCGCCAGCACCCGGCAATCATCCTTGCGGTTGACAATGCACAATAGAGACTGCCCTTCCGACCGAACCGTTTCCGCGACCTGCCGAAGATCGACCGAAGTCAGTCCGGCATTTGGCATTAATGAAACTTCTACCCGCTTGAGCTGCCCGGCCAGTGTTTCGGGTTCCGGAATGATCTCCTCTACGGCCTCAAACCCTTCTTTGAAGCGGAAATCAAACTGTTCGGTTCGGGTAAGTACCGGCTGAGTGGCCGTGCATAATAGCGGCGTCACGTTGTAAAACCGGAAGAGTTCACGGATGGCAAAAACGGCGGGCCGCAGATATTCTGTCGGCAGGCACTGCGCTTCATCGAAAATCACGACACTGTTGACCAGATTGTGCAACTTGCGGCAGCGGCTGGTTTTGTAGGCATAAAGCGACTCAAAAAACTGAACGGCTGTCGTCACGATAATCGGCGCATCCCAGTTTTCGGAGGCCAGCCGACTGCGGGAAGTCTCCTTGCTATCGTCCTCTTCCACTACATTACAGTGATGCTCCACCACCGATTCGGAAAAACCCGGAATACCCCGGAATACTTCTGCCGTCTGTTCGATAATGCTGGTGTACGGAATCACATAAATAATTCGTCTCTTATCAAAAGCTATTGCATGGCGCAGTGCAAAGGCCAGCGAAGCCAGTGTCTTCCCACCACCGGTTGGAACGGTCAGCGAAAACACAGCGGGATCCCGTTCAGCAGCAGTCCGGCAACAAGCCAACACCTCGGCACGAATCCGGTTCACCTGTGTCGGCTTCGCCGCCGCCAGCACACCTTCCATGTATGATTCAAACGTCTGCAACAATCCGGCAATAGAAGCATAAGGACGATTCCGAGCCTCGGCCCGCCCGTGATTCATAAACGCTTCGGTATCCAGAAAATCCGCATCAACCACGCAGGAAAAAAGCATCCGGATGAAAAAAGAAGCATCGGCTCCCGGCGGTACCGGCGTTTGAGGCCGCTGTTGGTTCTTAATTTTCTCTGGTACATGCTGCAAAACCGACTGCGAAGCACCGGGATTCCGTAGTTTCGGTTCCAGCGCCTTACCGCCGGTCGCGTCCGAATGAAAATCAGCCAGCCCGGCATGGTGACCCATAATCAGCCAGGAAAGCAGTCGATCGGCTCCGGCCCAGCCTTGCAACACGGCGAGGTGTCCCCCGGCTTCGGAATGAACTACCTTCCCGGGTTTGGTCTCCAGATGAGATTCGATGCCGTTGGCTTCGTAAAGCATTCGCTGAAATTCGTTGGAGTATTTCCCCAGATCATGCCAAAGACCAGCGAGGCGGGCCCAGTCTGCTCCGCCAAACGGCTTGGCGAATTCCGCCGCCAAGTCCGCGACATTTTTCAGATGCTCGTCCAGCGGCTGCCACTCTTCAGGCGGACGACCTTCTTTGCTGTGAGCGTAATACTTTTTCTCTGCGTTGCTCATTTTGCCCGCTTACCTTACCAGAAGCAAAGGGACAAAATCTGTCTCCGAAGTTATCTTTTTACGATTTCTTTAACGACGGCAAAGTCCTTCCGCGCCAGTTTATTTAGCTGCGGCAGGGCAGAAATTAAATTTGAGAAACAGAAGCCGCAGTCAGTGGCTTTTCTTTTTCGGCGACTGAACCGGGGAACCGGGTTTGTAAGGAATGCTGTTACCGTTGCGCACGGCGTAGCCCCATAGATCGATATAGTATTGGCCGCCGCGGAATTCATCGCCGCGCTTCTTCAGCTCCGCCTGCAGCTTTCCGTCCAGCTCTTTCTGTAACGACGCGTATTCCGGCTTGTTCGCCAGATTATTCATCTGATACGGATCCTTTTCGTCGTCATACATCAGCCAAATACCTTTCAGGTCGCGCACATAGGTGTAACGGCTGGTGCGGATGGCACGGTATTCTTTGCTGTTATCTTTTGCTTCGGGGCCCAGATTGGCAAACGGAGCAACGCCCATGTAGAGCGCCGCACGATCCATGGAAATTTTCGGATTGCGCACCGCGCCGGAGAGATCGTCGCCCTCGATGCTTCCAGAGATTGGAACTCCGGCAAGTCCAAGCAGGGTCGGCAGAATATCCGGGGTTGTTATCGGCGTCTTTACGGTGAGCCCCTGCCCTGCCTGTCCGGCAGGAAAGCGCAGCAGAAACGGCACCCGGGCCGCCTCATCCCACGGAACCTGCTTTTGGCAGGGCTTGTTGCCGTGCGAGCCGAGTGTTTCGCCATGATCGGAGGTGAATACCACGATGGTGTTTCGGGTCAGACCGGCTTCGTCCAGAGTCGCCAGCAAATCACCGATACATTTATCAAGTGCAGTGCAGTGTGCATAATATCCCTGAGCCTCCTTGCGGGCTGCGGCCTGCAAAGAGTCCGGTACGTTGGGCGGAAGCTTGATCGTTTCCGGCGGATACAACTTTTTATATTCTTCGGGAGCCTGATCGTGCGGGAAATGAGGCGAGCCGTAAGAAACCACCAGCGTGAACGGCTGCCCGGCGGCAGCTTTTTCCTTTAGATAATTCTGCGCGTCTTTCGTCTGGGAAAAAGCGTCGTAGCCGTCCCAGAATTTTTTCTGCGGATCATTCCCGCTGTAATAAACCGAGTGGTTGTAGTTATGAGAGCACTCATCGACCTTCCAGTATTCCCAGCCCTGCCGCCGTTCCGGCGGAATAAAATCATCGCGGCCGTGTCCGTCAATATGCCATTTGCCGATGTAGCCCGTAGTATATCCGGCTCCCTTAAAAATCTCGGCCATACATAGTTCTTCGGCAGGCAGATAGGCATCGTT
>JBAZTQ010000071.1:0-16727 GCA_041661845.1 Kiritimatiellales bacterium | reverse complement strand
ATTTCCGCTCCGCGCTGTTTTGAAATTGAAGAACGGCTCAAAGCGGAAATGGATATTCCGGTATTTCACGACGACCAGCACGGCACGGCGGTCGTTTCGCTGGCGGCGCTTTATAACGCGCTCAAAATTACCGGCAAGAAGATGGAAAACCTGAAAGTGATCGTTAACGGCGTCGGCGCGGCGGGCGTAGCCTGCTCAAAAATCATGCTGTCGGCCGGCGTGAAAAATCTGATCGGCTTCGACCGCACCGGTGCGATCTACCGCGGACGCAAGGACGGCATGAATCCGGTCAAGGAATGGTTTGCTCAGCACACCAATCCGGAGAACGAAAAAGGCACTTTGCGCGAAGCGATGAAAGGCGCCGATCTTTTCCTCGGCGTTTCCGCGCCGGGTTGCATCACCGCCGACGACCTGAAAAATATGGCCAAAGACCCGATCGTTTTTGCCATGGCCAACCCGATTCCGGAAATCATGCCGGAAATCGCCAAACCCTACGTGCGGATCATGGCGACGGGCCGTTCAGACTATCCGAACCAGATTAACAACGTGCTCTGCTTCCCCGGCATTTTCAAAGGCGCGCTGCGCTGCCGCGCCAGTGCGATCAGCGAAGGCATGAAACTGGCGGCGGCCCGCGCGATCGCCAGCCTCGTTTCAGACGATCAGCTTTCGGAAAACTTCATCATTCCGTCGGTCTTTGACCGGCGCGTGGCAGACGTTGTCGCCGACGAAGTCGAGCGCGTGGCGCGCGCCGAAGGGCTTGCCCGCGAAGTGATCGACAGCAAAACGCTCTACAAACTCCGCTGAGTTCCACGTATTTGGAAAATCAGGCGGATTCTGTTGCCGCGCCGGTTACAAACTCGACTTCAACAAGGCGCGCAAAGAGCGCGTGACGCAAAATGCGGAGGTCGGCAGCCAGCGAGCGGGTGTGGGCGTAGTACAAGGCGTCCATCTGTTTGTCGATTTCGATAAAAGCGTCGGAATAGCTGAAAACAGCCGGAAAATAGTGCTGAAAATCCTTCAGCTCTTCGCCGTCGTCTGTTTTGGGAACCTGTCCGCAAAGCCAAAGTTTTCCGCCAAGTACGCTGAACAGTTGCGGAAACCGGTCGAGCGAGGTGCCGTAGAAAATCATGAGAAGGAGGCTCGGCATCCGGCTGGAAGCGGCAAAGTGCGCGACGGTTATTTTCTTCCCGCCAATACCCCGGCAGGTGCGGTTAACAAGCCGTCCGCGTCCAAGCAGACGGACGATACTGTACAAAAATATGAAAGGGATAAACTGCAGGACAGCAAGCAGCAGAGCAAATTCCCAGCCGAAAACTGCGCGCAGGAGGTCACGCATATGCTTGCGGGGACGAGTCTGCGCAATAAGCCAAGGGTCTTCAATCTCAAGGCATGTACCGTCCTCCGGGTCAACAATGCGGTTGCCGGCAACAATCTTGCCTTTTATCTCAAGGTTGCGGCCGACATAAGTGTCGGAGAGAATAATGCTGTCCGAGATTTCGCACTGGCGGTCGATGAGCACATGGTCGGAAATAACCGTGCCGGAACCGATAACTGAAATAGCGCCAATGCGGCAGTCGTTACCGATGGCCAGCGGCGGTATGAATGTGACGGAGGGCGGCGTTATGACGTTGTACCCGATAGAAGCTCCGTCAAGGGAAGAATACCCGCTGGAGAGATAGCGGCTCATTTCGTTCCGGACAATTTCCATATTCAGCCGGTAGTAGTGCGTGACGTCGCGGATGCAGGTGAAATCAAGACCTGCGGACTCCGCCGCATTGTATGTCGTGCCGCCGCAATTTTTCTCCTGAATAAACCGGTGTATGACATTTTCATCCCGGCTCAGAAAAAAAACGGGGCGGCCGTCGTGACTCATGCAGCAGCCGTCAAGAAGTTCTTGCAGCTTTGCCGGCGTAAAGTCTGCACGACGGCGGGGAAAAAGCACTTCACCGATATAAAGCAATCCGCCGCTCCAGCGTTCCGCGTCGCGGGAAAGATACGCCGGCGGATCATCCTCGGCTCGGACGAGGCTGTAGTTGATGTTCAGCCCCCACTTTTCGCCGTTGCCGCAGAACAGCTCAATATGTTCGGCGGCCTGCCCGAGAATGATTTGCACGTCGGTGATATTGAGATCGACACAGAGTTCCAGCCAGTAACTCAACAGCGGGCGGCTGCCGAACGGCAGCAGCACCCAGGGATGATCCCCGAGCATGTCAGTCCACGGCGGCTTCCCGCCCGTATAGAGTACTGCTTTCATAACGGCACCGCGCAACGGACAGCCTACTGCCGGGCGGATTTCACGGCTTCTGCGACCGTATCGAAGATTTCGAATACTTTGTAGGCACGGGTGATTTCAAACACCATGCGCGGTTTTTTCTGAAGGCAGGCCAGTTTCATGTCGCCGCCGCGTTCGGTGATGCGTTTCAATGCTGCAATGAGCGAGCCGAGACCTGCGCTGTCCATAAAGTCTACCGCGGACAGGTCAAAAACGAAGTTTTTGACATCAGCTTCGCCGGCCTGCCAGACGGCAAGCTGTTCGCGGAACGCTTCAACCGTGGCGGCGGTAAGCGGACCGGACAATGTAATGATCCCGATTCCCTGTTCTTTTGTGCATGCTACACTCATGGGTATGTCTCCTGTTCTAATACGCCCCCCGTCCGAAAAGGACGGCGGGAATGGTTTTTAACATAATGCGGATATCCTGCCAAATGCCGCGGCTGTGGATATATTCCATGTCCAGACGCACCTGCTGCTCGAAAGGAATTTCTGAACGTCCGCCGATCTGCCAGAGACAGGTAAGACCGGGCTTGACGTGCAGCCGCTTGCGCTCTTCAAGCGTATACTGGGCGACCTCGGACGGCAGCGGCGGGCGGGGACCGACCAGTGAAAGATCTCCGGCAAGCACGTTGAAAAACTGCGGCATTTCATCGACGCTGAACCGGCGCAGGAAACGCCCTGCCCGTGTAACACGCGGGTCTTTTTTCATTTTAAAAATCACGCCGTCTGACGATTCATTCTGCGCCATCAACTGTTCTTTAAGGCGGTCCGCGCCGCGCCGCATGGAGCGGAATTTATAAAAATTAAAAATACGCCCGTTGATACCGACCCGATGCTGGACAAAAAGCACCGGCCAGCCGTCTTCGATCACGATGAGAGCGGCCACAGTGATAAAAAGCGGCATGAAAATGCCAATGGCGAAAAGACTGCAAACAACATCCATTATGCGTTTAATCACCAGCAAACTGCTCAGCGCCCACTCCCACACCAGCAGACGGCTGCGCTGCCGCCAGCGCAGGCGTTTGATATCCGCCTTGGACACCGGCAGGTCGAGTGTTTTAAACAGTTCGCGTCTGGCCTGATATACCGATTCGTTCATCAGTCGGCTTGTCTCCTGAACGTGTAATTTACGACATTCTTCGAATCGCGTCTATAGCGCTCCACACAGTCCGCAGCAACATTAGTGATCAGCAGCCCGCGTCCGCCCTCGGCATACTCATCAAACCCCGGCTCAGTCACCCCCGCCAGAGAAATATCCCATTCACGTCCGGGGTCTGTAAATACCAGCCGGCATCCGTGATCGTCGAGGATAAGCTGCATCCACATCGTTTCCTGTGCGCTGAGTCTGCTGTGCTCGACAACATTCATGGCGTGCTCCATGGCGACGAGCCGGACACGCGCGGCAAGGTCTTCGTCGCCCCGCTCCAGCAGCCGCCGCTCCATCTCCTCCGTACAGTCCGAAACCGCCTGCATTTGGATCGCCACATATCCTTCCATAAGCACACTGGACGGTTCGGTCATTCGGATGGTGATCGCCGTGCAGTCATCGTGACCGATGGCATAGCCGCCAGCTTCCATGAAATCGAGCAGCACCGCAGGGCGGTTGACGGCGTACGGGTCGGCAACGACACGCATAAAAAGTTTTTGCAGCTCCTCTTCGCCGCACTCTTCGCCGGTTTCACGGTGAAGCGCTTCGGTCAGGCCGTCGGTGTAGAGCAGAATGTTCATACCCGGACATGATTCCAAAACAGTCTGATCCTCCTCAGCAAAGGGCCGGTCCGGACCGAGCGGCATGCCGACAGGAATACCTCCGAGTCCGGGAGGAAACGGAACCGGTTTCCCGTCGCAAACCAGAATCGGATCGGGATGCCCGCAGTTCATGCAAGTCCACCGTCCGGTTCCCGGTTCGTAAAGCGCCAGCAGCATGGTGGCATAATAGTCCGGATTGTTGAGTGTGGCACAAAGGCGCACATGCAGTTCGTTGCAGATAAACGCCGGACCGCAGTCAAAAAACGTCCGGATCAGTTCAGTCGCGGTCGCTTTAAGCATCGATGAAATCATCGCCGGAGCAACACCATGACCCGACACATCGGCTACATAAACGCAGCAGCGTCCGTCCGGCAGAGAAATTACATCGAAGGCATCGCCGCCGACATCCATGGACGAACGGTATTTAATACGGATATCAAACGGTCCGGAAAAAAGCGGTTCGGTTGAAAACATCGACTGCTGAATCTTGCCGGCGAGTTCCAGTTCGTGCGATACGCGCCGCTTCCAGTGAGCCAGCGCATCGTTGCTGCGCTTCAGCGCCAGAGCATTACCGGCCCGCAGCACCAGCTCGCGGGCATCGAAGGGCTTGCGGATATAATCCATCGCCCCGAGATCAAAACCTTTTTTCAGATCTTCAATCTGCCCTTTGGCCGTAACCATGATGACCGGCACATCGCGGGTTGCCGTGAGTTTTTTGACGGCGCCGCAAAGTTCAAAGCCGTCCATGCCGGGCATAACGACATCGGCAAGGATCAGGTCGGGGCGCTCGCGGTGCAGCAGTTCCAGCGCCGACGGGCCGTCGGCCGCATCAAAAACTTCGCACCCGTAGGATGAGAGGAGTTTTTTCAGGTAAAGCCGGTTGGGGCGCTCGTCGTCCACCACCAGCACTTTACCGCCCAGAACAGGCCGGGACGCGCCCGCCGGAACTGTTGCACACTGATTGTCTGCCGTAGCCGGGTTCATTGCTTCCCGGCGATAAATTCATGCGCCCATTCAATGAGTGCTTTGCATAGTGCCGTGCAGCGCGCCGTCTGTCCGGCGCGAAGCGTCAGCTCGATTTCCTGCGCCAGCACGGAAATTTCCGGCAGCCCCATCGTACCGCCCATGCCCTTGATGGAATGTGCCGCCACGCGAACCGTTTCGTTGTCGGGGGTGTCCAGACCGGTTTGCAGATCGGCAGACATCCGCTCCAGCTCTTCGCAGAAAGCGCCGATCAGCTCGTCGTCCATCTCGAAAGTTTCCACTTCGAACTGACTGATCCGCCCGTCCAGATCGGGAACCAGACCGCGAACCGTTTCTATCGCGCGTGCAATTGCCATAACGCCACCCCTTCTGTTCATCGAATGCGCGTCGATCATAACCATTTTAAAACAACTGGCGCAAGCCTTTCGCCCGCTGCCGAAATCAAAAGCGAGGTGTTGAAGAAGCCGGCAGATTGAGAGACTATGAAGTCCTGCCTCATGCAAAATATTTTCACAGATTATCCGGAGGTTCTCTGGAAGACGGGCTGGCGCTTTTTTTCCGGCCCGGAAGATCGCACCCCGTTTGTCACCGGCGCGGATTCCGGCGTGCTCACTGCGCCCGGCGCAGAATGGACGCTTCAATTGATCGAACCGCCGGCCTCCTGTACCACCCGGCTTTTTTACAACGGTTTTTCCATCAGTGCGCGCCGGCGGCCTGATAAAAACCGGATAGACGCCTTGCTGACAGCACCCGGCGTATTCTGCGGCACAGTCTCCGGTCTGCCGGCGCCTCAACTGACCGCCGCGGCAGAAATCACCAAAGATAACGGATTTGCCTGGATCCGGAACGGTCACACGACAACCCTTCTTTTGCAGCAAGGAGCCCGTTTCGCGCTGGTTTGCGACGAACTCACCCCCGAACGGGCGCTGGGAAAAGCCGAAGCAGCACTCGACGAAAATTTTGAAACGCTCATGCAAAATGAAACCGGAGAGCGTAAAAATATCAGCCGCCTCTTCAGCGTTAATCCGCGACACAACCCGCCGGTCGCGCTGGCGGCGGAAGCCCTGTCGGCCCGTCTGCGCGGACGCACCGTCGCACTCCACGGTCTGTGGAGCACCGCAGACGGGTTTACCGGTGAAACTTTTTCACTCAACGAACTCTATCCGCTCGTACGCGCATGGAACCTGATCGATCCGTCCGTCGCACTGGAACTGGTTCAGACCGCGCTTTCACTTCAGCAGAGCGGCGGCGGGTTTCCCGCCTGGGTCGAAGCAGGCGGCCTGACCTCGCCCGCCGCGCCGTGGCCGTTCATCGCGCAGTCCTTTGAACTGGCCTGGCAGGGCACCCGTGATCCGGCCCTGCTCAAAAAACATCTGCCCGCGCTGCGGAAATATGCACAGTCGTCGGTGCGCCGCTTCGATCCGCACCGGGATCGCATCCCCGCCTGGCAGAACGAACAGGAAGTCTTCGTTCCGGGAAGTTTTGAACGCGGCAAGGCGACTCCCGAACTTACCGTCCTGCTGATCGCTGAAATTGAAGCGGTACTGCGTCTCTGCAAAGAAGACCCGCACGCCGAAGCCGCCGCCGAATCGCTCACCGAAGAACGGAACCAGCTGGAGAAGACGCTGTACACGGTATTCTGGAACCCCGGCACCAAAGCGTTTTCCAACGCATGGAAAGACGGACACTTTCTGCACCTGCCCTCCTTCGGATCCTTCATGCCGCTCTTCTGGCAGGGGCTCGACCGCGAGAAACAAACGGCGCTGCTGGAGAATTTTGACGAGACGCACGGTTTCCCCGGACACCGCCTGCCCTCTTCATGGAATCAGGAAGAAATCGACGATACCGCACACCGGCCCGCGCTCCATCAGTTCATGGCCTTGGAAGCGCTCAGAACCGCCGGCAACCGCCCGCTGCTCCTGCTCTTTGTGCGCCGGGTGTGCGAAGGGTTCGCCGCCTGGTTCGAACGCGAAAGCATTGAGGCCCTGCCGGGAAAAACGGCGGGCGCACCCGCCTATGCTCTCGGCCCCGTCACGGCGGCGCTCATCCTCACGGCTCAGGCCGAGCTGAAACGCGAAGAGGCCCGGGCGCCCTCGGCGGCGCAGCAGATTCTGCGCTGGGGCCACCGGTTGCGAATCAAAAAAACAGACCTGCGCATCGTTTTTGCCTTTCTGATTACCGTTCTGATTCTGCATCTCGCCTACCGTCTGCCGCACAGCCGCAATACGGAAGCCCGCGCCGCCGAAGCCGCGCTGAACTACCAGCAGGGCCGCTACGCTGACGCCATGCGCATCTGCCGGCGCTATCCCGACAATGCGCTCTCGCGTTTCCTGCAGGCCAACATGCTGATGCTGGCCGAGAGTCCTGGTCAGGCCGAACCGCTCTACCGTCAGGCGCTCACACAGGAAACCGAAAGCCCCTCCGCACTCTTCGGCCTGGCGCTGGCGCTGCAAATGGACGGGAAATTCCAGGAAGCAGAAAAACGCTACGGCGACTTCATCGATCTCTACGAAACGCGCCACCCGGACACGGCAAAACTGGCCGGCGAATTTATGCTGCTGGCCGGCGAAAAATTCAGCAAGCCGCCGCGCTGGCGCAGGGCTTATGCCCTGCCGATGATGAACGACCTTGGATTATGAAGTTTACCCGCGCCCCGTTTCCGTTGTATTTTCCGCCCCAATGAAAACACTTCTGAAAAAACTGACTCTGCTCGCCGCCCTGCTTTTACTGGCCGGGTGCCTCCGCAACGATATCCGCACGGAGACGTTCCAGATTAAACAGCTCCGCACGCAGGCAGGTGCCGCGCGCATTGCACTGGCCCTGAAACAGGTGGCCGGCATCAAAGATGTCCGCCCCGATCTGGAGAAGCACACCCTCACCGTCGTTTTTGACGGACTGGAGTGCTATCTCAAAAACATCGAATACGCCATCGTCAAAGCAGGCTTCGACCTGCCGAACTGGCCCGCCGAACCCGCCGATAAAGCCAAACTGCCCGAGGAACTGCGCTGATGAAACTGACGCTGACCGCGCGGCCGCTCGAAACACAAGCTAAAGAAGCCTGGATCGTTTTCGTACAAAACAAAAAGCCGCTGCTCAGCGGTAATGCGGAATTGGAAAAGCTGATTGCCGGACAGCTCAAAAAAACCGGCTTCAGCGGCGACTACGCCCAAACCCTCGTCTTCCAGACCGCAACCGGCGATGTCGTCCTCGCCGGACTCGGCGACAGTAAACACTTCCGCATAGAATATCTCGAACGCGCGGCCTCCGCCGCCGTGCGCGCCGGGCAAAAAGCCGGACTTAAAAATTTCGTCACCGCCACCGCCGCAGGAATCAGCAAAGTATCCGAAGTTGCGTTTGTTCACGCTGTCGCCCGCGGCGCGGCGTGGGGAACTTACAGTTTCGACACCTTCAAAACCGGCAGTAAAAAGCGTACCGCCGAACTGTCGCTGACCTTCGCCGGATCATGCGAAAATTCCGCCGCCTGCCGCAAAGCCCTGACCGAAGCCGAACTTGAAAGTAAAGCTCTGCTCGCCACCGCCGACCTCGCCAACCTACCCGGCAACGAAGCCACCCCGCAGAAAATCGCCAACTGGGCGCAGAAAATGGCCAAGGAAAACAAACTCGCCTTTTCCGTCTGCAGCAAAGCCGAACTCAAAAAGAAAAACTGCAACGCCATCCTCGCCGTCGCGGCGGGCAGCGCGCAGGACGCCCGGATCATCACGCTCAAATACAAAGGGACTAACCCCAAAGCCCAACCGGTTGTCATCATCGGCAAAACCATCACCTTCGACTCCGGCGGCATTTCCCTCAAGCCCGGCAAAGGGATGGAATGGATGCGCTATGACAAATGCGGCGGCATGGCCGTACTGGCCGCCATGCAGATGGTCGCCCTGCTCAAACCGGAAACGCCGGTCATCGGCATGCTGGCCGTGGCAGAAAATATGCCCGGCGGCCGCGCCGCCCGCCCCGGCGATATCGTCAAATCGCACGCCGGAAAAACCATTGAGATTTTAAACACTGACGCCGAAGGCCGGCTCGTTCTCGCCGACGCCCTTTCGCTCGCCCTGCAGCACAAGCCCGCCGCCATCGTTGACCTCGCCACGCTCACCGGAGCGGTCGTCACCGCGCTCGGCCATACCGCCGCCGCAGTTGTCGGCAACAATCACAAACTGAACACCTCGCTGATAAAAACCGCTGACGCCGCCGGCGAACGGATCTGGGAACTGCCGCTCTGGCCGGAAAACATGGACGACATGAAAGGCACCTTCGCCGATTTGCAGAACATCAGCAAATCGGGAACCGCCGGAACCATCAACGGCGCGGCCTTCCTCGCCAACTTTGTCCCCGAAGATATTCCGTGGGCGCACCTCGACATCGCCGGAACCGCCTGGGAAGAATCTTCCAAACCCTGGATGGATCCCGGCGTCACCCTCTTCGGCGCACGCACCTTGATTGAGTGGATAAAGGGAATGGATTAGTGGAACACGGGAATAATAAAATATTGGAAACAGGTAAATTCGCCCGAAAACCCGGGTAATATCAACTTATCAGGCGAAATCGCGGTCACCGCGGAGTTGGCAGTAATAAGGAGATAGATCATGACATGGGAACTGAGAAAGAAGCCGACTGGGCTACAACCACCGAGACCACCACAACCACCAAAGCCTCCTAAGCCCCCAAAACCACCACGGCCACCTCGCCCCCCAAAACCGCCAGCCCCCCCAGGATACAGCTACTATTGGAAGCCATAAACCGACAACAATCGGTTGGCAGGAGAAAATATGAACAAAACAATATTAAGATTCGTTAGCGGGAAAAATATCACGACACCATGCCACTCGGTAAAGTTCCTATTTCAGTTCAATGTTATTGAAATTATCGATGGCGAAGAAAAATTATTGGAACCTAACTTTCATGTTGTCGGGGTAGTCACTGAATTAGTGATTAATCAATTCAGTACGAACATACAACAGATCGAAAAAGCTGCTTTGTCTTTCGTTATTAGTTGCCTAAAAACTGAACCAAACGTCAAAATAGTAGTAGATAAAGAATATACGATTAACTCTCAAAATATAAATATACTCAGCAATACTCCTCTAAGTATGGATTATGAAGCTGAATTTCCAGTTAAATGGGATAACAAATAAGCTGCCAACCAACGCTTGCACTCTATCGCTGGCTCCGCCCGCTCAGAGTGACGCGAGACGTTCAACATAAAAGAAAGAGCCAGATCAAATGAAGGATATACTAGCTTTTATAATTGTTTTACCAACAACCCACTTCTGCCTTTTGGTTGGAACATTCTGCAATCATCTACTCAGTGCGCTACTCAGATTATTGCCTAAAAAATTATGGATGACCGCTTGGTCTGCAACATCATTTATCTCTGGCGCACTTGGTTCCCTCGTTGCTGTTGGGTTTGTCTACTTGGTTTTCAGATTAGTGGCGGGAGCTGAAAGCTTCCATCTTTGGATTTGGGGTGCTGCAATAATTGCTCTCTCCAGAGCTTTATTCAATGATTACAAAAAAGCTGCTCAGATGAAAAATAAGTTTGATGAGATAATGATACAGTTTAAGGATAATGAAGATTCACGTGACAGACTTGGAACAGAAATGAAATCTGATCTTGTTGGTTTTCGTAATTGGTTTGCCGGTGAAATCACGGGAGTAATTATATCTCTTGTTATTGCCTTAATTCTCCAGACCAAATGAGGAACCGAAATAGCTAGAATGGGGAACGGGGACTGGAACGGGGTCAGTCCTTGAATTTTGATATTTAAAGCAACCATGAACCTGAACGGAAAAAGAGCATTGGTAACCGGCGGCGCGGTGCGGATTGGCCGCGCGATTACCGAAGCATTGCTGGCTGAAGGCGCGGAAGTGATCGTTCATTTCCGAACCTCGGAAAAAGAAGCCGACACCTTCTGGCCGAATATCATTCAGGCCGATCTCAGTGACCCGGCGCAGTGTGAAACACTTCTTGAGCGCGCTTCCCAGCAATTCGGGCCAATCGACATTCTGGTCAATAACGCCGCTGTTTTCCATCAGACCAAACTGGCCGACGCCACCTACGACACCGTGATGAAAGAGCTTCAGCCCAACCTGCTGGCTCCGCTGGCGCTGATCCGCGGTTTTGCGCGGCAGACCAAAACCGGCAAGATTATCAATCTGCTCGACCGGCGGATCACCTCGCACGACACGACCTGCATTCCGTACATGCTCAGCAAAAAAGGGCTCGAAGAGCTGACGAAACTGGCCGCGCTTGACCTCGCCCCCGGCATCACCGTCAACGCCGTCGCACCCGGCGCCATCCTTCCGCCGCCGAAAGACCGCGATAATCCGGCGTGGGAATACGCCGGAACCATTCCGCTCGGCAAACGCCCGACGCCCGCCGACGTCGCCAGCGCCGTTCTCTATCTGCTCAAAAGCGACCACATCACCGGCCAGACGATTTTCGTCGACGGCGGCCAGAATCTTTTAGGAGAGGATAAACAGATGATTACCAACGAATGACAAAAAGCAGCGAATAGAAGAGGCCATCGGAGGCTGTTGGATTCGTTGCTTCTTGTAATTCGTTGGAACATCCAGCGGAGTTATTTATGGATAGGATTTATATCAGAGACCTGGCGCTGAGATGCATCATCGGGCTTTATCCCGACGAGCGGAAGAATAAGCAGGATGTGATCATCAACATCGTGCTGGAAACCGACCTGCGCGCCGCAGGCAAGAGCGATTCGCTGAACGACACAGTGGATTACAAAGCCATCAAGCTGGCGATTCTGGATTTCACGGAGAACAGCAGTTTCCAGCTGATTGAATCTTTAGCCGAAGGTATCGCCGCGATCTGTCTGAAAGATGCCCGCGTTCAGAACGCCACCGTCACCATTGATAAACCCGGTGCCCTGCGCTTCTGCCGCAGCGTCGCCGTCGAAATCACCCGCTCGCGATAATAAAACAAGGCAGGCTGGAAGCCTGCGGTACGTATCGTCGGCGTCCCGCCGGCCCTGAAATAAGAAGATCCATACGAACTGTAGCCGCGGTCGGTGACCGCGGAATAAAAAACCCAAGCTCTTCGGAATACCGAAGAAGCTCGGCCTACAAATACGCTTGTAGGGCGACCTTCCCGCAGGGAGGTTGCGAATAAGTGTACGTATCGCCGGCGTCCCGCCGGCCTTGCGCATTATCCCTGAAACACACCCATGGCGCGGAACTTGTCGTAGCGTCCGCTCATGAGCTGTTCAGAGGTTTGCTTCTTAAGTTCGGCGAGGTTGCGCAGGATCACGGCTTTGAGATTATCCGCCGCGGCTTTCGGATCGGTATGCGCCCCGCCCTTCGGTTCCGGTACAATCTCGTCGGCCAGTTTGTTTTCGATCAGGTGCTGGGCGGTGATTTTCAGCGCTTCGGCCGATTTGTCGGCATAGGCGCGGTCTTTGAAAAGAATCGCGGCGCAGCCTTCGGGCGAAATCACGGAATAGTAAGCGTGTTCGAGCATCAGGATGCGGTCGCCGATACCGATACCGAGCGCGCCGCCGGAGCCGCCTTCGCCGATAATGGCGACAATGATCGGTACGCGGATGTTGAACATTTCGCGCAGGTTGACGGCGATGGCTTCGGCGATGTGGCGTTCTTCGGATTCAAGTCCGGGGAAAGCGCCGGGAGTGTCGATGAGGATGACGATCGGCGTATTGAATTTGTCGGCGAGGCGCATCAGGCGCAGCGCTTTGCGGTAGCCTTCAGGATAAGCGCAGCCGAAATTGCATTCGAGATTGCTGCGGGTGTCGCGTCCTTTCTGCGAACCCATGATCAGCACCTTCTGTCCGTCGATCTTGGCAAAGCCGCCGATGATCGCGCGGTCGTCGCCGTGAATGCGGTCGCCGTGGATTTCGACGAAGTCGGTGGTCATGTTTTTGATGTAATCCAAGGTATACGGCCGCTCGGGATGGCGGGCAACCTGCACCTTCTGCCAGGCCGTCAGATTTCCGTAGATCTGCCCGCGGGTCGCGGCGATCTTTTCCTTCATCAGCTCGATTTCGTGCGAGACGTCAATGTCCTGCTTCTTGCTGAAGTTCTCCAGCTCGTGCAGTTTCTTCTCGAGTTCAAACACCGGTTTTTCAAAAGGCAGCGTAAAAGGCGGCATAGCACAACTCCTGAGTTGGTTATTCGCTGATAATGACTTCCGTTCCGCGCGGAATCAGCAGGTAGAGTTCTTCGACATCTTCGTTCAGCATACGGATGCATCCGTTGCTGGTTTCGGCACCGATACTGTCGCGGGCGGGGGTGCCGTGAATACCAAAACCTTTGATGTCCGGACGGGTTGGATCCTGAATAGACATCCAGCGGGTGCCGAGCAGATTGCGCGGGTCGCCGAACTTAATAATGCCGCCGCCCGGCGGAGTCCAGTCGGGGTTGGTCTGATGCACAACGGTATGGAACGTACCGAGCGGCGTTTTGCCGTTCATGCCAAGCCCGGCGATGTAGCGTTTAAGAATCTTCCCGTTCATGGTCACATCAACCGTTTTGGCAGACTTGCTGACCTGCAGAACGAACGGCGCGGCCGGCATCATTAGGCGTCCGCCCGGATAGATGTTGTTGTTTTCCATCTTGTTCATCTTGCGGATCAGCTCGACCGTGGTCTTGTTCTGCCGCGCAATTTTATCAAGCGAGTCGCCGGGCTGAATGACATAGGTCTTTTTCTCCGGCGTCGGCACCGGGGAAAGGAAAAGCTGCACGTTAATACGGCCCTGAACACGCAAGGCGTTGTTTTTCAGATTTTCTTCTGTCGCCGTCGCGGCCGCTTCGCCGAGCAGGTCGCGCGCCTCCAGCAGTTTTCCGGCGGCGGCAAGAGTCTGAGCATGAGTGAAAAGCTGTTGCGCTTTGTAATCAACGTCTGAAACCGCCGGAGCGGCCGGGGCCGCCGGAGCCGGAGCGGGAACCGGTGCCGGCACCGGGGTTTTGACGGGCTGGGCTGCGGGCTTTTCCTGAACGACCGGTTTTTCCTGCGCCGCCGGTTTGGGTTCCGCCGCTTTGGCCGAACGGTTGTCCATCCAGAGGCACAGGCCGATCACGATGGCGGTCACCGCCAGTACGATCAATCCGGTCTTAACAAACCGTCCGTGCGGTTTGTGCTGCTCGTCATAAGGTTTTACAAAAATATCTGCCATTTTTACGTCCTGAACCTGTGCAATCGGGGTGAGAAACTAATTCAAGACGCTCCCTTTTGCAATTCATTAAAAATCGGTTATCATGCCGACCATGAGAACCGCAACCCAAGATGCCTACGGCAACCCGACCCAAATGACTTTCGGCGTACAGATGCTGCTCTTTGCCAACATCGCCGCCTACATTGCTGAGTACTGGCTACACATTCCTCTGAAACCGCTAGGGGAGCTTCAGGCCAACTGGTGGGAACATTTCGCGGTCTGGCAGCTCGTCACCTACCAGTTCATCCATCAGGGTTTCGGCCACCTGCTTTCCAACATGCTGGGGTTGTATTTCCTGGGTCCGGAAACCGAACGGGCGCTCGGCACCAACCGCTTCTTCTCCCTCTACTTCCTGAGCGGCATACTCGGCGGACTCGGCTGGTCGCTCCTTTCGCCCTACGGCTCCTGCGTCGGCGCCTCCGGCGCCATCTTCGGCGTACTCGGCGCCTACGCCGCGCTCTACCCCAACCGCGAACTCATCCTCATTTTTCTCCCCTTCGTGCCGATCAAAGCGTGGCTCTTCGTTCTCCTGATCGGTGCCTACGAATTCATGCACGTGCTCGCCGGGCCCGGCGGACATATCGCCAACGCCGCGCACCTCGGCGGCGGCCTTGTCGGCTACATTTTCGCTACCGTCGTCGGACGCCCCGACATCCTGCATAAACTCGGAAGAAAGTTCCGACCCTCGGAAAAGCCGCCCGTCAGCCGCGCCGAGATCGACCGCATCCTCGACAAAGCCGCCCAGCAAGGTATGCACTCGCTGACGAGCCGTGAACGCGACCAGCTCAAACGCGCCGGGAAACAATAACCATGATTTTGTTAGATCAACCGACTCGTTGGCTAGAATGAACACACGAAGGCTATACATGGAAATGTTACTACAGTGCCTGATACCTTTCTTTGTCTTCAGCATCAACGCTGGTCATCGAATCCTACTCAGGGATCGTCGTCCGGCGTCCCTATGGTACATCGCATCGAAAGACAGATTGGCTGTCACGTCAAACACACTCCTCTTTACCGCCATTATGTTCTGGCTTGCCCACCACGTTCTTAATATCTCGGGAGTTCCTTTTCAGTATTCCATATGTGCGTGGTTCGTGTTTCTTAACATCGCCGCAATCATCAGGCGGATAAGGAATCAGGCAACTGAATCTTCAAACGTGACCGGCTCAAACGCGCCGGGAAACAATGACGATGGGTTTGTTCGGTCAACCAGCCTAGTGGTCAAAAAGATGAATAAAAAAACCAATACACTTCTTAAAATCCTGTGGTCGCTCTGGCCGTTCGTTGCCCTGCTAATCTATGCGATTATTGACAACACCGTGTGGAACGAGCCGAACCTCGGCACAACTGTCCAATGGTGTGAAGGAGTCTTGCTCCTAGCCGCATGGACAGGCACGATTCCATTGACAACAAACATCTGGAACAGACTATCGCCACACCGCTCTCTTCCTGCACGGCTTGCTATAATCGGAGTTGTGAATATTGGATATTCCTTAATCTACTTCACGATTCTGTATACATTCTTTTTGGCCGTGGCAGTTGGGTTCAACCACTTGTTCATATGAAACAAAGAACCAGTTTCGCTCCGTCGAAACCGTTTCCGGCGACGACAGAGCGTCGCCCTCCGGAACAAATGTTCCAACAAACCTATATCAGGAATTTCAATGCCGTCTTGTACATCGATCTGTTATAGGGTAGCTCAGTAAAGTTTCACACGGTCATCTTGATGGAGGTATCCTATGTTTGAACCGGAAATCGATATGAAAAAGATCAGCTCAACGTTGAAGCTGATTTCTGAGAATTACGCGCCGGATTCGGAGGAATTCCAAGCGCTGAAATTGGCAAAATTGGCAATACAATACGTTTGGGACGAGCAAAGCAGGAATAAATTCCGTAAGTGGGTTGGATCAATGAGCGAAGGATTGTCTGACAAACAAAAAACACATCTCAGTTCGATGGGTATCGACCCAGAGACTGGAGAATCGTTGTGGTAATAAGTTGTTTTCGTCTTATAGCTTCAACATTTCCAGTGCGGGTTCGGTGTCGAGGCTATGGTGTCGCCGATCCAACTATTTGACCATACTCAGAACGGCCTTTTCGGCGGCGTTTTTTTTCGGCCTCGCGCCAGCTGGGTCCCTCGCCGTGATACAGGTACCCCCCGAAGTAAATTACGTATTACGCAGTACTCGTTACGCTACAGCTTCATCATCTCCAGCGCGGTTTCGGTGTCGAGGCTGCGGGTGACGCTGAGCAATAGCGGGTTGGTCAGTTTCACGTCGCCGAGCAGTACGCCGCCGACCACTTTGCCGTCCTTGAAGTAAATCTTCCGGTATTTTCCGCCCAGCTCGTTGTACTCCATAATCTGTTCGTACTTTCCGTCGCCCGCGCCGAGGTCGCCGATAGAAAACAGCGAAGTGCCGAAAGCGGCCAGCGTCGCGCCGTAGAGTTTGCACGCATAGGTTTTGTCGTCACCCGCGATGTTGGCGCCGGCGACATTACCCTGCAGCGAGGCCGGCT
>JBAZTQ010000070.1:0-16837 GCA_041661845.1 Kiritimatiellales bacterium | reverse complement strand
GCGCCGAGCAGGTTGCCCGCGCCGCGGATTTCAAGATCCCGCATGGCGATGCGGAAGCCGGTGCCGTGTCCCGTGTAGCGCTTCAGTGCTTCGATCCGGCGACGCGAATCGTCGGAGAGCGATCCGCCGCGCGGCAGCAGCAGAAAGGCGTAGGCTTTATGGCGTGCGCGGCCGACGCGTCCGCGCAACTGATAGAGATCGGCCAGTCCGAAGCGGTCGGCATGGTCGATGATAATGGTGTTGACGCGCGGAATATCGACACCGCTTTCGACAATGGTCGTGCAGATCAGTACATCGAACTCTCCGCGCACAAAACGGTGCATGACTTCGGAAAGCTCATGTTCGCTCATCTGACCGTGCGCGAATTCCACGCGCGCTTCCGGTGTCAGCTTTTTTACTTTGGCGGCGACTTTGCCGATGGTCTGTACGCGGTTGTGCAGATAAAAAACCTGCCCGTCGCGCGCCAGTTCATGGCGGATGGCTTCGGTGACAATCTCGTCGTGGTATTCCAGTACAACGGTTTCGATGGGCTGGCGCTCCTGCGGCGGCGTCTGAATGGTGCTCATGTCGCGCGAGCCGGTCAGGCTCATGTAAAGTGTGCGAGGAATCGGTGTAGCGCTTAGTGTCAGTACGTCCACTTGCTGACGGAGCTGTTTTAAATGCTCTTTGGCGCGTACGCCGAAACGCTGTTCCTCGTCAATGATGACAAGGCCGAGATCCTTGAACTGTACGTCGCCGGAAACGAGGCGGTGCGTACCGATGACGATGTGCGCTGCGCCTTCGCGCAGCTGCCGGATGGTTTCGTTCTGTTCATAGCGAGTTCGGAATCGGCTGAGCATTTCGACGACTACCGGGAAGGCCGCCATGCGTTCGGTGAAGGTATCAAAATGCTGCTGTGCCAGAATCGTGGTCGGAACGAGCACGGCGACCTGCCGGCCTTCCATTACCATCTTGAACGCTGCGCGCATGGCGACCTCGGTTTTTCCGTAGCCTGCGTCGCCGCAGATAAGCCGGTCCATCGGCCGTGGCGATTCGAGGTCGGCGTTGACGGCTTTAATCGCTGTGAGCTGATCAGGCGTTTCCATGTATGGAAATGAATTTTCGAACTCACTCTGCCAGTGTGTATCCGGTCCGCAGGCGCGCCCTTTTTTCAGCGCCCGCGCCGCCTGTGTTTCGAGCAATGTTGCGGCGAGGTCTTCAATCGCCGCCTGTGCTGAAATACGTTCGTTCTGCCAGCGCTGCCCTTTCAGGTGGTGCAGGGCGGGCGCTGAATTTCCCATGCCAACGTAACGTGTCAACAGATGCGCCTGACCGGTCGGTAGATAAATCCTCGCACCTTCGGCGTACTCGATCAGAAGCATTTCCTGGCGGCGGCCCGCCATCTCCATTTCCATCAGCCCCATGTATTTGCCGATGCCGTGATCGACATGCACCACCAGCTCGCCGGGTTGAATGTCCGTCCATTCAGCGACACGTACACCAGCGGTTTTGACTACGTTTTCTCCGCGCCGCACGTGGGCCGTTTTCGGCTGATAGCCGTAAATATCCGCTTCCGTGATGACGAGATGTCTCCGCTGTTTCGAGACGAAACTTCCATGCAGGAGTCCAACATGAATCCTGATCCCTGAATCCTGATCCCTGACCCCTGACAGATAAGCCTCTTTGAGGCGTTCTGTTGCTCCGGGCGTTTCCATGTAGATGTCGATCAACCAGCCTTCGGCGGCCATTTTTTCCAAGGTTGTAAAAAACAGTTGGCGCTGTTGTTCAGCGGCTTCGGGGCGATGCAACTCGCTGACGGGTTTTAAGTTGGTTTCATAAAACCCGAGATCGACAGGCAGAACGTTTGTCGTGAGTTCGCCGATTTTAATCACGCCTGCTTCATCCGGCGCTTCACAGCCGCTGAAAATTTTCAGTGTATTTTCCGGCAGCAGTTCGGCGAGCTTGATATTGCCTTTGGCATTGAGCGGAAAGATTTCGACCTGCTCAATTCTTTCGACAGAGCGCTGTGTGTCGGTTTCGAAGGTGCGCAGGCTTTCGATTTCGTCGCCGAAAAATTCGATACGGACGGGCAGGGGCGCGGTTGGCGGCCAGACATCAATGATGCCGCCGCGCCGTGCGGCGAAACCTTTTTCGTAGACTTCAGCAGCGAGTGTGTACCCTTGTTTTTCCAAGTTTTGGAAAAACTCGGCAGGATGTAATTGTCCGCCGCGCTTCAAAATCAGAGCATTTCCAATATTTGGAAGTTTTTCGTCCAGGCATTGAAAAACAGTGATGAGAATAAACACCGCTGTGCCGCTGCCGGATTTTAAAAACGACAGTGTCTTCAGCCTCTCGCTTTGAGTCTCCATATCCTTTTCGTCGAGTGGCGGGAGGGTCAGCAGTACAGTCTCCGGGCAGAGCGTACGGAAGCTGTCGGCCAGTTTTTCCAATGTCTGGGAACTGTCGGCAATCCAGAGCTGCGCACGCGGCTCTTCACGAAGCAGTTCGCAGCCGAGGAACGCCTGCGCCGATGGTGGCAAAGACAGCAAACGACAGTGTCTGCTTGCAAGCGTCGCTAGCAGTTTAGTCAGGTCAAAATTCATCGGCGCAAAATTATCATGAGAAACAGATTGTGGTGAACGGTTTTGTATTTTTATCGGCTGAGATTGTTCATACCAAAGACAACTTTACAAAGATTTGAAGCGGCGGCTGCAGAAAACTGGCCTGAGGAGAGTGTCTGCGTTGCAGTGGGGTCAGCGATTATGGCGTGTAATCGGCTGAACCTTAATTTGTTGAGCGCGGTGTGAGCAAGGTGAGAAAATACACAGAATATTTATGCGGGTTTCTGGCGATCCCAGATATTTTAGGTGGCAATATAACGGCGCTTTCTGCTGTTTTAACCCGCTACATTTATTTTTAAACACTCATTATAAACACATTACGTAGATAATTTCTCATTTATGAGTATGGATGCTTTGTCTCCGTGCAGACATTTTTATACTCAAGATATTACTAATAAACTACTTATAACATATTATGTTGATTATGAGTAAAGCAGTGTTTGAAAATAGGTAGAATGTGATGAGATTTCATAACAATTATTTATAGCGGTTTTATTGATGTTTTTCGATAAATCAGGCGCAGATTAAAATTATTTCATAAAAAAGTTGCGCGGTTTTTTTATGCGCGTACTATCACCCGCCTTGTTCGAAACAAAACGAGCTGCAAAGCGAGTGAGAATCGGGTGAGAAATTGTTCTGAAAAAATAATTTAAAAAACGGGTTGCCAAACAAACTGAGGTGCGTATGATGACCCGCCTTGTTCGAAACAAAACGAGCTGCAAAGCGAGTGAGAATCGGGTGAGAAATTGTTCTGAAAAATAATTTAAAAAACGGGTTGCCAAACAAGCTGAGGTGCGTATGATGGCCCGCCTTGTTCGAAACAAAACGAGCTGCAAAGCGAGTGAGAATCGGGTGAGAAATTGTTCTGAAAATAAAATGAAAAAGCGGTTGACCGACTGAAGCAGTTTGCGTAAGTTACTCGCCGCTCCAACGAAAAAAGGCCTGCTGAGGCGGGCAAAAAAGCGTTGGTGTTTTTTTTGATCTTTGAAAACTGAATGACTCACGATCATCATTTCGATTTAGAAATGGTATGACTTGTTTTAAGCAAACGTTTCAAAATGTTTCCGTATAATTATCGGAGAGTTTGATCCTGGCTCAGAACGAACACTGGCGGCGTGGATTAGGCATGCAAGTCGAGCGGGATCTCGATACTTCAATTCTTCGGAAAAGAAGTATTGGGTGAGAGCGGCGAACGGGTGAGTAATGTATGGGTAATTTGCCTTAAAGCCCGGGATAGCTACTCGAAAGGGTAGGTAATACCGGATGTGCTCGGGTGCCGCATGGCACCTTATGTGAAGGCGGGGATCTTCGGACCTGCCACTTTAAGATGAGCCCATATCCTATCAGCTAGTTGGTAAGGTAACGGCTTACCAAGGCTTACGGGTAGCTGGTCTGAGAGGACGACCAGCCACACTGGGACTGAGACACTGCCCAGACTCCTACGGGAGGCTGCAGTCGAGAATATTTGTCAATGTACGAAAGTATGAACATGCGACGCCGCGTGGAGGACGAAGGCCTTCGGGTTGTAAACTCCTGTCATGAGGGAGTAAATGTATGCCGGTTAATACCCAGCATACTTGACAGTACCTCAAGAGGAAGTCACGGCTAACTCTGTGCCAGCAGCCGCGGTAATACAGAGGTGGCGAGTGTTGTTCGGATTTACTGGGCGTAAAGGGTCCGCAGGCGGCTTTGTGTGTCAGATGTGAAAGCCCACGGCTTAACCGTGGAATGGCATTTGAAACTACAGAGCTAGAGTACAGGAGAGGATAGGGGAATTCATGGTGTAGCGGTGAAATGCGTAGATATCATGAAGAACACCGGTGGCGAAAGCGCCTATCTGGACTGATACTGACGCTCAGGGACGAAAGCCAGGGGAGCAAAGAGGATTAGATACCCTCGTAGTCCTGGCCATAAACGGTGCGCACTTGATGTGGGAGGTTTACCCCCTTCCGTGTCGAAGCTAACGCGATAAGTGCGCCGCCTGGGAAGTACGGCCGCAAGGTTAAAACTCAAAGGAATTGACGGGGGCCCGCACAAGCGGTGGAGCATGTGGCTTAATTCGATGCAACGCGAAGAACCTTACCTGGGCTTGACATGTAACTGCATACGACCTGAAAGGGTTGTAGCCTTCGAGGGTGTTACACAGGTGCTGCATGGCTGTCGTCAGCTCGTGCCGTGAGGTGTTGGGTTAAGTCCCGCAACGAGCGCAACCCCTATGTTTAGTTGCCAGCAGGTAATGCTGGGCACTCTAGACAGACTGCCGGTGAAAGCCGGAGGAAGGTGGGGATGACGTCAAGTCAGCATGGTCCTTATGTCCAGGGCTGCACACGTGCTACAATGGGTGGTACAGAAGGAAGCAATACCGCGAGGTGGAGCAAATCCCAAAAACCATCCCCAGTTCAGATTGGAGTCTGAAATTCGACTCCATGAAGTTGGAATCGCTAGTAATGGCGCATCAGCTACGGCGCCGTGAATACGTTCCCGGGCCTTGTACACACCGCCCGTCACATCATGGAAGTTAGTTGCACCCGAAGTCGCTGATCCAACCCGTCAAGGGGGGAAGGCGCCGAAGGTGTGACTGATGACTGGGATGAAGTCGTAACAAGGTAGCCGTTGGGGAACCAGCGGCTGGATCACCTCCTTTCTAAGGAGAATCCCCTGATCCGACCGATTTATCGGCCGGCAGGTGGATAGGGTAAATGCTTCAGTAATGAAGTATCGCTCCGGCGCGACCCGGAGCACCACGAAAACTTAGAGCAAGTCGTACCGTTTCTAGATCGAAATTATAATCGTGAGATCATTCAACTGGCTGTTTTTGGAGCCGGTCGGACCGCACTGGGGGTATAGCTCAGTTGGTAGAGCGCCAGCTTTGCAAGCTGGATGTCGTCGGTTCGAACCCGTCTACCTCCACCAACTTTCAGGGCGTGTAGCTCAGTTGGTTAGAGCGCGTCCCTGATAAGGACGAGGTCCCTGGTTCGACTCCAGGCACGCCCACCAGATTTCGCAAACGGAAATCCGGCCGCGCCAAAGTTCGGGCGGAGGCGAGCCGAGGGCTCAGGAGTAAAAAACAGCTAGAAACATTTTTTCCCTTCGGGGAAGTGTTCTTTGACAATTGCATAGATTAGGGTAACTGCAACTTATAATTGAGATTATAATAAGCATGCGTGTCGTTACAATAGTAGCCTTTTGATTAAGCTACTAAGGGCGCACGGTGGATGCCTTGGCATTGATAGGCGATGAAGGACGTGGTAAGCTGCGATAAGCTTCGGGGAGCTGCAAACAAGCTTTGATCCGGAGATGTCCGAATGGGAAAACCCGGCGGGAGTAATGTCCCGTCACTAGAGTCTGAATAAAATAGGGCTTCAGAGCGAAACCCGGTGAAGTGAAACATCTCAGTAACCGGAGGAAAATAAAACAACAGTGATTCCGCAAGTAGTGGCGAGCGAACGCGGAACAGTCTAAACCAGTCGGCTTGCCGACTGGGGTTGCGGGACTACAACATGAGATTTGAGACGATAGCGGAAAGTTCTGGAAAGTTCTCCGATACAAGGTGATAGGCCTGTATGCGAAATCGAAACAAACTCTAGTAGGATCCCAAGTAGGTCGGGACACGTGAAACCCTGACTGAATCCGGAGGGCCCACCCTCCAAGACTAAATACTAATCAATGACCGATAGTGTACCAGTACCGTGAGGGAAAGGTGAAAAGAACCGCTGTTAGCGGAGTGAAATAGAACCTGAAACCGTGCGCTTACAAACTGTAGTAGCCCCTTAGGGGGTGGCTGCATGCCTTTTGCATAATGAGTCCGCGAGTTACCATATGTGGCAAGGTTAAGCATCTACGATGCGGAGCCGAAGCGAAAGCGAGTGTGAATAGCGCGTCAAGTCGCATGTGGTAGACCCGAAGCCGAGTGAGCTACCCATGGCCCGGGTGAATCCTGAGTAAAATCAGGGGGAGGCCCCAACCAGTGTATGTTGAAAAATACTTGGATGAGCTGTGGGTGGGAGCGAAAGACTTACCAAACTCGGTGATAGCTGGTTCTCCTCGAAATACCTTGAGGGATAGCCTCGACGAATGCTCGAAACGGAGGTAGAGCACTGATTGGAATAGGGTCCTTACCGGGATACCAACGCCTATCAAACTCCGAATGCCGTTTCAGTCACGTCGGGAGTCAGACTGTGGGGGATAAGCTTCATAGTCGAAAGGGAAACAGCCCAGACCGCCAGTTAAGGCCCCTAAAGATAATTAAGTGATGAAGGATGTCAGATTGCACAGACAGCTAGGATGTTGGCTTAGAAGCAGCCACCATTTAAACAAAGCGTAATAGCTGACTAGTCGAGTGATCTTGCGCCGAAAATGATCGGGACTAAAATTATCTGCCGAAGCTGCGGATGTGCTTTTAGCACGTGGTAGAGGAGCGTTGTATGTGCATTGAAGCGTGGGGGTAACCCAGCGTGGAGCGCATACAAGTGATTATGCGGACATGAGTAACGACAAGAGTGGTGAGAGTCCACTCCGCCGAAATCCTAAGGTTTCCTGGGGAAGGTTCGTCCGCCCAGGGTTAGTCGGCCCCTAAGTCCAGGCTGAAAAGCGTAGGCGATGGGTAACGGGTTTAATATTCCCGTACTGCCGGTTTGACATTTGAGCAAAGGAGGAACGCAGGAAGCTAGGTTGGCTGTCGATTGGATGTGACAGTCTAAGCTCGTAGGGAGTTCTGACAGGTAAATCCGTTGGAACAATTCCGAGAAGCGAATGGACGCTGCGGCTACGGCCAAAGCGGATCAACCGATGCTCTGCTGCCAAGAAAAGCTTCTAGCGAGTCAAACAGGTAACCGTACCAAAACCGACACAGGTGGGAGGGAAGAATATTCCAAGGCGCGCGAGAGAAATATCGTTAAGGAACTCGGCAAACTAGCCCCGTATCTTCGGAAGAAGGGGCCCTCTTTAGAGTGAAGGATTTACTCCGTAAGCTCCAAGGAGGTGCAATGAAAGGGCCCAGGCGACTGTTTATCAAAAACACAGCACTATGCTAACGCGCAAGCGGATGTATATGGTGTGACACGTGACCAATGCCGAAAGGTTAAGGCAAGGGGTGCAAGCTCCGACCCGAAGCCCCGGTGAATGTCGGCCGTAACTATAACGGTCCTAAGGTAGCGAAATTCCTTGTCGGGTAAGTTCCGACCTGCACGAATCGTGTAACGATCTGGGCGCTGTCTCGACGATAATCTCGGTGAAGTTGTAGTTCCGGTGAAAATGCCGGATACCCGCGGTAGGACGGAAAGACCCCGTGAACCTTTACTGTAATCTGATATTGGGTTTTGATTCATCACGTGTAGGATAGCTGGGAGGCTTTGAAGCTGTGTCGTCAGGTACGGTGGAGCCATTGGTGAAATACCAGTCTTGATTAAGCGGAATTCTAACTGCGTCCCGTGAAACCGGGCGCGGAACAGTGTCAGAGGGTCAGTTTGACTGGGGCGGTTTCCTCCCAAAAAGTAACGGAGGAGCGCAAAGGTTCCCTCAGCATGGTCAGCAATCATGCGTAGAGCGTATAGGTATAAGGGAGCTTGACTGCAAGACCCACAAGTCGAGCAGGTGCGAAAGCAGGTCTAAGTGATCCGGCGGTTGCTAGTGGTAGCGCCGTCGCTCAACGGATAAAAGGTACTCCGGGGATAACAGGCTGATGACTGCCAAGAGTCCATATCGACGCAGTCGTTTGGCACCTCGATGTCGGCTCAACGCATCCTGGGGCTGGAGAAGGTCCCAAGGGTTTGGCTGTTCGCCAATTAAAGCGTTACGCGAGCTGGGTTCAGAACGTCGTGAGACAGTTTGGTCCTTATCCGCCGTGGGCGCAGGAAGTTTGAAGAGATTAATCCTTAGTACGAGAGGACCAGGATTAACATACCTCTGGTGTTCCAGTTGTTCCGCCAGGAGCATCGCTGGGTAGCTATGTATGGAAAGGATAAGCGCTGAAAGCATCTAAGCGCCAAGCCCCCTCTGAGATAAGACTTCCCTATTCGAAAGAATCTAAAGGCTCGTTCTAGACTAGGACGTTGATAGGCTGGGTGTGGAAGTGCGGCAACGCATGAAGCTTACCAGTACTAATTAGCCGTGCGGCTTAATCTTACTTTTATAACGGCACGCATGTTCGCAGTCCCCTAATCTATGCAATTAATTTTTCGGTTAACAGTTATCTGTTAGCAGTTAAGCGAGGATAAGACCATTGTGTCTTGAATCGATAACCGCGCAAATAACCGATGACCAATCGTTTTTTTCGGTGACTATAGCGAGAGGGATCCACCCGTTCCCATTCCGAACACGGAAGTTAAGCCTCTCAGCGGCGATGGTACTGCAGATAAGACTGTGGGAGAGTAGCACGTTGCCGGATCTATGAAGGCCGTTCTGAGTAATCAGAACGGCCTTCACCTTTTTCAGCCTGTCCGAAAATACGTGACCTGCCGCATCCCGGAACCAGTGTTCATTCAGACACTCGGCCCGGAACTTGCCGTTATTTGATCCCGGCGAAAACCTGGTTTGCATTTTCATCTATGCGCCGGGCAGTCTGTTCGAAATGGTTCAGCTGTGCCTCGGTGAATGGTGTTTTGACGGGATGAACTCCGTTTTTAAACAGTACGCACGGCAGCGAGATCATGCAGTCTTTGATACCGAAGCAGTCGGTCAGGAAGCAGTCCGCGCTGTACGCCGTTCCATCTGCTGAAAAGTAAGAATGAACCATTTGCGCGCCCAGCACACCGGCGGCGGCTGAGCTGCCCCGGCCCAATGATTTTACAATCCGGTCTCCTGAAGTGCGGGTCAGATCCAGAATCCGTTCCCGATCCGCTTCCGGAATCAAATTGGTCAGCGGAATGGCTCCCACCCGGGCGGTTTCCCACAGCGGCATCATCGTGTCATCATGGGCTCCGGCGATAAAGGCATCGATCGTTCCGGCGGGCAGTTTCAGATGCGAAGCGATGTAGTACCGGAACCGCATGGTGTCCAGTCCGCAGCCCATTCCGATTACACGCATCGCCGGGAAAGCTCTTTTCACGATAGTGGAAAGCACATCAACCGGATTGGTGATGATTAAGAAGGGCGCTGACGGGACTTTCCGGTTGGCTGTTTCCGCGATATCCAGAACGATCCGGGCGTTTTGAATCAGCAGATCAATGCGCTTTTGATCCTTCTGCCGGGGAGCGCCCGCAGAGAAAACCACCATGGCCGCACCGTCAAAGGCTTTATCGATATCATCAGTTCCGTCGCAGGAACACTGCACGACATTAAACAGGCAATGGGAAAGGTCGAGCGCCATGCCTTCCGCCACGCCGGGCCGTACATCGTAAAGCGCGACATGCGCCGCATTGCATGAAAGCAGGTGTTTGGCGATGCTGAAGCCGACCTGTCCCGCACCGATAATCAATACTTTTGGAGTGTTCATTCGTTTCAGTTCCGTTTCTTCGTTTTGTCAAAAGGCAGATAAAAAAATCGCACTGTCTCAATCCCAAAAATCGGAGTCAAAAGAAAGAAAAAAGAAAAACGGTACCGGAAACCGCCGCCGTCCGGCCTGCTCTGCTTCGCCGTTCCGGGTATGTTAAATTTTCATGAGCAGAACGCTGCAGGGCAAGTTCGCGGGGCAGACACTCCCGTCTGCCCATAGACTGTTGAAAAGGTCTTTGGTGCGAAAAGCGCCGGAGTCGGGAATCGCTCCGGTGTTTGAGGATATGGAGTACGCCGGCTCGACAGTGCTCTCACTTTCAGCAACTTTCACCGGGAAGCGGCGTCAAGCCGCCGCACCTCCGGAGCGCAGGCTTTACCTTGAAAAACCGCCGGAGCAGGCTTTGAATCGGCGGCCGGCGCGTATATCCTGACAGGCAGCTTATGAGTTGTATTCCGTGAAATTTCTGCCCGATGAATTCTCCTGCTTTCAGCGTTATCATGCCGGTCTGGAACCTCGCACACCGCGTTACTGCGGCGGTCGAGAGTGTTCTGGCGCAGACCTGTCGGGATTTTGAATTGATTCTGGTGGACGACGGTTCGGCAGACGGACTTGAATCCGTGGTGCGGCCGTATCTCGGCGGCAAGGTGCGGCTGGTTGTCACAGAACATCGCGGGGTTAGTGCGGCGCGGAACGCGGGCATCCGCGAAGCCCGCGGCGATTTTATTGCGTATCTTGATGCAGACAATACGTGGCGTCCCCGTTTTCTGGAAACCATTCAGCGCGCACTGAACGCTCCGGGTGAATACCGGTGCGTTGCCTATGCTCAGGCTGAAGTACATGCGCATAGTGGTACGATTCATCCTGCCGGGCTTCAAATTGCCGGTGAGCCGTTCAGTCTGCGCGAAATGATGCGGCGCAACCTGATTGATCAAAACACGGTCGTCCACGCCCGCCGGTGCATCGATCTGGTCGGCGGCTACGATGAAACGCTGCGCCGGCTGGTGGACTGGGATTTTCTGGTGCGGCTGACCGCTAAATTTGAACCGGTTTTTATCCCGGAAATTCTGGTGGATTACAACTGGGGGTTGGAGCCAAATGCCATTTCGCAGACGGAAGATATGGAACTCGCTACCCGTCAAGTCACCCGAACCATTAAGGCCCGTATGAAAAACACCGCCGCCGTACAAGGCCGGATTACCATTCGTCATGACATGACGGACTATGTCTGGAACAACGTTTCTCCTGAAAAATACGACAACTGGCTGCGCATGAGCCGGGGTCCGTATGATATGAAAACCTTTCGTCCCTGCGGACATCCGTACATGCTTCAGATTGAACCGACCAGTCGTTGCAATCTGGCCTGTCCGGCCTGTCCCGTGGGAAGGGACGAGCTGGGCCGTCCCAAACAGGATATGACGCCGGAGCAGTTTAAAAGCATTATCGACAGTCAGCGCCGCTGGCTGCTTTTTGCCGTGCTGTGGGACTGGGGTGAACCCTTCGCCAACCCGCAGTTTCCTGCGATGATTCGCTATGCCACGGACGCCGGCGTCCAGACGGTCACCAGTACCAACGCCCACTATCTCGGTAACAAAGATTATGTAAAAGCCATTCTGAATTCCGGGTTGACCACGCTGATCGTCGCCATCGACTCGCTCCACGATGCAGACTACCGCAGCTATCGGGTCGGCGGGCGGCTTGAACGCGCCCTTCAGGGGCTTAAAACTCTTGTGGATATGAAGCGTGAAGTGGGCAGTTCGACGCTGATCAACCTGCGCATGGTGGTGATGCGGCACAACGAGAAGGAAATCTCCAAGTTGCGCCGGTTTGCCCGGAAGATCGGCGCAGACCGCTTTACCGTCAAGACGATGAATCCAGGGTGCGGGGATGTCGCTTTGGATGCGGAAAGGGTTCCTCTGAATCCGAAATTGCAACGCTTCGCCTACCGCAAGAACACCTGGGATCGCATCCCTGTCAAAGCCGCCTGCGATCGCGTTATGACCATGGCGAACATTTTTTCCAACGGCGACGTCGTTCCGTGCTGTTATGACTATGATTCATCACTGAAGGTTGGAAACGTCTTCGAGACGCCGTTTACCGACATCTGGATGTCTCCGGCATACTGTGAGGTTCGCCGCAGGATTCATGAGGAGCGCGCCGCGCTGCCGCGCTGCCGCAACTGCCACATCAACTTTCAGCTGTCGAAGGCGGGCTGGTATGTGGAGGCCACGGATCTGACCCGGCTCCGGCGCCCTTTCTGGGATCCCCGGCGCTATTTCTTCAAGCCGGAAAATCCGGATGCGAACCGGCAGAAAGTATTGATGCCCAGCGCGGTATTCCCGCTGGAGACGCCGCTTGCTTCCGACGAAGCAACCGGCTGGAAGCCTTACGCGATTTTTCGCGGACGAACCCGCCACCTGCGGCGTTTGGCGTGTCACGCGTCGTCTCTGATGCCTGTGTATACACCGCATCCTCCGCACCGGCATGACGAAGAAGAAATTCTGGTTGTTCTGTCCGGCGAGGTTGATTTGATCCTGCCGAGCGAACGCCGGCGAATGAATGCCGGAGGGTTTGTTTATTACCCCGCCGGTTTTCCGCACAGCCTTGAAGCGGCCGGACAGGCGGCGGCAAACTATCTGATGCTGAAATGGTCAGGCCGGCGGCGAACCAAAGCGGCGGCTCTCGGCTTTCAGGCGGGCCCGGCCAGCGCTGTTGATTCATCTCAAGAAAATGGCGGCGGTTTTGCGTCGGCCGTCTGCTTCGAGGGGCCGACCGGATATTTAAAAAAACTTCAGGTACATCTTTCAAGCATCGCCCCCGGCGGCGGATATGCGGCGCACCACGACGACCACGATGTGGTGATTATTGTACTGGAAGGTGAAGTTGAAACTTTGGGCCGCCGGGTATCGCCGCACGGCGTCATTTATTATGCGGCAGGCGAACCGCACGGGATGCGTAACTCCGGTGCCGTTCCGGCCCGCTATCTGGTCGTCGAATTTCATTAACCTGCGATTTAAAAAAGGGGGATTCATGCATACGAAGAACATTGCCAAGCTGGCGGTTTACCGGGCGGGACGGGCCTTTCGGGCGCTCGCATTTAACCGCTCCTGTATCGGAACGGCTGTTTTCTCTGCGCTGCTGGCGCCGGCAGCGCTTCAGGCGGCGAATTCCTCTGAGCCGCCCAAACCCAACATCGTCGTCATCCTCACCGACGATCTCGGCTTTTCCGATATCGGCTGCTACGGCAGCGAAATTGCTACGCCGAATCTTGACCGGCTTGCAGCCAACGGACTGCGCTTCTCTCAGTTTTACAACACGGCCAAGTGCCATTCTTCACGCGTCAGTCTGCTCACCGGCCGCTGGTGCCGGCAGGCCGGGGACACCAGTCTGACCCGCGCGGTGACGATTCCTGAAGTGCTTGCTCCCGCCGGTTATTTCACCGCGATGTCCGGCAAGTGGCATCTTGAGCAGCAGCCGACCGATTTCGGATTCCAGCGCTACTTCGGCCACCTTTCCGGCGCGACCAGTTATTACAAAGGCGACAGCACTTTCCGCTTGAACGGTCAGCCGTGGACGGTTCCTGATAAAGGTTTTTACACCACGGTGGCGGACATGGATTACGCCCTGAAGTTTCTGGGTGAGGCTCGCGAAACGAAAAAGCCGTGGTTCCTTTATCTGGCTTTCAACGCACCGCATGCGCCGCTCCAGCCGCTGGAAGCCGACTATAAAAAATATCTCGGCAAATATGACGTCGGCTGGGATGTGATGCGCGCCGCGCGGGTGGCGAAGCAGAAGCAGCTCGGACTTCTGGATGTCGAGGCCAGTCCCCGTCCCGATCATATTCCGGCGTGGGATTCGCTGTCGCCGGAGATGCGCAACTGGGAAGCGCGCCGCATGGCGGCTTATGCGGGCCTGATTGACCGCGTAGACCAGGAGATCGGACGGCTCATCGCGGATCTCGAACGTTCCGGTGAACTCAGCAATACGCTCATCCTCTTTCTTTCCGACAACGGGGCCTGTCCCTATGACCGCAAAAATTCAGGACAGAACAGCGAGCCGTACGACGGCACAACGGCGTGGAGCGACAGCACCGGCTGGGCGTGGGCGCGCAATACGCCGTTCCGTTATTACAAGCAGAACCAGTTTGAAGGCGGTATCTCCACGCCCGCCATTGTGCATTGGCCTGCCGGCTTGAAGACGAAACCCGGTTCCATTGTAAGCTCGCCCGCGCATTTGGTGGATGTTCTGCCGACGCTCGCGGAACTCGGCGGCGCGCCGATTCCCGGTAAATGGCCGGGGCGGGAACTTTCGCCGCTGGCGGGCATTTCTCTTAAACCGATTTTTGATGGTCAGGCCATGACGTCCCGTCCGCCCATTCACCTGCTGTTTGCCAGTGACCGCGGTTTGCGCGACGGCGACTGGAAGCTGGTCAGTTTCCAGAGCCAGCCGTGGGAGCTCTATAACATGGCTCAGGATCGCACCGAACTGCACAATGTCATTGCGCAGTATCCCGAGATGGCTTCGCGGATGACGAAGCAGTGGACGGATATGGCCGAGAATGTACTCCATGCTCCGGCGAAGGAGTACGCTCCGGTTGCCGCTGCGGCTACGGAAAAGAAACACCGCGAATGGACAGATTACTCTTCGCCGGATGCCAGTACCGCCCGGCACGACGCGGCGAAGGGCAAAAAGAAAGCCGCCAAAAAAGGAGCCTCCGGAAACGAAGGAATACGGGCGCGGGTCGGCACCAAACTCAACGTCATTGATGGTCAACTCCAGCTTCAGTGCGAAGGGGAAGATCCTGGTCTCGTATTCAATGCCTTGCCGCCAATGTCCGCCGGGCCTTACACGCTGGAGTTCCGTTTGCAAAGTACGGCCGGCGGGAATGGAGAGATTTACTGGACCACTGACGCTGAGACCATACCGACTAAAGGCGGACACCTTGAGTTTTCTGTTAAGCACGATGGAGCATGGCAGACCGTGACTTTGCAGATACCCGAAACCAAAGTTCTTTACAGCCTGCGGCTTGACCCGTGTGCCGGCCCCGGCAAGGTATGTCTCGAAAACCTGCAAATCAAAGACTCCACCGGAAAAACCGTTAAAATCGGCGAAACCGAGTAAGGATTTCGCGGATGATCGGCCTGAAAAAAGCGCCCCAGAAGGCTTTAAATCTGCGGGGGGCTCGTATATCTTTCTTCGCTTCCCAGGGGAAAACCATGAGTACGAAAAAGATAGCCATTTATGATACGACGCTGCGCGATGGTGCACAGGCGGAGGGAGTTTCCTTTTCCGCCGTTGCCAAGGTGCAGGTTGCTAAACGCCTTGATGAGTTCGGTGTCGGCTACATCGAAGGCGGGTTCGCCGCGTCCAATCCGAAAGACATGGAGTTTTTCCGCCTCATTAAGAAAGAAAATATTAAGAACGCCAAGGTCGCCGCCTTCGGTTCGACCCGTCGCGCCAATACACCGCCGGAAGAAGACAAAGGCCTCGCCGCGCTGCTGGAAGCTGATACACCGGTTTGCACCATCTTCGGCAAGAGCTGGCTTCTGCACGTGATCGAAGTGCTTCAGACGACGCCGGAGGAAAATCTGGCAATGATCGCGGACAGCGTCCGGTTTCTGAAGCAACACGGCAAAGAGGTGATCTACGACGCCGAGCATTTTTTCGACGGCTACAAAGACAGTCCGGAATACGCCATGGCGGCGCTCAAAGCCGCCGCGGATGCCGGAGCCGACTGCCTCGTCCTTTGCGAGACCAACGGCGGAGCGCTTCCGCATGAAGTGGCGGCAATCACGGCGGACGTGGTGAAAGCTTTCAATACGCCGGTCGGCATCCATACGCACAATGACGGTGAACTCGGCGTGGCGAACACGCTGGCGGCGGTTCAGGCCGGCGCGGTGCATGTGCAGGGTACGATCAATGGTATCGGCGAGCGGGTCGGTAACTGCAACCTGAGTTCGGTGATTCCTAATCTCATGCTCAAAATGGGATATGCCTGTCTGACGAAGGCGGAAAATCTCAAGCAACTCCGCGCGCTTTCGCTGTTTGTTTATGATCAGGCTAATATCCGCTCCTACGCCAAGCAGGCGTTTGTCGGCGACAGCGCTTTTGCCCACAAGGCGGGGATGCACGTCGACGGCGTGCGCAAGGTGTCGCGCAGCTTTGAACACATCGTTCCGGAGTCGGTCGGCAACAGCCGGCGCATTCTGATTTCCGAGCTGTCAGGCGCGAGCAATGTTTTCCTGAAAGCCATCGAAATGGGCCTCGACCTTGACCGTAAGTCGCCCGAAGTGCGCGAGGTGCTCAAGCAGCTTGAGCAGATGGAAAAAGACGGCTACGAATACGAGTCGGCCGATGCGTCGTTCCAGATGCTGATCAAGAAGGTGCTCAAACAGCACCAGTCTTTCTTCGATCTCAAGAGCTTCAGTGTTACGGTCGACAAGCAGGGCGAAAAGCCCGGCTGCCGTTCCGAGGCGAACGTCAAGCTGAGTGTCGGCGGACAGAGTGTATCGGCGAACGGTACCGGCGACGGCCCGGTCGATGCGCTCAACCACGCTCTGCGTGATGCGCTTGTCAAATTTTATCCTGTGATCGCCGATGTCGCGCTGATCGACTATTCGGTGCGCATCCTCGACCCTGAAGAAGCGACGGCGGCTAAAACCCGTGTGCTGATCGAGTCGAGCGACGGCGAAAAAACATGGGGCACGGTCGGCGTTTCGGAAAACATCATCGAAGCGTCGTGGGAAGCGCTGGTCGACAGCGTGGAATACAAGCTGTTTCTTGAAGAGGAAAAAGCGAAGAAATAGGG